>JBMNUW010000034.1:0-24423 GCA_050946475.1 Prevotella sp.
AAAACAAAAAAGTCTTGCTAACAGCAAGCCAGGGCAAGGTAGAGAGAGGCCTATACCACTCTCCCCTTGTTCTGAATTATATTCTTAAATTAAAGTTAAACGTTGTCTAATAAACGGTAGTACTATAGAATGATGGCAAATTTAATCTTGATGATGTTAACAGTGGTGACCTTTATTCGCCGGGAACAAGAAATTATGTGGAAAGCTATAAGTAGTTTAAAGTGAGCATTAACGTTTGTCAGACGAGCATTCATCTGACGATGTAAAAAATTAGCGGTATTTCCTTGTCGATTTGCATTAACGGGCAAATCAACCAAGGGAATACCGCTAAACTTTTATTGATGGATGAGTCATGACGGGCACAGCGTTCGCTGTTCTATAGTCTTTAAGATGTGTTTTTCCTAAGCCAACCCGTAAATATGCTTGGTATCCGACAATTAAAAACAATGAATATAAATGAAAATCAATGGCAGAATAACGATTCCAAACAAGTAGCATAATGCAATGTCGGATAACGATTACCCCCGATAGGGGGTTACGATATTATAGCGAGGGGATGAGTCAACGAGCGCAGCGAGATGACGATTCCCCTCGTTGATACGGAGGATGGAACCTACCCCCGGAGGGGTAACATCTCCGAGCCCACTTTGGGATTGTCTCCCGACAATGAAAATTAATGCTGTGAGATGAGTTTGGAAATATATATCACAATGCTCGATTTTAAAAAAGTGTCATATGTGGCACTTTTTTAAAATCTGTGGCTATGGCTGAGACTAAAATCTGAGGCAGAAATGTCGCTGATTCTCAGTCTGCGCCTATTATTTTCTTATCCTTCATGATGCAGAGGTATGCTGAGTGGCTTTTATCTCCAAGGGAGAAACGCAAAATGGAGAAAATTACTGCTGATGTCCTTGCGGGGGTGATGGGGATTGCTTAACTTTGCCAGTGATATGAAAGAAACTGCTTTCCCTTTTTCAAGACCCCTCTACGTGATGCTGAAACCAGCGGGTGCACACTGCAACATGGCGTGCACCTACTGCTACTATCTCGAAAAAGCCAAGCTCTATGAGCAAGAGCCGAAACAGATAATGACGGACGAGACGCTGGAGCGTTTCACGAAAGACTATATCGAGGCACAGACCATGGAACAGGTGCTCTTCACCTGGCATGGCGGCGAACCGCTGATGCGTCCGCTGGCGTTCTACAAGAAAGCTCTGGAACTGCAGCGAAAATACGCGCGGGGACGACAGATAGACAACTGCATACAAACTAACGGCACATTGCTCAACGATGAATGGTGCCGTTTTCTGCATGATAACGGCTGGCTGGTGGGCATCTCCATCGACGGCCCTCAGGAGTTTCACGACGAGTACCGGCGCAACCGGGGTGGACGACCTTCGTTCATGAAGGTGATGAACGGCATCCGACTGTTGAACAAATGGCAGGTGGAATGGAATGCTATGGCAGTGGTCAACGACTACAATGCCGATTATCCCGATGAATTCTATCAGTTTTTCAAACAGATTGGCTGTCAGTACATCCAGTTTGCTCCGATAGTGGAGCGCCTCACCCACCATGCTGACGGACGACATTTAGCTACCCTCACCGACGACGAGAAGGACTGCGAACTGGCGGATTTCAGCGTGACACCTGAACAGTGGGGCAAGTTTCTCTGCCGGCTGTTCGACCTGTGGGTGGTGGAGGACGTGGGGCGCGTGTTCATCCAGATTTTCGATGCCACCCTTGCCAACTGGGCTGGCGTTCAGCCGGGCATCTGCACCATGGGTCGCGAATGCGGTCATGCTGCAGTGATGATGCACAATGGTGATGTGTATTCGTGCGACCACTTCGTCTTTCCTGAATACAAGTTGGGAAATATCCACAGTCAGACGCTGGTGGAGATGCTCTACGGGGAGAAGCAGCGACAGTTTGCAGAGATGAAGCAACGCAAGCTGACGCGCCGGTGCAGGGAGTGCCGGTGGCTCTTCGCCTGCAACGGCGAGTGTCCGAAGAACCGCTTTGTCAATGCACACGACGGTGAGCCGGGGGAAAACTATCTCTGCCGCGGCTTCCAGATGTTTTTCGAGCATGTGGCACCGTATATGGACTTTATGAAACATGAACTGGACGAGCAGCGCCCGCCTGCCAACGTGATGGAAGCCATTAAAGCGGGAAAACTCCCGAGGCCCGTCACGGAGATTTAGCCTAGCAGCTGGCTTGACTCGTCGATGCGCTTGCGGATGTATTGTCGCAATTCGTCGCTCTCGATAATCTTGATGTGGGGCATCAGTCCGAGAATAAAACGGGCGATGCCTTCAAAGCGCACGAGGTCAGTCTCGAAAATCCAGTTTTGATCGTCTACCTGTGTAAAATAGCGAGTGGAGTGGGGAAGTTCCTCTTCCATGAGGTTATGAGCGAGAAAGTCGAAGTGCAATTTGACATGATGACGTTCCTCGCCGCTGAAAAGAAACATGTCGGTGAAGACATCCCGATGTTTGTCTTCGTTGAACCAAGGCACATCCATCACTTCCACCTGTCCGATGCGAGAAATCTTGAAGGTTTTGTTCTGCCTGGACTTCATCTCGTAGGCTCTGACGTCCGTTTTGTCTCCCAGAAAGAGATAAGGCTCGATGATTCGGTCGGAAACGGACTGGCTGTGCGAAGAACGATAGTCGTGGAGCACCACGACCTGCTTGTGTCGTACGGCTTTCTCCAGTGCACGGATGTTGAGATATTGCTGCCGTTGGAATTTCACGCCCGAGAGATAGCTGACGCCGAAGAAACGTTCCAGCTTGCGTTGCAACACGCCGGACATGGGATTGGTGCCACTGGTGGCTCCCAGCAGACCGTGCATATAGGCTGCCTCCTGTTCGGTGAAGTTGACCAGCTCGAATACTTGTCGGAAGAAAGGCGAACGGGGACTGATGTAATATTTGCGGTGAGCGTGAATGACATCGAAACCGCATTCGGGCAACTGTTTGAGAAAGTAATAGAGATTTCGTACGGACGTGCCGTAGATTTCACTAAGTTCTCCAGCGGTGTGACTGTCGCCGTCGAGGAGCTTGAGGATGACATCCATTTGTTTTTTGAAACGGTCTTTCCCTGTGTCAACGTCGCTCATATAGTCTTGGCTTTGTTTTAGTTACTCAATCTGGTAAAAAGTCTCTTATATAATTAACATTCGGGTATTATATCGCCTGACTAATATATATAATATGGTGTGGCTATATATATTAAATCGCCCGTTTATTCGGAGAAATCGATTTCAAGTTGTCGGGAACCGAGGAGATTGTAGGATTTCCGGTGATAGGGAGATGGTCCGTGCAGTCTGATTCCCTCGCGATGTTTGGCGGTGGGATAGCCCTTGTTGCTCTGCCAGTCGTAGTAAGGATATTCTTTTGCCAGTCGGTCCATGTAATCGTCGCGATAGGTCTTGGCGAGAATACTGGCAGCAGCGATGGCTTGAAACTTGGCATCGCCCTTGACCACGCAGGTGAAGGGCAGCGTTTTGCGTTCTGCCGAGTCTTCGGGGATGTAGGGGTCGAAGCGATTTCCGTCGATTATAAGGGCTTCGGGACGAACGATGAGTTGGTCGAGTGCCCGGTGCATGGCGAGGAAACTGGCGTGCAGAATGTTGATGCGGTCGATTTCCTCGGGAGTGACAACGCCTATGGCCCATGCAGTGGCGTCGTGCTCTATTTGCTCTCGCAGGGCATAACGCCGGCTCGGGGAGAGTTGTTTGGAATCGTTGAGGTCGGGATTGTCGTAGTCGGGCGGCAGGATGACAGCTGCAGCATAGACGCTGCCGGCGAGACATCCGCGCCCGGCCTCGTCGCATCCTGCTTCGATGCAGTCGGTGTAGAAATGAGGTTTGAGACGATGTTTTTTCATCTGTTTCCTGTCTTATTCATTCCATAGAGGGAATTTGTTCCAGCTATTAACATTATTAACATTCAAATAGCGATAGTGAAATTCAATTTCATAATCATGTTGTAATTTTGCATCAGAAATAAGAAGCAACAATCAACAACAAGTAATATGGAAAAGAATATGATACTATCTTCCAGCCGTGGTTCTGAGGAAAATGATCTGCAGAACACTTTGACAGAGTTGAAGTCATGGCTTATGGCTCCGTTTCGCTGGCTCAAACATTATTATAGTGGTGTGATGGACCGTGAGCTGAGCAATCGTCAGATACGGCTCCTTGTGCAAGTACAAGTGTTGTTTTTCCTGACTGTATTCAGCACGGGTGTACCTGTGGTGCTCCATGCGCTGCTTTTCCTGTGGTTGCTCTATACGGTGGTACGCTGCCGGATGGAGTTTAGAGAGTAAAGGCCTCTCTGCTGAACGCCCGTGGCTGAGGCGGAGTCAGAACATTTTGCTGACCCGCCGGATGCCCTCTACGAGCGTATCGATTTCCTCTTTCGTGTTGTAAAGTGCGAAGGAGGCACGGACAGTTCCCAGCACGCCGAGCCGGTCGATAAGCGGTTGTGCACAGTGATGGCCGGTGCGGACGGCGATGCCGAGCTGGTCAAGCAGTGTGCCGAGGTCCATGGGATGGATGTTGCCCACGAGGAAAGAGATGACAGCGTCGTGTGGAGCCGCCATAGCACCGTTGCGGCTGCTGTCGGGCACAGGTCCGAAGATGCGCATGTTCTCGATGCCCTGCAACTGTTCCAGGGCATAACGGGTCAGTTCCGTTTCGTGCTGCTGAATCTGGTCCATACCGATGGCAGTGATATAGTCGATGGCTTTTGCCAGTCCGTTGGTGGCGATGTAGTCGGGTGTTCCTGCCTCAAATTTCAACGGCGGCTTCTCGAAGGTGGTCTTCTCGAAGCTGACATGTTCAATCATTTCGCCGCCTCCTTGATAGGGAGGCAACTTTTCCAACCATTTTTCCTTGCCATAAAGCACACCGACACCGGTGGGTCCGTACATTTTATGTCCGCTGAAAACGAAGAAGTCGCAGTCCATCTTCTGCATGTCGACGGCAAAGTGAGGAGCACTCTGCGCACCGTCGACCATGACGGGTACACCATGTTCGTGAGCGATGCTGATGATTTTTTCTACGGGATTGACAGTGCCGAGAACATTGCTGACATGGGCGACGCTTACGAATTTCGTCTTCTCGTTGAAGAGTTTTTCGTAGGCTTCCATGTCGAGCGTGAAGTCGTCTTTCATGGGAATGACTCTCAGTTTTATTCCCTTGCGCTGTGCCAGCAGTTGCCATGGCACAATGTTGCTGTGGTGTTCCATGGTGGAGACGATGACTTCATCGCCCTCATTCATGAAGGCCTCGCCGAAAGTGGCAGCCACGAGATTGAGTCCCTCGGTGGTTCCACGGGTGAAGACTATTTCGCAGGTGGACTTTGCGTTAATGAACCGTCGCACCGTTTCGCGGGCAGCCTCATGAAGCTCCGTGGCCTGCTGACTGAGCCAGTGGACACCGCGGTGGACGTTGGCGTTGACGTTGAGATATTCGTCACGCATGGCGTCGAGCACACAAAGCGGTTTCTGTGTGGTGGCGGCATTGTCGAGATAGACGAGCGGTTTGCCGTAGATAGTACGGCTGAGTATTGGGAAATCCTTGCGAATGTCTGAAATGTTCATGTGATGAAAAGAAGAAAAGTTCATTGAAAAATTTTCATCCGCGCCTGTGCAAGCTGCAGTTGGTGCAGTCCTTGAGTTCTCCACGGAACCGTTTTTCCACGAGATGGTGCAGACGATCACGCAGCGGTTCCAGTCGGATTTCATCTATCACCTGTCCGACGAAGGCAAATTCGAGCAGGAGCTTGGCTTCGTGCTGAGAGATGCCTCGTTGTTGCATATAGAAGAGGGCGGCGTCGTTGAGCTGACCGACGGTGCTTCCGTGTGAGCATTTCACGTCGTCGGCATAGATTTCGAGCATCGGCTGGGTGAACATCCGCGTCTTGTTGGTCATGCAGAGGTTCTGATTGGTTTCTTCGGAAGTGGTCTTCTGTGAACCATGAGGAACGAGCACCCGTCCGGCGAAGGCACCTACAGCCTCGTCGTCGAGCACATATTTATATAGTTCGTGCGAGTCGCAATGGCCTACGGCGTGATTGATGAGCGTGTTGTTGTCTACGTGCTGATGGCGGTCGGCAATGGCACAGCCGTTGCACCAGCATTCGCCGCCTTCTCCGCGGAAGGTGAGGTCGAGTTTGTTGCGCGTGATGCCACCGCGGAGGGTGATGACGTTGTGACGTACGCGACTGTCGGCCTGCTGCTCAATGTAGACATTGGAGATGCGGCGGTTTTTCTCGTGTGTGGCCTCCAGACAGTAGAGGTCGAGAGATGCCTGACGGTCTACGTATGCCTCAATCACCTGCGTGCCCAGGAACTGACGGTCGTCGGCAGAGTCGTCGCAGAAGAGGAATTTGGCCTCCGCGCCTTGTTCAAGGATGATGAGCACCCGGCGATTGACCATGAGGTCTACGTCAGAACGCAAGATGTTGACCACTTGAATAGGGCGCTGTATCTGCGTGTTCTTGGGTACGTAGACAAAGAGCCCGTCCTGTGCCAGCATCGTGTTGAGAGCCGTGAGAGCATCTTCGGCTGTGGGAGCTATCTTCGAGTAATGTTCCTCCACCAGCTCGGGATATTTCACGGCAGCCTCTTTCAGACTGCAGACGATGACTCCTTCGGGTAGTTTTGCCTGTGGCAGCGCTTTGGTGTAGAACGCATCATTGACCACGAAATAGAGAGAGGTGCTGAGGTTAGGCACGTCGCACTTGAAGGCATCGTAGGGGTTGATGGGAAACTCTATCCGATTGACGTTCACGCCATAGTTGGGTGCGAACAGCTCGGGAATATCGGTGTATTTGTACCTTTCCACCTTCTTTGTTGGGAATCCCTGTCGGCAGAAATCCTCGAAGGCCTTGTCGCGGACGGCATTCAGCGCGGGAGCGGAATGGTCGCAAAGAGCCTGTCGGTTTTCGCGGTACAAATCAATATATTGTTTTTCAGATTCCATATTGCTTTACTTTTGTGCGTCGTTCAGCTTCTTGTCGGCCTCTTCTTTAATCCAGTCGTAACCTCGTTTTTCGATTTCCTTGGCCAGTTCCGGTCCTTCGGTCTTTACGATTCTGCCGTTGTAGAGCACATGGACGACCTGTGGACGTATCATGTCGAGCAACCGCTCATAGTGTGTGATGACGATAATGGATTTTTCGGGTGTGAAGAGCTTGTTCACACCATCGGCCACGATGCGCATGGCATCCACGTCAAGTCCTGAGTCGGTTTCGTCGAGGATGGAGAGCTTCGGGTCGAGCATGGCCATCTGGAAGATTTCGTTGCGCTTCTTCTCGCCTCCTGAGAAGCCCTCGTTGACAGAGCGGCGCGAGAGCTTAGAATCGAGTTCCACGATGGCTTGCTTTTCGCGCATGAGCTTCATGAATTCGGAAGCCTTAAGCGGTTCCAGTCCCTGATATTTGCGTTTCTCGTTGACTGCTGCCTTCATGAAGTTGACCATGGAGACACCTGGAATCTCCACGGGATACTGGAACGAAAGGAAAATACCTTCATTGGCCCTGTCCTCCGGTTTCATTTCCAGGAGGTTCTTGCCGTTGAACCAGGCTTCGCCTTCGGTGACGGTGTAGAGGGGATTGCCGGTGAGAACAGCACTTAAAGTGGACTTGCCCGAACCGTTGGGTCCCATGATGGCATGGATTTCGCCGTCGGGTACGGTGAGGTTGATGCCTTTCAATATTTCTTTGCCAGCGATGGTGGCATGGAGATTTTTTACTTCTAACATGACTGATGATATTATATTTGTCAGGGTGTTATATATTATGTTGTCTGTGAGCTTATCCCACGGTGCCTTCGAGCGTGACGGAGAGCAGTTTCTGCGCTTCCACGGCAAACTCCATCGGCAGTTTGTTGAGTACCTCCTTGGCGTAACCGTTCACGATGAGGCCTACTGCCTGCTCGGTGGGAATGCCTCGCTGATTGCAATAGAAGAGCTGGTCTTCGCTGATTTTTGATGTGGTGGCTTCGTGCTCCACGATGGCGCTCTCGTTGTGAATGTCCATGTAGGGGAAGGTGTGGGCACCGCAGTTGCTGCCCAGCAGCAGAGAGTCGCATGAGGAATAGTTGCGTGCATTGTCTGCACCCTCAGCCACACGAACCAGTCCGCGATAGGAGTTTTGAGAATAGCCAGCCGAGATACCTTTGGAGATGATGGTGGAGCGAGTGTTCTTTCCAATGTGAATCATCTTAGTGCCTGTGTCGGCTTCCTGGTGATGATTGGTCACGGCAACGGAATAAAATTCGGCTTGCGAGTTGTCACCACGTAGAATGCATGAAGGATATTTCCAGGTGATGGCGGAACCAGTTTCTACTTGGGTCCATGAGAGTTTGGAGTTGACGCCGCGACAATCGCCACGCTTGGTGACGAGGTTGAGCACTCCACCGCGTCCCTGCTCGTCGCCGGGATACCAGTTCTGTACGGTGGAATATTTTACTTCCGCATTGTTCATTACGACGATTTCAACGACTGCGGTATGCAGTTGGTTTTCGTCGCGCATGGGAGCGGTGCAGCCTTCAAGATAGCTCACATAGCTGTCGTCGTCGGCCACGATCAAGGTGCGCTCGAACTGACCCGTGTTGCGGGCATTGATGCGGAAATAGCTGGAAAGCTCCATGGGGCAGCGTACGCCCTTGGGGATATAGACAAATGACCCGTCGGAGAAGACGGCAGAATTGAGTGCCGAGGTGAAGTTGTCACGATAGGGTACCACCGAACCGAGATACTTGCGTACCAGGTCGGGATGCTCCTTGACAGCCTCTCCGATAGAGGAGAAGATGATGCCCTTCTCGGCGAGCTGCTTCTTGAACGTTGTCTTCACGGATACGGAGTCCATGATGGCGTCGACAGCGGTGCCGCTCAGAGCCAGGCGCTCCTCGAGGGGAATGCCGAGCTTGTCGAAAGTTTTTTCCAGCTCGGGGTCAATTTCTTTGTTCTGCGGCTTCTTTGCCAAGGGGTCTGCGTAATAAGAAATGTCCTGGAAATCTATTTTAGGGACGTGAACATGTCCCCACGTAGGCATTGTAAGTGTTTTCCAATATTTATAAGCCTTGAGACGGAAGTCCAGTAACCAGTCGGGTTCACCTTTCTTCTTGGAGATTAGTCTTACAATGTCTTCGTTCAAGCCTTTTGGAATGACGTCGGTTTCAACATTCGTGGTGAAACCGTATTCGTATTTTCGGTCGGCTACCGAACGCACGAACTCATTCTTCTTGTTATCTTCAATCTTTATTTCCATAGTGATAGGGTGATGGGGTTGAGGGGGTGTCGATGTGGGGCGTACAAGTATATTGCGATATCAATATTGATTGTTCAATCCAGGGGTGATACGGAGTGTCAATTTATTCTGTGGGGTGTTGTTATTCTGCTCGGGGTGTTTATGTTGTCGGATATACTTGGAGATTCTATCCTGAGGGTGTTTGTATTCAAGTCGTTGTGTCGGGGTGTTTGTATCAGACAGGGAATGGTGCAAGTAAGTCGCGTCACCGGCGTTAAGTCCTGGTGACAGCTTATGAAACAAAGGCTTGCAGCGCTTCTGTTGCCATAAATAGACAATTCCCTATAACATTACAAGGCGACGGGGTGGACAGGCTGTTGCCACACCCGTCGCCAGGAATATATCATTCAAGCGTAACAGGCTTAGAGCTTCTGTTCTACCTCCACTTCGGTGAAGGTCTCCAGAACGTCTCCTTCCTGGATGTCGTTGTAGTTGACCAGTGAGATACCGCACTCCATTCCTGTAGGCACCTCCTTGACATCGTCCTTATAGCGCTTGAGGGCAGCGATGGGAGCCGTGTGAACCACGATACCGTCGCGTACCACGCGTACCTTGTCTTTGGAGTGTACCTTGCCTTCTGTAACGAGACCACCGGCAACGGTACCGACCTTCGATATCTTGTAGACCTGCTTGACTTCCACCTGTCCGGTGACGATTTCTTTCTTCACCTTGTCGAGCATTCCAATCATTGCCGACTTGACATCGTCGATGGCATCGTAGATGACCGAGTAGGTATTGATTTCCACTCCGGCCTGCTCTGCCTGTTTGCGGGCGGCTGCAGAGGGACGCACCTGGAAGCCCACGATGATGGCGTCGGAAGCATCGGCCAGCGTGACATCGCTCTCGCTGATTTGTCCCACGGCCTTGTAGATGACGTTGACCTTCACCTTCTCTGTGGAGAGCTTGATGAACGAGTCGCTCAGAGCCTCGATACTACCGTCGGTGTCACCCTTGACGATAATGTTCAGCTCGTGGAACTCGCCGCGTGCGATACGACGTGAGATATCACTCAGCGTTGTACGGGTCTGTGTGCGGAGGCTCTGCTCACGCTGCAACTGCTCGCGCTTGTTGGCGATGTCGCGTACCTCCTGTTCTGTATCGAGAACGTGGAACTGGTCGCCGGCAGTAGGAGCGCCGTTGAGTCCGAGAATGATGGCGGGCTCGGCGGGGGCTGCCTTCTCAATGCGCTGGTTGCGCTCGTTGAACATGGCCTTGATGCGGCCCCAGCTGGTTCCTGCGATGACGTAGTCGCCCACGCGGAGCGTACCGTTGCTCACGAGAACGGTAGAGACATAACCGCGGCCCTTGTCGAGCGAACTTTCGATGATGGTACCGGTGGCGCGACGGTTGGGGTTGGCCTTCAAGTCGAGCATATCGGCCTCGAGAAGCACTTTCTCCAAGAGCTCGTCTACACCGGTGCCTTTCTTGGCACTGATCTCCTGACACTGGTATTTACCGCCCCATTCCTCAACGAGGAGGTTCATGTTGGCCAGGTCCTCGCGTATCTTATCGGGATTGGCACCCGGTTTATCAATCTTGTTGATGGCGAATACCATTGGTACTCCCGCAGCCTGTGCATGGGCGATGGCCTCCTTGGTGGTAGGCATCACGCTGTCGTCGGCTGCAATGATGATGATGGCGATATCCGTTACCTGGGCACCACGGGCACGCATGGCAGTGAAGGCCTCGTGACCAGGGGTGTCGAGGAATGTGATTCGGCGGCCATTGGGCAACTGCACGTTGTAGGCACCGATATGCTGGGTGATACCGCCGGCCTCACCGGCAATCACGTTGGTGTTTCGGATGTGGTCGAGGAGTGATGTCTTACCGTGGTCCACATGACCCATGACGGTGACAATCGGAGCGCGGGGCACGAGATCGGCCTCGTCGTCCTCTTCCTCGCTGACAGCCTCTTGTACCTCGGCGCTGACATATTCAGTCTTGAAACCGAACTCATCGGCTACGAGGTTGATGGTCTCGGCATCGAGACGCTGGTTGATGGACGCCATCACACCAATGCTCATCAGCGTACTGATGACTTGGTTGACGGAGACACCCATCATGGTGGCCAATTCAGACACAGTCACGAATTCGGTCAGTTTCAGTGTCTTGCTTTCCTTCTTCTCGGCCTTGGCCTCCTTAGAGAGTTTCTCTTGGACAGCTTCGCGCTTCTCCTTTCTATACTTGGCACCCTTCTTGGTCTGTGTCTTCGAGGTGAGACGTGCAAGCGTTTCCTTTACCTGCTTTGCCACGTCCTCCTCTTTCACCTCCAGGGGCTTTTGATTGCGCTTGCGGTTTTTCTTCTTGCCGCTTCCCTGTTGCTGCCCCTTGCCGTTGTTCTGGTTAGCAGCGGCGTTGATGTCCACGCGTTCCTTGGAAATGCGCTGACGCTTGCGCCGCTCGCCTCCGTGTTGTTGTTGAGACTTTTCTTCTCTTTCCTTTCTGCGTTCCTCCTTAGATTTCTTCTTGGGTCGCGTGCTTTGATTGATAGAGTCGAGGTCAATCTTGCCAAGCACATTGAACTTCGGTGCATTGAGGATTTTAGATTCGCTCTTAAGGTGGAACACCTTCGATTCCTCCTTCTTGCTGTTATTAGTGTCGTCCACGTCTGTTGTTGCTTTGTTCTCTGTCTGCTTAGGAGTAACCGTGTCGGCAGGCTTGTTGTTGTCGGCCTGCGTTAAATTGGTATCCACCTTGTTGGTATTTGCGTTTTCAGGTTCAATCTTTTCCTGCTGTGGCTTAGCTGTGTCGGCTGTTGTCTTAACTTTAGGAGCCTTCGTTTCTTCGGAGGATTTTTTCACAGTCTGTTGAGGCTTTTCGTCAACTTTGTGCAGGTTTACATTGTCCTGGTTGTTATTATTTTTTGAAGAGTTTTGTAAAGGCTTGTTTTCCTGTTTACGGACTTCAGCCTTCACGTTTGTTTCGTGAGTCTGGCTTACGGCAGCAGCCACACCCTCTTTCTTTTCCGCAGGATTAGGAGCACCAGTGTTGTTAACCTGAGGCTTTTTCCCCAGATTGTCGAGGTCGATTTTTCCTTTCGGCGTGTATACCTGCCGGTTGCTCGAGTCGAGCAGGCTTTCTGCCCTATGGTCCTCGGCTTTTTTCACCGGAGCGCGTTTCTTATCCTTAGGCTTTTTGAAGAGTTTCTCGGCTTCGTTCCGAAGAGTAGCGTCGCTCTTGAAAGCCTCGACGAGCGCCTTGTATTGTGCGTCGTTGAGTTTGAAGCTCGGCTCGTTCTTGACTTCGCCCAGTTCACTCTTCTTGGATAGGAAATCAACTGCCGTTTGAAGTCCTATGTTTAATTCTCGTAATGCTTTGTTTAATCTGATGCTCATAAATTCTACTCTTTGAGGGAGACGGTTTCTCGAGGTGTCCTCTTGACCCGCCATCCCTAAAATTATAAAGTGTTGATGGTATGGTTTACTGTCCGACTATCTATATCGTTGTTATGGAGACGGTTCTTGCGTTCCGCCTGCTGGTTCATCACTGTCACGTACGCTTCTGCCCGCGGTCTTTGTGCGGGCAGAGATGAGGCGACGCCTTTTAGTTCTCAAATTCCTTGCGAAGCACCTCGAGCACGTGGTCCACGGTTTCCTCCTCGAGGTCAGCCTTCTCCACGAGCATTTCGCGGGGAGCATTGAGCACGGCCTTTGCGGTGTCGAGTCCGATGCCCTTGATACAGTCGATAATCCACTGGTCAATCTCGTCGTTGAACTGATCGAGGTAGACATCGTCCTCTTCGGGCTGACTTCCTTCGGGCATCTCACGATAGACGTCGATGGTATATTCCGTAATCATGGATGCCAGTTTGATGTTCTGTCCTCCGTGTCCGATGGCAAGGCTCACCTCTTCCGGGCGGAGATAAACATCGGCCTTCTTGTTCTCCTCGTCGAGCTGAATGCTCGAAACGCGAGCAGGACTGAGTGCACGCTGAATGAAGAGCTTTGTGTTATCCGTATAGTTGATGACATCGATGTTCTCATTGCAGAGCTCTCTCACGATGCCATGCACACGACTGCCTTTCACGCCGACGCAGGCTCCCACGGGGTCCACGCGGTCGTCGTAACTCTCTACGGCAACCTTTGCTCTTTCTCCAGGAAGACGTGCAATCTTCTTGATGGCGATGATGCCGTCGGCGATTTCGGGCACCTCGTTCTCCAACAGTCTCTGAAGGAAGGTAGGCGACGTACGTGAGAGAATGATGCGAGGATTGTTGTTTTCGTTTGTCACGCGTTCTATGACAGCCTTCACCGTCTCGCCTTTGCGATACTGGTCGGCTGGAATCTGCTCGCTCTTGGGGAGCAGCAGCTCGTTGTTCTCATCGTCTACGAGGAGTACTTCGCGTTTCCAAATCTGATATACTTCGGCAGAGATAATCTGTCCTACGCGATCCTTATATTTGTTGTACAGGGCATCGTGCTCCAGTTCCAGAATCTTGCTGGCGAGCGTCTGACGGAGCGTGAGGATGGCACGGCGTCCGAACTTGGCGAAGTCGACCGATTCGGATACTTCCTCACCGACCTCGTAGTCGGGTTCTATCTTCTGTGCGTCGGAGAGGCTGATTTGCTTGTTTTCGTCGGCTACCTCGCCGTCGGGCACTACCGTTCTGTTGCGGTAGATTTCAAAGTCACCCTTGTCGGGGTTCACAATGACGTCGAAGCTCTCGTCGCTTCCGAATATCTTTGCGAGAACATTGCGGAAACTCTCTTCCAACACACTCACGAGGGTAGTGCGGTCGATGTCCTTGGTGGCCTGAAACTCTCTGAAAGAGTCTATCATGCTCACTGTTTCTTCATCTTTCTTCTTTGCTGCCATAGCTTATTTGAAACTGATTAGATATTTTGTATATTTTACGTTGTCCATGTTATAGTTGTGGTCCACGTCCATCATTACGGGGCGTTTCTTTCCCTCCACGTGTACCTTCTCTTTGACGCTGACCACGAAGTCACGTCCGTCAACGCTCTTGAGCGTGCCGCGTACTTTCTTGCCGTCTTCGCAGAGTACCTCAACGGGTTGTCCTATATAGTTGATGTACTGCTGTTCCACCTTGAAGGGCTGTCCCAGCCCGGCACTTCCCACCTCAAGCTCATAGTCTTCTTCATCGCGGTTGAGGTGTTCTTCAATGAATTGGCTGAGCTTGGCGCAGTCGTCAATCCACACTCCGTCAGCATGGTCTATCTCCACGGTAATCTTGTCATCTGGACTAACGGCGACGTCCACGAGGAAATAGTCTTTGTCGCGGAGCCACTCTTCTACTAACTTTTTTACGACGTTTTTATTTATCATACGTTGTTTAATAAAATAAAATGAGGGGCTCCCGTGAGAGCTCCTCATTCCACTGAACGCTGCAAATTTACGATATTTTATCCAATCCTACAAGAAAAGGGACATTTTTTTTAGTTCATACTCCATAATCGATGTATCTTATTGTGTTTGCCTGTGTTTCCTCTTGTTTTGTTCCCGCTTATCCGGTCAAAGGTGCATGACTCGGAATCGCCTGGCGAGGTACATGACGAAGAGCCCGGGCGAACTAATCCTGCACGAGCTTGACACCCTTGTCTTCGATGGTGACGAGCCTCCGTTTGTAGAGGTCACCGACGGCTCGCTTGAAGACTTTCTTGCTGACTTTAAAGAGGCGTTTGATGTCTTCCGGGTCGCTTTTGTCGCCCAGGGGACAGAATCCGTCGTGCTGTTTGAGCCAGTCTAAAAGAGTATCGGCAAAGTCAGTAGTTCCGCGACGTCCTGCGGGTTGTAGACAGACATCTATCTTGCCGTCGGGTCGTACCTGTTGCACGTATCCCTGTAGCCGGTCACCACTGTGGACGCTTTGGAAAATCTGATCGTCGTAGATAAGGCCTGCATAAGTGTTGTCCACAATTACCTTAAATCCCAACGGCGTTTTCTGCCATACCAGCAGGTCTACTTCCTCATTGGGGCGATATTCGGGATGGCGATTGGAAATCCAGCGGTCTATCTTTGCCGTGGCCACGATGCGATAACTTTCCTCGTCGATATAGATATACACGAGATAGTGTTGTCCCCGTTCCATCTTCCGTTTCTGTTCGCTGAAGGGACAAAATACGTTCTTCATGACTCCCCAGTCGAGGAAAGCTCCGAACTGATTCACCCATGCACATTCCAGCCATGCGAAGTCGCCCACCTGAGCGATGGGGTGTTCGGTGGTGGCGATGAGGCGTTCCTCCTGGTCAAGATAGACAAAGCAGTGAACTAAATCCCCGATTTTTGTCCCCTCGGGCACATATTTGGCCGGCATGAGGATGTCGCCTTCATTGCCACCGTCAAGAAAGACGCCGAAAGTCTCCTCGCCCTTGAAGGAATGAGGGTTCTCGCGGGTGGCCATGCGTGTTACTTTAAGGTCGTTATACCGGCCCAATCTGATTGATTGTCTCGCGTTGGTATTGTCATTCTTCATACTGCCTCCTCCGATATGGAGCTCTTGTTAGTTGCCTTTTCTTTTTCCTCGTTTTTATTCTCTGAAGCTCCTTTATTCTCCGAAGCATTTTCATCTGAAGCATCTTCCACGGATACTTGATTCTCCCACGCATCTTCATCAATGGCATTCTCTTCGGTTTTGTGATTCTCTTCTGAGGTTTCCTCCGAAGTTCCGTTATTCTCAGTGGTATTTTCCTCTGCCGTACTGCTTTTCACCTCTTTTTCCAGCAATCCGTCCTTCATGTGAATGGTACGGTCGGTGATGGCAGCGAGCGATTCGTCGTGGGTGACAATGACGAAAGTCTGTCCGAACTTGTCGCGCAAGTCAAAGAAGAGTTGATGAAGTTCAATCTTGTTCTTTGTGTCAAGACTGCCCGAAGGTTCATCGGCGAGAATCACGGCGGGATGGTTCATCAATGCCCGGGCCACTGCCACCCGTTGTTTTTCACCGCCGGAAAGCTCATTGGGCTTATGGTTGGCTCTGTCGCTAAGTCCCATGAAATCGAGCAATTCCCTGGCGCGAGCCTTCGCTTCTGATTTGCCGACTCCCCCGATGAAGGCGGGTATCATTACGTTTTCGAGGGCAGTAAATTCCGGCAGGAGCTGGTGAAACTGGAATACGAATCCAATGCGTGAGTTGCGGAAATCGGCCAGCTTCTTGCCTTTCAGCTGTCCCACATCTACGCCGTCAATTACGATGGACCCGCTGTCGGGACGGTCCAGCGTACCTATGATCTGCAGCAGGGTGGTCTTGCCGGCACCCGACGGGCCCACTATGGAAACTACTTCGCCCTTGTCTATGTGCAAGTCGATGCCTTTGAGCACCTGCAGCTTGCCGTAGGATTTTGTGATTCCTTTGATGTCTATCATTTTCTTTTAGTTCAGTTTGCTTTTCTCTTGTTGCTGTTTGTCCGCATTGTCTTTTGAATTTGCGGACTTCTTCGTAATCTTTGTAGTAGCCGTCAGAAGGCGGTTCGCTTGTGCTCCGATGTCCTTCCTGTGTTTCTGAAACCAGCCTCGTAACGTATCGTAGGCTGAGAGCTCTTCCTGATGTTGAGGCTCTGCGAAGGTCATGGAGAGAGTCTTGTCTTCACCATACTGGTCGGGGAATATGATGAGTAGATTCTTACCGGAGAAGTAGCGCGTCAATTCCTCCGGCAATCGTTCCTGTGCACTCTTGTAGGACACGGTGCCCTTTCTTGCCGTCACCACCACGAAGAGATGGTCCTGCGCGATGGTTGAAGCCAGTTCGGGCATGGCGTTCCAATGAGCCATCTCACGATATTCGGCTCGCACGTTGGGATGATGGTTGCGAATATAGGCATTGACATGCTGCAGGGTGTCCACTCTTCCATGGAATACGATGCGGCATTCCAGGTTCTCCGTCATTCTCGCCAGTCTTTCCACCCATTGTCTGAAGCCCGGTTCGTATTGAGCCTTGGAAGGCACGGCAACCTCTATTCGCCTCAAGGTAGACAGTGGCTGGTTTAATCGAGCCATGATAATCTGGTGGTTCAGTCCGTTGAAGAGACTTTGATGGAACTGTCCCCAGAAGCGGGTCGACACTTCGAGGTGGGTATGCATGCCGATAATAATTTCCGTGCACTGAAATTCTTTGAAGGCATGTTTGATACCATTGGCGATATTGGCAGCTATCCTCACCTGCGTCTCTATGGGTATGTCGCTGGCCGCCGCTTGCCTGGAAATCTGTTCAAGGAGTCGGCGTCCTTTTTCCTGATTTGCTCTCATATTCTCGTCGTCGTAGACTACGTTCAGTCCCACGATACCTTTCGTGTTCTTAGACGGGAGCATTAAGGCGGTGAGTTGAATGAGTCTGTCGGCATATTCTGGGTATTTCACGGGTACGAGTACCTTGACACCCGCCTGTTGATTGTCTTCACGGTCAAGAATTTCATTGTCGCGCAGGGTGATAGACCTTGCAGCCCATTCTGTCACGATGGACGAGATGATGCAGGTGAAGAGAATCATGATGACCACGCCGTTGAGCATTTCTTCCGTAATTACGGAACCTCCGTCAGCGCCCTTCAATTTCATGCCGACCATCACCATTGCGATGGCTCCGGCAGCATGGGCGGAAGTAAGTCCGAACATCATGTGGCCCGACGAGAGGGGCAGACGGAAAATGTAACCGCCGAGATAGGCCGCCGCAGCTTTGCCAAAAGTACCGAACGCTGTGATGGCAGCCACGATGGCTATGATGAATCCTCCTTCGAAAAGCACCCGTATATTGATGAGCATTCCTACACCAATCAGGAAGTAGGGAATGAAGATGGCATTGCCGATGAACTCAATGCGATTCATTAATGGCGAAACGTGGGGGATGTAGCGGTTCATGATTAAGCCGGAGTAGAAGGCGCCAAAGATACCTTCCAGTCCCACCACTTCGGCAAGGGCAGCACTCATGAAGAGCATGGCCATCACGAAGATAAACTGCATCACGGCGTCACTGTAGCTTCGCAGAAACCAGCGTGTCAGTCTGGGCATTATCCATAGCAGACCGGCACAGTAGAGCCCGAACCGAAGGGCAAACCACAGCCAGTAGATGCCTCCGCTCTGTTCCTGACAGTTCTGCACGATGATGGCCAGGGTGATAAGGGCCAGCAGCAGACTTACCATTGTGCCGCCCACGCTGAGCGTCACGCTGGGCTTGCGCTGAAGACCGTAACGAGAAATGATGGGATAGGCCACCAGTGTGTTCGACGACATGATACAGGCAAGCAACATCGAGGCGGTCAGACCATAACCCAATAAGGTGGTGCTCGCCACCACGGTCATCAGCAGGGGAATGGCAAAGGAGAGAAGTCCGAACGCCACCGTGCGGCCGAGGTGTCGGCGCAGTCCGTCGAGATCGAGTTCCAAGGAAGCGAGGAACATGATGTAATAGAGCCCCACACTGCCGAAAAGCTCAAACGAGGCGTCTCGTTCCAGAATGTTGAGGCCGTATTTCCCTACCAGCACTCCAGCCAGCACCATGCCGATGATGTGCGGAATGCGCAGCTTGCCCATGATGATGGGGGCAAAGAGAATGATAATCAACACCACGAAGAATATCAACGTGGGGTCGGTGATGGGGAAATACGACGCAATGGTTTGCATGAGTTCTGTTCCGTCTTTCTTTTGACGGCAAAGGTAAGAATTTTAATTCATAAATAGGGGAGGTGGGAAATGAAACTTTTGCATATTACCTTATAATGTGCCAGTCGGTAAACAAAAAATCTTTGGAATAGTGTTGTTACAGCGCAAAAAACTGAGTAATTTTGTACCCATGCTAAAAAACACTCGCAACGATGCACTCCTCGCTTCCGTCCGCAACGGTCTTCCGCTGTCGGGCAACGAGAAGTTGCAACTCATCATAGGTCTGAGCATTCCCTCCATCCTTGCTCAAATCACCTCGGTGCTCATGTTCTTCATCGACGCCTCCATGGTGGGACATCTCGGTGCGGAGGCTTCGGCTTCCATCGGGCTTGTGGAGTCAACTACCTGGCTCTTCGGCTCGTTGACCAGCGCTGCTTCCATGGGCTTTTCTGTGCAGGTGGCTCATTTCATTGGTGCCAACGACTTCCGACAGGCACGGCAGGTGCTGCGTCAGGGCTTGCGCGTCACTCTGGTTTTCAGTGTGCTCCTGGCTCTGGCAGGCATCATTGTCAGCGGTCGCTTGCCTTATTGGCTGGGTGGAGGTGTTGATATCGCCGGCGATGCCTCTTGGTATTTTCGTATTTTCATGTTCGTTCTGCCCGTTTTCCAGTTGAACAATCTGGCCGGCGCCATGCTCAAGTCGTCGGGCGATATGCGCTCTCCCTCGGTCATTTCCGTGCTGATGTGCGTGTTGGATGTGGCTTTCAACTACTTTTTCATCTACATTCTGTCCTTGGGCGTGATAGGTGCTGCCATCGGAACAGCTCTTGCCGTGCTCATAGGAGGCAGTGCCCAGAGCTATATTCTCCTTTTCCGTAACAAGTTCCTGGCCCTTCGCCTTGATAAAGGACAGTCGGTAACTTCCGTATCTTATCTGCGTCAGGCCCTGGGTATTTCCTCGCCCATAGCTCTTCAGTCGGTACTCATGAGCGGAGCACAGATTGTCAGCACAATGATTGTGGCTCCTTTGGGCAATTTTGCCATTGCCGCCAACACCTTCGCCATTACTGCCGAGAGCCTTTGTTATATGCCAGGCTATGGAATAGGTGATGCCGCAACGACACTGGTGGGCCAAAGCATCGGGGCAAATCGGCCGGACATCTGTCGCAGTTTCGCTTGGCGTGCCATCGCATTGGGCATGTCAGTCATGGCCTTCATGGGTGTGGTGATGTGGATCTTCGCACCGGAGATGATAGGAGTGCTCTCGCCGGTGAAGGAAATCAGAGAGCTCGGGGCCGGCGTCCTGCGCATTGAAGCCTTTGCCGAGCCGTTTTTCGCTGCCTCCATTGTGTGTTATAGCATCTGTGTGGGAGCGGGCGACACACTGCGTCCCGCCATTATGAACCTCGTTTCCATGTGGGGCGTGCGTCTCACACTGGCCTTCTGGCTCTCACAGAGTTACGGTCTCCGTGGCGTTTGGTTCGCCATGGCAACGGAACTCACCTTCCGCGGTTGCATCTTCCTGGTTCGAATCTATCGAGGAAAATGGTTAGACCACGCAAAAGTGTCGTCGTAGACATATACGAAAAAAGCCGCCCGTAATTCAGGCGGCTTTTTTCGTATTTGGTGTAATGTCTGAAAGCAATTGTTACTTTCCTAAGAAATTGCGGCTCAGGAAATTCTGGAAGGCTTCCTTATAGAGGTCACCGATAGGCAGGAAGGTATCACGGTCCAGTATGACGCGGTTTTTGTTTACCTCCTTAATCTTTTTCAGATTGATGATGTAGGAGCGGTGGATGCGCATAAAATAGGAAGGTAGCCGTTCTTCCATTTTCTTCATGGCAAAGAGCACCACGAGTGGTTTTGGCTTATGACCGTCGGGCGTCGTACTGTCGAGGTGTATCTTTAGATATTCACTCATGCCTTCAATATAGGAGATGTCTTCCACTGCTATTTTCACGATACGCCCGTCAGTCTTTACGAAGAGCGACCCGTCGTCGGCAGCTACGTTGTTGGCTTTGTTGTTCGATGTCTTTGGTGCAGAGGCTGTCGTGGTGTTTGCCGGTGCTCCTGTCGGCGAAGGAGCGGCGGCTGTCGACGGGGTAGCGAGTTGTGGCTGCTCTCCCATCCTTTTCACGAGTTTGTTGGCTGCTCTTTTAAAGTCGTCAAGTCCGAAAGGTTTGAGCAGGTAGTCCACGGCATCCACTTTGTATCCCTCCACGGCATAGTCGGCATAGGCAGTAGTGAAGACCACGAGGGGAGGGGCGGCAAGACTCTTTACGAAGTCCATGCCATTTAAGTCGGGCATGTTGATGTCGCAAAAGATGGCGTCCACAGCCTCACGGTTGAGTGTTTCTTTTGCTTGAATGGCATTTTGACAAGTTCCTACCAGTTGCAGGAAAGGAACCTTCTTGATGTAAGCCACCAGTTGCTGGAGTGCCAAAGGCTCATCGTCGATTGCAATAACTTTAATCATACTATTATTACTTTTTCAGGTTGCTCTTCTTTTTTTTGTTCTAAGGGGCATTGGCATTTTCCCGCCGCTTGCCGGTTGGTAAGCGTATTTCTTTAACGACAGGCGGCGGTAGAGATCAGGCCTGCTGGTTGTCTCCCGCAGGGGTGAGGGGGAAGAGCAGACTCACTTCATAGGTGTCATCTTGGTCGGCGATGTCGAGTGTGTAGTTCTCGCCGAAGAGCAGGTCGAGGCGTTTCCGGGCGTTGGTCAGACCCACTCCCCCGTGCTCTTCCGTACTCTCCTTGTGCTTGCTGTTTACACATTCGAAATTGCATGCTTGTTCACTGAATCTCACTTTGATATGGATGAAACTCTTCGACTGATAACTGATGCCGTGCTTGAAGGCGTTTTCCACGAAGTTGATGGTGAGCAGGGGAGGTATCAATGCCGACGGTGTTTTCTCGGGAATGTCCGCGATGATTTCCACTTGGTCGGTAAAGCGAAGGCGCATGAGTTGGACGTAGCTCAGCAGAAATTGCTTCTCCTTCTCGATGGGTACGAGCGGCCTGCTTGCTTCATAAAGCAGATAGCGCATCATCTTGGAGAGTTCCAGAATCGTGATTTTTGCTTTCTCCGGGTCGATGTCTACCAGGGCGTGGATGTTGTTCAGCGTATTCATGAAGAAGTGGGGGCTGATCTGGTATCTGAGATATTCCAGTTGTTGTTCCACATTCTTCTTTTCCAACAACTGCATCTGTATTCGCTCTTTCTCCATCTTGAAGAAGAGCTTGGCACCCAGGTTCATACCGAATACTCCGATGAGCATCAGTACGGAGAAGATGTCAGGCGGCAGAAGGAAGGGTCGGCCTCCGACACGCTGAGTCCTTGGATCCCTGGGCCTTGGGTGTCTATCATTCTTGTGCACACCGTTTTTGTGCAGTTCTCTTTTCTCGTTCTCCCAGGGTCTTGCCGTTGGCTTTTCTTCGTCATTGTTTAGAATCGCCTTTCCGTTCTGGTCCACGGGTCGGGGTTCTGGAGCGCCCCTGGAACCGTCCTGAAATTCGGGTGACGAAATACAACGATAGAGGGTGAATACTACGGTCATGCACACAATGAGGGAAATATAGAGTCCCACCTTGTGCTTGTAAACCAGTATTGGTGCCAGCAGGCTGTTGTGGATAAGGAAGCAAATTAAGTAGACAATGAGGAATTTCCATATATGAAAAACCTCTTCCCAGTTGATGCTTCCGTCGCCAAACCGTTTGGAGAGGATGTACATGGTTCCGAGAGGTGCAAGGAACAGCAAGCTCCAGAAACAGATGTATACCCATTGCTCTTTACTTAAATGTAAAAGTTTAGCCATACAGATGTAACCTCTTTTGTTAAAACGTTAGACTATAGGTTTTATTGCCGACGATGAGCATATTTTTTTTTCTTATTTTTCATGGTAATGGCCCGCAGGCATTTCAAGTTTGCCTGCGGGCCTGTTGGCATTTATAGAGTGTGTTATGGTATTATCTTCCGCCTGGCATGCCACCTGTTCCGCCTCCCATGCCGCCTGTAGCGGAACCGATGGAGGAGTAGGGAGAGGCCAGTGAGGAGACAGTACCTACGGTTGTCCCGTCAACGGTGAGGGTGTAGCTGCTGCCCTTGGTCAGTCCGGGTGCACTGAGAAGGAACACTACGCTGCCGCTGTAACTGCGTCCCATGACGTAGCTGGCTACAGTCTCCGAGCTGGAGGAAACGATGGCAATTGTGGAGCCCGAATCTACGCTGCCGCCATAGATGATGCTAGGCTGCTTGGAGGATGATGCGGGCGATGTGGTGCCGCCGCCCACTGCCATCACGGTGCCGCCGTTGATGTAGAGCGAGTAGCCGCTTTCGGTGTTGGCATCGATGCCCACTTCGGGTGATGTGGTGCCATAGGCCAGCACGGTACCGTCGTTGATGATGACGTTCTGGTTAGCGTCAAGAGCGTCGTTGCCGGTACTGAAGGCGTAGACGTAACCGCCGTCAATGGTGAGATTTCCGTCTGAATTCATTGCATCGTCGTAAGAATAGATTTCCGTGGTGCCGCCGCTGATGGTGATGGTACCCTCTGACTCGATACCCTCGCTTCCATCGCCGCCGGTGGTTTTCACCATGACGTTGCCGTCAGCAATGACGAGGTTACCGTCGACCTTGATGCCCTTTGCCTTCGAGTCGAGACTGTTCGAGTAAGAGTAGGTCTTACCGGTTGTAATGGCCTTCACAGTGCCGCCGTTGAAGTTGGCAGTCTGGTCACAGCTGATGCCTTTACCGCCTGCTCCTGTACTCTTCACGTTGAGCTCGCCTCCTGTAATGGTGAAGACAGAGTCGGCTTTCACGCCTGCGCAAGCAGTGACGTCTTTCTCGTCTGAGTCATATTCGCCGCCGCCCGTAGTAATAGCTGTTACACGTCCGCCCGACATGGTGAAGTTTCCGTCGGTTGACAGACCCTTGGCTGCCGTGCCGCTCACTTCTACGTTGACTACGCCACCGCGGATGTCAAGGCCGTCGTTACTCTTTATGCCATTGCCTTCGGAAGCATTGACGTAGATGTTGGTGTTGGGACGAATGAGAATGTAGTCATCCGAAGCGATGCCTGCTTTCACGTTGGCGTCCACTTTGATGTGTCCCTGGCCGGAGAAGCACAACTGGCCCTCTGAGAAGATGGTGCCCTTCTGGTCCTCGTCGCTCGAAGCATAGCTGCTGCCGTCGGCGAAATTGTTGTAGGTGCCGTCCTGTGCCACTACATAGCAGCGCTTGCCACTCTGAATGTTGATGGCGGGTCCGTCAGAATTGGTGATGGAGACACCGTCGAGAGTCAGCTCGAATTTCTTGCTGTCGTCGTTGTCTTCCATCTTGAACATACCGTCTGTTGTGGTACCTGTGAGCACGTAGTTTACGCCTGCTGTAGTCGATGACACCGTCACGTCGGCGCCGCTGATACTTCTGTGTGGTGATGTTATGACTAAAATACCTTTCAACCGTTAATAAAGCTTTCGACATCATCATAGTCCCTCCATTTTATATTGGAGGTATAGATGGCAGCTATCCTTATTAAATGATCAAACA
>JBMNUW010000035.1:0-23984 GCA_050946475.1 Prevotella sp.
ACTTATTCAACATCCATAACCAGCTCTCCGACGACTGCCAACTCAACAAACAGCGCGTGGTAGAGATGGGCACCAAAATCAAGTTCACGGAAATCAACATGAACTTCGAACCGCCTGAAATGACACCACAAACGCTCGTCGTGGATGGTCTCTTCGGTTCAGGACTCAACAAGCCTCTGGTAGGCGGATTTGCCTCTCTTGTGAAATACATCAATCAAAGCCCTGCAAAGGTGGTAGCCATTGACTTACCTTCCGGATTGATGTGCGAGGACAATACCTACAACGTCAAGAGCAACATCATCCGTGCAGACCTTACTTTGACGCTTCAGCAGAAAAAACTCAGTATGCTCTTTGCAGACTGTCAGCAATACATCGGAAGACTGCGCGTACTCGACATTCGTCTCAGTCCTAAATACATCGCTGAGACGGATGCCAATTACAACATCATTGAAGAAAGCGACATCCGCGGCATGTTAATTCCCCGACACGACTTCGTCAATAAGGGTGTAATGGGAACCGCTCTTATCATCGCCGGCAGCTACGGAATGGCTGGAGCCGCAGTTCTCACTACAAAGGCTTGTCTCCGGTCCGGTGCGGGGAAGGTAATCGCCCATACCCCACGACAAAACTATGCCATCATGCAAACAGCGGTACCCGAAGCCGTGCTTCAGATTGACCACGAAGAAACTTATTTCTCAGAAAGCATCAATACAGATAAATACGATGCCGTGGGCGTGGGACCGGGACTAGGACAAAACGAAAATACTGCCATCGCTTTGATTGGACAACTGAGAAGGACACAGTGCCCTATTGTGGTAGATGCCGACGGCCTGAATATACTTGCCAATCACCAAGCCTGGATTCAGCAACTGCCCAAGGGCATCATTATGACGCCTCACCCACGGGAATTCGACCGGCTGCAGGGAATGCCCAGTACCAGCGACTACGAACGACTGACACACGCCCGTCAGCTGGCAGAACATCTCCAGGGCTACATCCTGCTCAAGGGCCACTACTCTGCACTTTGCGCTCCTGATGGTCACGTCACCTTCAATGCCACAGGCAACAGCGGCATGGCTACGGCTGGAAGCGGCGACGTGCTCACCGGCATCATTACAGGTCTGCTGGCACGAGGCTATCAGCGACGGGAGGCTTGTCTGCTGGGAATGTATCTCCACGGACTGGCAGGCGACCTGGCCGTCAAGGATATCGGGAAGGAAAGTCTCGTGGCTTCCGACATCATCCGTTATCTGCCAAAGGCCTTCCTGCGATTAGAAGACTGACTTTCTCGTCGCAAAAGCTATCGGACGGCATTCTCAAAATTCATATAAAACGAACAAGATGAACAACAAACTCTTTTTCCTCACCGCTCTTTTCGCAGCCTCTACCCTCTCAGTCGGGGCGCAGTCGGAAGAAGGGGTGAGATACACTCTTCCACAAACTGCTATGCACTTCACCGTCAAGGTGGAGAAAACAAAGTACACGCCCGGAGAATATGCTATTTATTCGCGGCGTTTCCTGCGCAAGGACGCGGCACAGCAGCCGTCGGTATCTTTCAGAATTCTAAGCATTGAAATGACACCAAAGGCATTGCCCGACACAGCAAAGACCTTCACCCTTCTCATTGATAAAAAGCATTCCATCGCCAACGTGGAACGCACAACCGACGGAAGGTTACTGGCTATCAATGCCACCGTGAGCCCCGACCAAAAGGAACCCCGGGAAATGCCTTGTGGCACGGAGGTAATCTCACGTCCTCACCCCACTCCATTAAATCCGCGCGACTATATGACGGAAGAAATTCTTCAAGCCGGCAGCACGGCAAAGATGGCTGAACTTACCGCACAAGAAATCTTCGACATTCGCGACAGTCGTAACCAGCTCTCGCGCGGCGAAGCTGACTTCATGCCGAAAGACGGCGCTCAGATGAAACTGATGCTGGCCAATCTCAACACGCAGGAGGAGGCTCTTTCATCGCTTTTTGAAGGTATTACACTAAAGGATACACTAGCTACCACACTCGACTTTCTGCCTACAAAGGAAGGACGAAGTGTACTTTTCCGCTTCTCACGGCTGCAAGGAGTGGTGGATGCCGATGACCTGTCCGGGGCACCTTACTATATCTCTGTGGAAGACCTGCACGATGTGGCAACCGACGAACCTCAGACAGAAGAAAAACAAAAAGAAGACAAGAATGACATCGGTCTTCGAACAGCCCTACCCGGAAAAATCCATGTCACGCTGACACACGACAATCAAACCGTAGACACTTACGACGTTCTCGCTCCACAGTTTGGAACCGTAGAAAGTCTTAGTGGCGAACTCTTCGGCAAGAAACAGTCCACAAGACTCATACTCGACCCGTTGACAGGTTCAGTTACAAAGGTGGAAACTATTAATAATGACTAATGCATCATTCATAATGCATCATTAAGCTCAAGCGATATAGAAAGGCTTAATGCAATTGGCTCACGCGATGTTCAAATAGGATATGAACAACACGTGAGCCAATTGCATTAATAAACTCACATATAATATTATCTACTGAACTTTCGCAAACAGTTATTTTATTGATAAACAGACTGGAGGGGAGGATCCATAACCCCCGGAGGGGGTTGCGTTAACTCAGCGAGGGGATGAGGAGAAACATTTACGTT
This sequence comes from Prevotella sp., assembly GCA_050946475.1. GTDB lineage: Bacteria > Bacteroidota > Bacteroidia > Bacteroidales > Bacteroidaceae > Prevotella. The sequence goes on from JBMNUW010000035.1 coordinate 2,658, forward strand.
TCGACGATCCCCCTCGTAATCGCGGGCATCCAAACGGGAGGCCTACCCCCGAACGGGGATTGCGCAAATGATGTTCATGTATATTTCGCATCATTTAAAAGCATGATTTGATTATTTCGCATCAACATTGGTGAGGTTTTACGCAACCCCGTTCGGGGGTAGGTTTAACAATCCGTTTCCACCACATCCGAGGGGAATCGCCAAATCGTTGCGCTCAATAGCTATCCACCTCGCTATGTTAACGGAACCCCTGTTCGGGGTAGGTTCTACTCTCCGCCATAACGAGGAGAAGCCCGACCGTTATTCAACATGGCATTTTGTTACTTGTCTGGGACCGGTAGCTGAATACCTTTTCAGAATAGCCCCCTCGATTAACGGGGAGTCGAAAGGGGCTTGCAGCCTTGCAATGAATTGAAAAATGAACGACTGAAGTAGCTCTCCTTGAGTGCACATTCACTGTCTTAACGCAAGTATATCAGCTAATTATCCGCTTGCGAAAGTTGAGTTATCTACATATTAATATTATTCATAAATTGATATTAATACTGTCAAACATAGCTGACTTTTCTCACAAATAATGCTGAAAGTCGTCAACAAACAAAATCAAACATCTCTTTAAGACACAAGAATAAGGTCGTGACCCTCGTGCGTAAAGATTGAGACCCACGTGGGAGAAGATTGAGACCCACGTGGGAGAAGATTGAGACCCACGTGGGAGAAGATCGAGACTCACGTGGGGTACGTTCATGTCCCACCTGGGACTTAATCGAGCCTCAGGTGAAGAACGTTCGTCTCCTGAATGGGGCAAATTCATTACTCAACAAAGTCATATCGTCAAAGATAGAATATTTAACTGCAAAAGATAATGAATCACTAAACCGAAGATAGTAAATTACTAAGCTGTAGATGATGAATCACAAAGCCGAAAATAGAGAATTACTATGCTGTAGATGATGAATCACAAAAACCGAGATAATGAATTACTAAACAGGAAATAATGAATTACAATACTGGAGACGTTGATTTGTAAAGCTTAAAGCAACGATTTACAGAGCAGAAAATTGGAATTCTCCTGCCATAGAAGATATTTCAGATAGACAGGAATGGTAATTTTCGATTCTTGATATTAGAGACTTAAAATCATTTTAAATTGTCCTCCGAAAGACTAATCAAGAAGAAAAACTAAGAGTCAAATAAAAAAAACTAAGGAACAGAGTAAGAAGAAAAAGTATCTAAGAGTAAGAGTAAGAAGAAAAATCTAAAAGCTATATTTAGAAGAAATGAATTCAACTTTCGCAAGTAACAATCACACTAATTGCAGGGCTGCCGGCCTTGTGCCGGCCCCCGTTTGAATCTACGATGTCTCATAGGTTGGGGGCGGCACATTTCTGTACCCCGATGAACGGGGGAACCAAAGGGGGTTCGGCAGCACTGCAGTGAATGTAAGAATGGACGGAAGAGGTAGTGTCTTCCGGGTGCGGATTCATTGTCTTGATGCTTGTCTATCAATAAATTATCTACTTGCGAAAGTTTAGAAATGAATAAATTAGAGATGGAGAAGAAAGAATAACAAATACAAGAGAAGAAGTAAAAAAGAGGTTTAAATAAGAGAAGAAAAAAAGAAGAGGAAAAAAGAGAAACGATATATGATGGAATTACTACATAAAAAAATCCCTCCTCCGAAGATTTGAACTGCACCCCAAAAATTAAACAAAAAACTTTTGGGGGCTCTTCAATTCGGAAGAGGGATTCTTTATTTGATGTTGTCTGACAGCCTTTATCCTCTGGTTACAGAAGCTGTAGCGAAAGACAACAAATGTCCATAATTATTCAGTCAGACTTGGGAGGTTATCAGACCAGTTTTCATTCTGCGTCACACCAAATCCTGCATTAACCTCATTAGAAGGAATGGGGAACACAAACTTACTGACATCCCAGTCGGAGAAGTTGTCACCAGAAATAATCTCACCTGTACGACGGGCATTGAAGAAGCGTTTGCCCTCCTGGAAGAACTCACGCACGCGCTCGTCATTGATGAACGTCAGCAACTCGCTAGCCGTTGTGGGCAAGTCGTCCTCCTGCAGAGAGAGGTCACGACGAGCCGTATAGAACAGATAGTCCTTTGCTTCGTCAAGGTCTCCCAGACGAGCAGCGCACTCTGCTATAATAAGAGTCATCTCCGACTTGCGGTAAATGGGGATGTTGCTCGTAGCCTGTTCTGCCTGACCGTCGAACTTAATGGAGGAAATTCCACCACCATCACCATCTCTCAAGACCTGACGACGGATATCTGCAGAACCCAATTTGGAGATTGCTGAATTCTGGATGGTACAATAGTAGGAACCATAGAGAGTGTTCAATGCATTGGCACTCAGGTTATCATCCGAAGACTTCTTAATAGTGAAGAGATCCTCTGTTTGTTCAGTAGTCTGACCCCACATGTTTACATAAGCAGTAGTGGAGAGCGTATCAGCAATAGCTTCCTCAGCACTGCCGTATTTGGCAGCGAGTGCAGCCTTGGCAGAAGTCTCTGCATCGGAATAGTCTCCCAAAGAGAGATAAACGTTAGCCTTGAGTGCTTCAATACCCTCTATACCCAAATAGTAAGCCTCAGTAGGAGCTTCACTTCCAGCCAATTCTATATAGACTGTAGCGGAGTCGAGATCTTTCTGAATCTGATCATAAGTCTCTCCTACCGTGCTACGGCTCACCTGGTCAGTTTCACTGGGTACGTCGGTATCATAGATTACGATACCATCAGTGGAAGCATTGGTAGAAGAATAAGGCAGGCCGAAATAGTTGACCATGTAATAGAAAGCCATAGCCTTCAAAGCATAGCACTGAGCCATATAGCTATAGGCAGTGTTATATTCACTTTCTGTCACTGTCCCGTCTGCCATCATTTCCTTGCACTTGTTGATGGCTGTCGTAGCATTAGCTGCAATCTTATAACCATAGCCCCAAAGATCAGCCAGTTCTCCTTCAGTGTCGGAGAAGGTGAAAGCGCTATAAGAATACATATGACCGGACGAAGAACTACCCGTGCTCATGCCACTGACGAAATCGCTCAATGAAACAGCATAGTTTCCGAGGAACTCGTAATCTCCCAAGGTATTATAGCAACCATTCATCAACGCACGTACATCGGTAAGGGATGTAACAGCATTGTCGTCATCCTTGAAGTCGTAGGTCTCAGTGTCCAGGCTGCAACTCGTAAGGAGAGTACTTGCAGCCAGCATGGACCAAATTATATTTGTTACTTTCATGTGTTGATTCGAATTAAATTAGAAACTTACTTGAAGACCAAAGAGGAAGCTGCGTGGCTGTGGATAGTTCCACCACTGTACACCATTGGCATCTACACCAGCAGGGTCGAAACCGATATAATTGTCGGCGCACCATGTATAGAGGTTCTCTGCCTCCATGAAAACACGCACTTTGTCGATGCCAATCCTACGGGTAAGCATACGAGGAATGGTGTAGCCTAATGTGAGAGAACGAAGCTTCAGATAGTCGCCATCCATAAGGAAGCGGGAAGAGTGACTGTTGGCATAAGAGCCATCGGTGTCCAGACGAGGAACATCGGTCACCTGTCCAACTGTAGTCCAGCGGTTGTCATAAACATAATTGATGAATGCTTCATAGAAAGAACTACCACCCTGCATGTCATAACGAAGGTTGTTTCCATAAATCTTACCACCCGTAGAGTAGTTAAACTGGATGTTGAAGTCGAAGCCGTATGCATCCAGGCTAGTACTGAACGATCCGAAGAAGTCGGGGTTGGCATCGCCAACATAGCGCTTGGCTGCCTTGGTATAGTCGGTCGTAGTCTCGTCGCCCGTCTCATTCAGATAGAACAGAGCCAGACCTGTCTCAGGATCTACACCGGCATACTCCTTCATATAGAACTGATAGATAGGCTTGCCCACTTCCACAATCTGATAAGTATATTCAATTGGTGAGTCGGTGGAGAGCTTCAGCACCTTGTTCTTGTTGGTAGAGCCGTTCCAGGCAATAGACCAGTTCCAGTTCTTGTTCTTGATGATGTTGGCGTTGATACCAAACTCAAAACCAGAGTTCTTCAACTTACCAATGTTCTTATAGATAGAAGCCTGTCCTTCTGAGGCGCTATAAAGACCAGTAGCGCCGGAAAGCGGCATAGCGAATACCATGTCCCATGTACGGTGGTCATAGTAGTCCATCGTAAGACTGACACGGTCGAAAAGGGTGACATCGAGACCAATGTTGAACTTGCCGGTCGTCTCCCAAGTCAAGTCAGGGTTGGCAGCCTGCGCGCGGATAACACCGCCCACACCATTATAATTGTAACCGTAATCATAGATGCCGGAAGCAGCATAGTATCCGTTACCATAATCGCTGCTGCCTACTTCCTGGTTACCGGTGGTACCATAGCTGGCACGAAGGTCGAGGTTGGTGAGCCAGTTCTTAGTGGGCTCCATGAACTTTTCTCCGGTGATACGCCACTTACCGCCAACAGACCAGAAGGTACCCCAACGGTGGCCATCTGCGAAACGGGAAGAACCATCAGTACGGAGGCTGGCTGAGAAGTAGTAAAGGTTGTTGTAATCGTACTGTCCATTGAAGAAGAAAGAACTCAACTTCAGCAAGCTGCGATAGGTTGAAGCATCAGATGGCTTTGCAGCCAGAGAAACGTCGTTGAGGTCCTGAACAGGATAGTTGTTGCCTGCGAGATAAGCCATTTTATAGCTCTTGCGCTGTCCTTCCTGTCCGAGCATCAGGTTGAGATGATGGTCACCGAAGCTCTTCACATAGTTCAACGTATTGGTGATGGAGAGCAGGATGCGGTGTGTATCTGCATTCTCACCCATTCCGTTCATATCAGCACCCTGAGAGTTAAGGAACGACCAATAGCCAAACTCGTCGATAAGATAAACGTCAGCACCACCACGAGAAATGAAGTACAGGTCAGGTGTGAAGTTAATCTGCACGTAGGGACTCAACAGCACACGATACTGTTTAGCAATGTTCTTATCACCATTTTCACTGCGGAGAGCAACAGGGTTGTAGCCTGTAGATGTATCAAGATTGAAGTTGCCCTCGTCGTCATAGACCGACGTCATCGGGTTCATCATATACACCTGCGTAATAGGGTCGGAGAAATAACCACCACCGGCACCATTGTTGGTCTTGGTGTAAGAGAGGTTCAAATTGAAACCATACTTGAAAATCTTGGTTGCCTGATGGTCCATGTTGAAGCGGAAAGAATAACGCTTCAAGTCCTTGCCTTTAAACTGCGATTCGTTCTTGTCGTATGCCAGAGAAACATAGTAGACAGGAGAATAGTCTCCCTTGCCACCGCCCTGTACATCAACAGAATAGCTTTGTACAAGACCCTTACGAGTAATCTCGTCCATCCAGTCGGTAGACTTTCCTGTAGACAAATAATTGCTCAGCCAGCCACCCGTGTACCAATCGTAGAAGTCATCGGCTCCGGCCTTGTCATAAGTAAAGCCAAGGCCATAGGCTTCATTATAGTAGCCGAAGGTAGAGTTGCTGCCATAAGAATTGTAGGAGTTGAGCAAGGCCTCTTCAGCAAGTTCCAAGGACTTGTCAGCATCAACAATTTTATACTTGTCTGTGTATGAAGGCATTTCGTTCCAGCCAATCTTAGCGTTGAAGTTAACCTTCGGTTTACCCTGTGTACCACGTTTGGTAGTGATGACAATCACACCGTTGGCGGCACGCGCACCATAAATAGAGGTAGCAGTAGCATCCTTCAACACGGTGATGCTCTCAATGTCCTCAGCATTCAATGTAGAAAGAGGACTGGTTTCTGCGCCCTCACTGGCACGGATACCCACGACGTCGTTATCGAAGGGTACACCATCAATGACATACAGAGGCTGTGTGCCGGAGTTGATAGAGTTGCGGCCACGGATATAAATGGTAGCAGGAGCACCCGGCTGACCAGAGCCGATATTCATCTGCAAGCCAGGAACCGTACCTTCCAAAGACTTAATGGGGTTGGGGTCCACCTTGTTGGATATGTCCTTGCTGCTCAGTGCAGCAGATGCTCCGGTGAAGGCCTGTTTGCGGGTTACCCCATAACCGGTCACCACCACCTCGTCAATCTGCTTGGATTCTGACTGCATTACGATGTTCATCGTGGGAGCGGCGGTGACACGCTGCTGCTTCATGCCGATATAATTCACGTCGAGCTTGGAACCGTCAGGAACCGTGATGTTGAATTTACCGTCGACATCTGTCACAGTGCCCGTATTCGTGCCCACCACCTTGATGGATGCACCAATAACCGGTTCCCCGTCATCTGCGGAGACAACGGTACCCGTGACCTTTGTCTGGGCATTCGCCAATCCTACTCCGAGGAAAAGGAACGCAAAGAAGATCAATAACCTTTTTACCATAAATCTCTCTTAATTAAATAAATAATTACACTACTTTTACAAAGAATACGCAAATTTATTCATTATGATTTAAATTTCCATTATTTTATGACAAAAAGATTAAACCAATATGATATTTCTTGATATAAATCAAGCCTGTAGTATATTAAATTAATATTTATACAGCTACAATACGAACATTTTAACTTTATGCCAATAGGTTTAGTTTCATATTAAAAGTTGCCAGATCAGCCTACAGCTCATCTTGAACATATAATCCTTTGTTTGGAGTAATAGACGTAGACGTAAATAATAAACCAAATTATGTAAGCAAAATGATGAGAAAATGAAACACATGATAGAAACATCATTTTGATAATTCAACTTTTGCAAGCCGACAATTGTTGATATAAGTGCTATTGGCGGTAAGAGTGCAATCGGGAGAGCTGTCTCTGTCTTCCTTCCTTTCTTCCTTCCGATGCAGGGCTGCCGGCCATATGCCGACACCAACCTCCAAGTCCCATAACGCTGACAGTTTGGCACATTTCTTGCAGTCAACAACGTGGAAACAGAATGGGCTGTTCATCGTCTATCCAACGTATGGAATAAGAACTTCTTATAATGAGTCAGACTGCCACTAAACTCATATAGCACCTGCACTGGATGAATAATGTAAGGGAGAGTAGAACTTTCCAAGTGTTCATCCACCAGTTCTTTATGAATTTCAATTGTTCTGTCCAGCTCCTTTTCTTGAAGCATTATCGCGCAGAAATCTCTAAGAATCCTTCAAAATATTATCAACACACATCGGTGACAAGGATCCCCACTGGTCAAGCGCTTCGTGTTTCTACCTCATGTAGTAAAGATTTTCAGTGTTTTTTATCAAATTTTCTGATGATTTCTTTTGCGGAGCAAAATCCGTCATTCACCGCGAAAGCTAAATGTGCATTATGAATTGTGCATTATGAATTAACAACTGGCCATCCCTTCTCCCACTTCACCTTGCGCTGTACCAACACCGAGGTGCCGTTGAGCTTCTCGCTGTAGCCGTGGCAGATGAAATAGGTGTCGGCACCATACTGATAGACGGCGCAATGGCCAGCTGCCTCATAGTTCACCTTGTCTCCAGCAAAGACGGGAGTGCCTCCACCCTCCAGCATCGGCTTTCCGTTTCGGTCGAGATAAGGTCCGGTGATGTTTCTGCTGCGACCGCACACCACACGGTATGTGCTCTTTTTACCCTGACAACAATAGTCCCAACTCACGAAAAGGTAATACCAACCCCCGTGCCGGATGATGAACGGGGCCTCGATGGCGTTGGTTCCGGCATATTTAGATGTGGGATTGGCCATACGTAGGGTATCGTCAGGGGCATAACGGCGCGCGATGGTCGCAGGAAAAGCCCGTTCACATCCCGTCTTTCGCGGAGAGAGGGAATGGGGGTCATGGACAGAAGCTACATGAAGCGTGGTATCGAGCGGCACCATCTGAACTCCGTCCCAGAACGACCCGAAAGCGAGATAGGGCCGTCCCTCATCGTCAAGAACGATGTTTGGGTCGATGGCATTCCAGTTGTCGCGTCCCTCTTTCGAGGCGACGACACAGCCCTCGTCCTTCCATTCACCCCCCATGAGCCGGTCGGTGGAGGCCAGGCCGATGGCCGAAGTGTTCTTGCCGAAGGTGGAGCATGAATACGTCATCCACCATCGACCCCTATATTTAATAATGTCCGGCGCCCAAACATGACGGTCGAAGCCAGGCACGGAATCGTGTGTCCAAGCAGGTATATGCCTCAGCACCGGCACCGTGTCCACACGCCAAGTCCGTCTGTCCACAGAGGTGAAGTGCTGGATGCCGATGCCCGTGCAGTAGAGATGCCACATCCCGTCCTCATAGGCCATCACTGGGTCGTGGACGAGGGGTTCCGTCACTTCTGCCGGACGATGCGCCCAGGCGGTGGTAAGTGCCAATGCGGCAAACAATATCATACAGATTCTTTTCATTTTTCTTTTGTACATGATGGTTTATTTCCCTGTGAGAGAATGAAACTGTTACGTTCGTGACGAATGAAAACATCATCTTCCTGACATAGAATGGAACCATCACCTTCTTGGCGTACAAAGCTGGTTCCTTCGTGACGAATGAAGCTCCATCGTTGTAAAAAACGCAAGGGCTCCACTCCCTCTTACAGACGGAGGAAATAAAGCCCTTGTCTTATAGGCGATGTCGAGACGCACCTTGTGGATGGATAAGGACAGAACTGCCCTGGCCTTATCCTTTCTTGCCCCAATAGGTGGTCTTCCCGTCAGCGCTGAGTCCAGCGTAGACGATGGTAGCCTTGCGGGGAGAGGCCTCCCAGTCGCACTCGCGCTGCAGATAGAGCTTCACGGAACCCACGGTGAGTACGTTGTCCGTAGCGGAGAACGACCACTGCAGCCCGTCGAAAGGAGCTCCTGTCACGGTGTGGTCCGCATTGAGGGTGATGTCTACCGAGGCGTCTTGATTGCCGCTACTGTACACCAGCGAGATGTTCTGCCACGCCCCCACGAGCTCGCTTTCGTCGATGGTTGCCTGCGGCACCGCGCCGTAACGTTCCGGCATCACAAGCGGCCATCCGTCTTCTGTCCATCTGATGCTCCGCACACCTCCCATCATCAATGCGTTGCTGTAGTCATTGCCGTTGTAGTTGGCGGGGAAGCGCTGCTGCGATGCATAATACCAGTTGCCCTCACCATCGTCGAACACGGCGCAGTGGCTGATGCCCACCCAACCGTGGTCGGAGCCGAACTTATAGGGATGGGTGACGATGGGATAGGCCTCGCCGCCTGTGGCCGTCACGTCACGGCCGGTGATGTCCACGTAGGGGCCGTTGATGTTCTTGGAACGCACCACACGGGTGTTGTAGGCCACGGACAGCTCGTCGTAGGCCAGGAACATATAGTAGTATCCGTCATGATAGACCACCTCGGGAGCCTCGCTGCCCTGCCAACGCTGCCACGTGCCGCCCAATGAGCGGTTGTAGAGCGTGGTGCCATAGGCTGCGGCGTTGTCGTCGCCCCAGGGGTTTCCGAGTTCCTTGAGTGGCAGTCCCGTCTCTGGGTTCACTTGCACGGCAGCGATGCCGCTGTGCCAGGAGCCATACACCAGCCAGTGCTCACCGCTGTTGGTAATGATGTACGAGGGATCAATGGCATTGTACTTGAAGTAGGCGTTTGCATAGTTGGTGGCACTGACTTTATAGTTCAGTCCCTTGTCGGAATAGTTCGTGATGACATATCCCTTGTCGGTCCATGAATTCACATCCGACGGCGTGGAGGTCTCCATGAGTCCGATGAAGCAACGCTCGCTCCATGTGCCGTCCCCGTCGATGGTGCCGGGAACAGTTATCGCATAGTACATGCGATAGAGGTTGCCACTCACCTTGCGCACGCAGGGAGCCCAGAAGCCGAACTGCGTTTCGTCGGAGAAGTTTGCCGTACTGTTGGCCAGTCCCATGTTGGCGCGGATCTCGTTCAACTTGGTCTGCACCCAGGAGGGCAGGCTCGGCATGGTGGCGCCCATGAACTCCCAGTTGACCAGGTCCTTCGACCGGCGGCAGAAGAAGTGGCCGTGGCCCGTGTGTGCATTGCCGTAGCTGGCATCGGTCTGATACATATAATAATAGCCGTCGTCGGCCTTCACCACCGAGGGGTCATGGATATTGGCAAGGTTCCACTGCGCGCGTTTGGACCAGTCGGTCAGGTCGACATAATAATCCTCATAGGCAGGAGCGGAATAAGAGTTGTTGGTGGTCGTTGCCACCACGGCGTCTGAGTAGGTATAGCAACTGTTGCCGTAGACGTAGGCCCGCACATAGTAGGCAGTGTTCGACGACAACGCAGTGAGCGTGGCGGTGAAATTGGAGTCGGCGGCCACCACATTGTCCTGAATGGTGGGGGTCTCATCGGTGGCACTGTAGCAGAATCCGGTGGTTGCCACATGGCTCTGGTTTCCCGATACTGATGACTTCACTGAGATGGTGTTGTCGGTGGCGGTAGTCACCTCGGGCGTGGCGATGGTCACGTCGTTGGTCCCCTCATATTCGATGTCGTCCAGTCCGTCGGTACATGACATCATGGCGAAAAGCGACAGGCAGGCAGCCTGATAATAGAATATCTTCTTCATTGTGAGTTACTTTTTGGATTATTCTCCCGCCCCACCGTCTCCAAGGGGATGGACGGGGCGGGAAGCGGAATTAGCGGCGGTATGCCTTGTGGGAACCGGCTGCCAGCGTATGGCGCTTGGCAGAGGCCGAAGAGAAGACGAGATGACTGTGGTCACACGTCAGGGCAAAGTTCAGGTCGGAGGTGTCAACGGTGCTGATGCCCAAGTAATACTGCGTGTAGGTGGTTCCGTTGGTGCCTTTCATCACGGCCTGTATGTCGGCTGTTCCGTTGCCGCAGTTGGTGACATACACCGTGACGGTGGCACCGTTCATGGCACTGAGCCATGTGGCCCAGTCGGCCGAACCCGTGCCGGCGTGGGTACACGAGGGATAGCCATTGCCCCATCCATAATCATCGCTGCGAACCACAGCATATTCGGTCAAGGATGCGTTGCGCAATATCACGACGAAGTTGTCCCAGTTGTTCAGCTTGTCGGTATAGTTGGTGAAGCTGAGGGAACGGGTGGCGCCGTTGGGCACTTTGAAATCATCTGTGAAGGCCGTCCACCAACCCGTGGAGTTGTCCTCCAGTCCTACGAGGGCGGAGCTGTTGGCCACTGCCGCGGAGGTAGACTCCTCCACATTCACCGTCACTGTGGTGGTCACGCCGTTTTCCGTAGTGAGGGTCACCTTGTGGCTGCCCACTGTGGCGGGAACGGAAGAGTAGGTAAGATGGTCGTTGCCGATTACGGCTGATGAGCCGTCCTCATAGGTGGCTGTCACCTGCATGCCTGTCGGGTCGAAGGCCAGCCGACGGTTAGAGAGGCTGCCGGTGGCTTCCGAGGAATAATAATAATAGGTGGTGTGGGTGGGCTGCGTTGTCACCTTGATGGAGGCTATCTTCTGCACCACGCTGAAGGTGGCGTTGGCCACGATGGGAGTGTCGCAGTTCTCGCCCTTGAAGGTCTTGTTGTAGATGGCTATCAGAGTCTTCTGTCCCGGCACATTCATGTCGTTGATGGCCGAGAACATGAGTTCGGAGGCTGTCACCGTCTTGGTCACGCCCTCCTCGAAGGTCACGACGGCCGACACATTGGACATCGCCGAGTCAAGGGTGGTGCCGAGCGTCACTTCTTCGGGCACGTTCTCCAGCACCATCGAGACTGGATTCTTGTCATCCGCCGACGTGGTGCCACCGATGGGCACGATGTTGGTCTGCAGGAAATTGATGTAGGAACCTTCGGGCACGAGGAAACAGCGAATATCGGTGTCCGCCTGGTCGGTGTTCAGATTGGCCAGCGCATAGGGCTGCGTGTAGGTCTTGGTGACCGTTCCGTTGGTCATCTTCACCACGAAGGAGTCGGTCTTGGAGCGGTCTACGGTGAGGGTGATCTTCCCGCCGAGTTTCTGCACATTGGCGTCGGCATTGCTGGCATCGGGGGCCAAGAGCAGATTACTGGTGGAGTACTTGAAGGGCAGTTTGTAGTAGGTACTGCCCCACTGGGAGTTGTAACTGGTTGAGTCGCCTGTGGCATCGAAGCGGATGGCACCGTATTCCTTGTAGTCCGTCGATCCTCTGTCAGCGTCGTTGGTGATGATGAGTGCGAAATTCTTGTAGTATGTGTTGTCGTCCGGATTGAGGTTCAAATTGAACACCGCGTTCCATTTGGTATTCTCCGGCACTACGTAGTATTTGGAGAATGCTGTCCAGAAGCCTGACGAATAATCAGTGTTTCCGATGGTGTAGACATCTTCCATCATGCCCTCCAAGACTTCCTCGTCGGTCTTGTTGGCATTGTTGATGGAGTCTATCTTTTCCGTAATCCAGTCGGGGGTGTCCATGTCATAGAGATCACCGCCCTCACAACCTGTCAACGTCAGCAGACCCAGGGCTGCCGTACAGAAAACGGATGCTATTTTATTGAGATTTCTCATGTTGTCTTCTTGTTATGATTTTTTTCTTGGAACAGCAGCCCTGCGGAGCACAAGGCCTTCCGCAAAGGCATGCTGTCTGAGCGAAGTAAGATTTCCCGTCTGCGAACCTTATCATTTGCTGAGATCCACCACAGGGTGCACCGTCCAACCATTTTGCTGGAAATAGGAATAGTTGCTGGTGCTGTTGTTGGCCGAGTTGCCTCTGAGGTTGCGGTTCTTGTTGGTCAGGGTTTGCTGGATGGGCACAAACTCATGTCCCTGCACGTAGGTGTCGAAGGAGCACTTCAATTCGGCGTCGTGGCCTACCTGACTGTAGCTGACGGCCTCTTTCACACGGTGGATGGAGCGACGGAAGGTCTCGTGCTCCTTGAGCTGTGCCTGTCGGTCGGAAGTATAGAAGAAGCCCCAGCGGATGAGATCTAGTCCGCGACCAAACTCACAGCCGAACTCCTTCGGACGCTCCACATTGGCTATCTGCTCGAAGAGTTTGTCGGCAGTGGGGAAGTCGGCCAACTTCAAGTCGGCCAGGCCGGCGCGCTCACGCACCTGATTGATCCAGTCGATGGCTTGCTGGGTGGGACCGTTCACCTCGTTCTCGCACTCGGCGGCACGCAGCAGCACATCGCTGTAGCGCATCAGCCTAAGGTTGATGCCGTCGTGCAGACCAGTCACCACACTGCTGTAGAGTCCCGTTCGCATGTTAGTCCACTTGCAGATAGGCAGTCCGCCATAATTGTTGTTGGTCACCACGGTGTCGGAGGCAGTCATGTTCTGGGTGTAGGCCACGTTGCCCAGCGTCTGACTGTTGGCGTCCCAGTCGGCCTCGTAGGTGCCGATGGTCCAGTAGAGACGGGGATCGAGATGGCCATCGGCAGTACGTTCCTGCTTGAACAACTGGTAAAGCCATGGCGATGCGCTGAGGTCTGCCCATCCGCCATAGACGCCAGGAGCATAGTTGCTCTCGATGGCCGAGCCTTGGGTGGCGTTCTTGCTGGTGTTGACAGGTGTCCACTCGTCGTCGGTTCCCTGCGATCCATAGTCAAGAAACTGCACCTCGAAGAGGCTCTCGTCATTGTTCTCATAGGCAGACCCCTCGCGAAAGTTGTCACCGTAGTTGGCCATCAACTTATAGGTGCCGTATTTCTTGTTGATGATATCTTTCAGCACGGTGAGGGCCTCACTGTATTTGTGGCGCTGCATGAGGGTCCGGGCATAATATCCGGCGGCAGCTCCGCAGGTGGCGCGTCCCTTGGCCCACTCGCCGCCAGTGTCGCGTGAGGGCAGCAGTGTCATGGCCTCGCTGAAGTCTTTCTCCACCTGGTCGAGCACTTCGTCATAGGTGTTGTTCTCTCCGTAGAGTCCGTCAAGGGTGGAATAGGTGCTGTATGAGGTGATGAGGGGCACGTCCTGATAATAGCCTGCCAGATTGTAGTAGGCCAGACCGCGCAGGAAGAGCAGTTGTCCCTTGATGTCCTTCATAGACGATGAGAGGGCAGCGTCGTCGTCTCCACAACGGGAAAGGCCGAAATTGCACACATTGATACAGTAGTACCAATCGCGCCACATCCACCAGCCGATGTCGCCGTCGGCAGGCATGTCATAGTCGTCGAAAGGCATATACCAGACCTGCGAGGAGTTCCACACCTCGTCGCCGCGCGTAACGTCGATCGTATAGCCCACACGGGCATAGGAGCCTTCCATGCGGATGTGATTGTAGGCGGCCACAACGCTCTCTTCCAGGTCACTGGGATTGAAGCCGAAAGTGCTGGAGGTCTGCTCGTTGGGATCATCCACGTCGAGCTTGCTGTCGCAGGAGTTCAACGTTGCAATACCCAGGAACAGCGCCAGGGAAATAGGATATAGTTTCATAAACGATATTGCTTTTTAGTTCTTGATGATTTGATACGCTGAATTAGAATGTAAAGTGCAGTCCGCACATGAAGGTGCGCGGTGTCGGGAACGAGCAATAGTTATAGCCCGGAGTGAAGGTGCCACCGGCATAATCGACATTGTAGCCGTGATAGCCAGTGAGGGTGCAGAGATTCTGTGCCGACACATAGAAGCGCACATTGGTCACATAGCCGCCAAACCACTTGTCGGGGAAGTTGTAGCCCAACTCCACGTTGGCGATCTTCCAATAGGCTGCGTTCTGGATGTAACGCTCGCTGAACAGGTCGTTCCAAGCCATCTGGCCGCTGTTGGTGACATAGGTGCGGGGCACGCTGGAGAGATAAGTCCCATCTGTGGAGAAGCGGTTGGCGTCGAGCAGGTCCACGCTCTTGTTGCCATAGCCGTAGCTGGAGTGGAGACTGTTGTAGATATCGTCAGTGACGTGATAGTTCAGGGCTCCGAAGGTCTGAACGCTCAGGTCAAAGTTCTTAAACTCCAAATGGGCGCTGATGCCGAAGTTCACCTTGGGCATGCCGCTGCCGAGCACGGTACGGTCGTTCTCGTCTATCTTGCCGTCGTTGTTGATGTCCTCATAGAGACAGTCGCCTACATTGGCGCCCTGCTGGGTTGCATGGTTGTCGAGGTCTTCCTGCGTGCGGGCTATGCCCTGATACTTATAGCCATAGAAGCGGCCTATTTCCTCGCCCTGCTGGGTGATGTAGTTCCCTGAGATATAGTCTTCGTCGGTGAAGCCAAGCTTTATCACTTTATTGTTCAATGTGCTCAGATTGGCGCTGATGTCATATTTCAGCGCGTGGTCGTGGTTGCGGTAGGTGGCCGAGAACTCCAGGCCGCTGTTGTCCATCGTGGCGGCGTTCCAGATCACGGTCGTGTTGGCCACACCGGCCTGCTCGGGAACGGGCACACCGTAGAGCAGGTCCTCGGAGCGGTTCTTGTACCACTCGGCAGTGAACTCCAACCGGTTGTTGAACATGGCGACGTCGATTCCGACATTGTAGGTTTTCTTCTTCTCCCATGCGATGTTCTCGTTGACAAAGGTGGAGATGGCCGACCCTGTCACGACACTGTTGCCGAAGCTATAGGTCATGTTGTTGCGCTGCATGGTGGCCATATACTGATACTCGCCGATGTTCTCGTTGCCCAGCTCTCCATAGCTGGCGCGCACCTTGAAGAGGTTGACCACACTGGGCTTGAAGGGGAAGAACTTCTCTCGGTCGAAGCGCCAGCCCACAGATACGGAGGGGAAGGTCTCCCAGCGTATGTTCTTGGTCAGTCGCGAGCTACCGTCACGGCGAACGATGGCGGACAAGAGATATTTCTCATCGTAGTTGTAGGTGAGACGGGCGAGATAGGAGGCCATGGTGTGCTTGTACTCATAGGAGCTGGCGTCGCGCTCAGAACCATTCTGCAACTGAAGGAAATAGGGCTCGCTGAGATTGTTGGCCCATCCGGTGAGCAGGTCGGTGTGTTCCTCCTCATAGGTCTGGCCCACCACGAGATTGATGTTGTGTTTTCCAATGTGTCCGTCGTAGGTCAGTGTGTTCTCAACCAGTGCGTCCGAATAGTCGCGCGACCCTTTGGTCAGTCTCTCGTTGCTCTTGGAAAGATACACGCGGTTGCTCTGAATCCAAGCTGGGATCCACGTCTTGTCCTTCGCGTGGGTCTTGCTGTAAGAGAGATTGATTCTATAGTTCAGATGATGGTTCTTGCTGTCAAAGCCCACCATCTTGAAGAGGTCCACGTCAGCGGAGCCTGTTCCCACGAAACGGTCCACCAGGGTGTTGCGCGTCAGCAGATTGTTGATAAGAAGGGGATTGGAGGCCGAAATGTCACCATGGATGTTGTCGTAGTATACACCGTAACCGTAGGCGTCATAGTTGAAGTTGCCTGCGGCTCCCACTAAGTCGTCGAGCACCCATGTGCTGCTATCATAGGCCTTGATGGTGGGTTGCATGAGCAGAGTGGAACGCAACACGTTCGACACGTCGCCGTAGAGTCCCTGCACGTATTCGCCAGCATTGGAGAGCGACATATTGTCCTGGTTGGAGTGTGAGTAGACCAGTCCGGTACGGAACTTGATGAACTTGGTGTCCATCGTGTTGTTCACACGCGCGGTGTAGCGCTCATAGTTGGGTCCGGCACCTTCGAGCGTTCCCTTCTGGAGGAAGTAGTCCAGACCTATATTATAGGTGTTGTGTGCGCCGCCTCCACTGAGGTTTACGTTGTGGTTCTGGCGTATGCCGGTCTTGAACACCTCGTCGAACCAGTCGGTGTCTGTGTCGTCCATGAACTTATACTTCTTTGTGGTCTCGTCGTAGGAATAGCCGCCGGGAATAGCCGTGCCCGAGTTGGCGCATGCCTCTCCCAGATACTGGCTGTACTGGTCGGCATCCATCACGTCATAGACTCCCTTGGAGATATTGTCCACACCGAAATATCCGGAATACTCCACCTTCAGCGGCTGGTCTTTCATGCCGTTCTTGGTGGTGATGATCACCACGCCGTTAGCGGCGCGCGAGCCATAGATGGCGCCTGCGGCGGCGTCCTTGAGCACCTGAATGGTGGCGATGTCGTTGGGCGAGAAGTCGCGGATGGTGGTGCCCATCGGCACACCGTCGATGACATAGAGAGGAGCGGTGCTACCGAATGAACCGATGCCGCGGATGCGGACCGAGGGGTCTGCACCAGGCTGCCCGTCGGTGGTAATCTGCACGCCGGGCACCTTTCCCTCAAGCATGGTGGAGATATTGGAGTTAGACACTTTCTTCATCTCCTTGGCATTGACTACGGAGACCGAGCCGGTTAAGTCAGCTTTCTTCTGTGTACCGTAACCCACCACCACTACCTGGTCGAGCATTTTGTCGTCGGTGTCCATCTGAATCTTGTCAATAATGGCACGACTGCGCACCGCCACTTCACGATCCTTATAGCCTACGAAGCTCACCACGAGAATGGCGTTGGCGGGAGCATCAAGCTGGAATTTACCGTCCAGATCAGTGACTGTTCCACCTTGAGCACCCTTAATTTTGATGGTTGCACCCATCAGAGGCTCTCCTGTTTCATCTACGACCTCACCGCTCACCTTGATGGTTTGCGATTGGTCCACGGCTGCCATCACTGGTGAAGGAATCACCAAGGCTCCTCCGCAGAAACTGAGGCAAAGCATTACAGACAATAATTGTTTCCTCATAACTGTAAGTATTTAGGTTGGATGTTAAATTATTATTCGGCCTCTAATCCTGACATGCGGCTACCCAAGGTAGACCAAATGCAGATGAAAGAACTTTCCTAAAGAAATACATCGGACGTTTCAGCCAATTGTTCCCTACGTATTATAAAAAGGTTCTTAGTAAGAATTTCAGAAAATCCTCAGCAGGAAGCACCTCTATTATTATGCCTACTTACCACCCCGAAGCCATTTGATGCAAATTTTTCCGGAGCATTGTGAACTTCTTCTATTCGCTGCCAAAATTAGCAAAAGAGGGGTGTCTATCGGTGGACAAAACATGCTTTTTGGTGGACAAACAGTATAATAAGGGTAAAAAGTACGTTTTTTATTCGACTTAATCTTGAGAGAAACGGCAAATGAAACCTCCCAGAGTAAGTACTCTATCAACGACAAACAAATAGCAAATAAGAATAGAGATGACGTGATACACAATTAAATACCATGCGGAAGATGATTGACTTCACGTGATATTTATTTGAGCTTCACGTGAGGGTCGGTTGAACCTCACATGAAATTCATTTGAGTTTCATGTGAGACTCAATCGAACATCAAATGTAATTCGATTGGACTGCAATTGACAATGGATTGAACTGCAATTGACAATGGATTGAACTGCAATTGACAATGGATTGAACTGCAATTGACAATGGATTGAACTGCAATTGACAAGCGATTGGACTGCATTGGAGGGTACTCGCCATACAGCATTATTCAAAATAATTTAAAGGTAGTGACAGCCTTGAAAACGGGCGCTACGAGCCATTCTCCAATATACTTCAAGAGGATGGATTCGCATCTGATAAAGAAGCTTTCGTAACGAGTTAAGGAATAATCATAATGAATCAGGCGTCACGAGGTATGAATCACGCATTATTATAAATTATGCATTATAATTTATGCATTAACCTATCAGTTCTCGTTCATCATCTCAGAAGGCGCCACTCCATAATACTTTGTGAAGCAACGCGTGAAATATTTAGGGTCGTTGAATCCGACGTCATAGGCCAGTTCCGACACATTGATGTTTTTGTCCTTATTTAAAATACGTCGGTGGGCAACTTCCAATCGATAGTTTCGGATAAATTGAGAAGAGGCCACGCCTGTTTCCTCTTTTAATTTCTTATTGACCACTCCACGACTCATGTTCAGTGCCTCACAGAGTTCCGTAACACCGAAATCAGAATTAGAGTAGTTTTCCTCCATCACCTTCAAGGCCATCTGGATGAACTTATGTTCTTGTCGTTTTTTCCCTTCCATTTCTACTTGGCCCCTCTTTTCGGCACTAACGTTGAAAAGACGACTATTATGAATAATGTTCTGTATACGTGACTGCAACATCACAGGATTCGGACTCTCACGCAGGGCATCGGCTATTGGCTGGTAGAGCCTCAACACCTCTTCGACGTGAAGCTTTCGCACTCGAAAAGCATATAGCCAATAAGCGGCGGCAGCAAATGAAACCACTATCAACAGGATGAACCACCAGCTCTTCCAGAAGTAAGGACTCACCACGACGTCGACGCTGACAGTCTGCGATGCCTTGTCTGAAATGTCCGACACATAACGCACCTCAAACACATAACGTCCGGCAGGCAGGCCCGAATAGCGCACGCTGTGCTCTCCTGGCGGCAGTGCCATCCATTCCTTCTCGTAGCCTCGCATACGGCAGAAATAGTTTCCCATCTTTTCGGCTCCGTAATTCAGTGCTGAAAACTTGATCGTAATGGATCGGTCGGCCTCATGGAGCTTCACTTTCTTGGCATGAGAGATGTCCTCGTCCAGATAGTCGCTGTTGGCCATCACCTCCTGACTTCCCACAACAAGCCCGGTGAAACGCAGCACTCCTTGATTCTCCGCTGTGGAGTTAAGTTGTGTCACTTCGGTAAGTCCCTTCTCGCTGCCGAGATAAATGTTACCATTGGCTGCCACGAGAGCACTGTTGAAATAGAACTGAGAGCTGACAAGTCCTTCGCTCTCGCCAAAGTTTGAAAACAGGCCGGTATGAGGCTGCATTACGGAGAGACCATTGTCCGTCGTAATCCAAAGTCTGCCTTTCACGTCTTCCGCTATGCCTCTCACCACGTTGTTGGCGAGTCCGTCGCGCTGAGAATAGTTAACGAAGCTGTCGCGTCCTTGGGTGTCGTTCAGCATGTGATAGAGTCCATATCCCCTGCTTCCAAGCCAGAGTGTGCCGTCTTTTGCAGGGCATAAGGCAATGATTTTCTCCAAGGCCGCACTTCTCGGGTCGTCGAGTTTGTGACGCCAGCGCTGAACGTCGTAGTGCCGATGACCGTTTTTCGTAGCAAAGAGATCGACCGCCACCAGTCCATCGATACACCCCATCCAGAGTCTTCCGTCCGCCGTAATAGTACTGGCAATACATCCTCTTATGTCTCTACATCCCTGGAAGGGATCTTCCATGCGTTGTCGTTTGTAGGAGTAGAAGAAGAGGCCGTCGTTGGTTCCTACCCACAAGCCCTTGTTGTGCGAGTCGTACATCAAGGCTCCCACAAACAGCAAGTGCCCCTGATGTTCGCTGTCCACCGTGAGGCGATGAATCTCCCCGGGGTGATCCAGACTAACATAAGACAGTCCCCCACCCCACGTGCCTATCCAAAGTCGCTTGTACTCGTCGGCAGCCAGCACGGAAACGGAATTATGCGGCAAGGCGGAGTTGGCGGTGGTGTAATGGGTGAAGGCGATGTCGCCCGGAGCTTTTCTATTCAATCCGCCCTCCACTGTGCCCACCCAGAGTGTACCGTTATATTCCGTGTAGATGGCATTGACGGCATTCGGTGATAGAGAGGCGGGCGAGTCTCCGTGCACATAGTTAGTCAGCACGAGTTGTCGCGGAAAGGCTTTCACTACTCCTCCCGCCTCAGTGCCCACCCAAATGACATCCTTAGTGTACTCGATGCACTTTACAAAATTACTACTCAGAGGGTTCGTCTTGTCCTGCATGGTCCATATCTTGGCATGCAACTCATCACCTTCAAGTATGGCAACACCGCCGAGGGTGCCTATGAATAATTTCCCTTGAGACGTTGCCAAAATGCAGGACACCATGTCATGGGGCAAGAAGGAGCCGTGCTGGCCAGCATGCCACGCCTTGCCGTCGCCGCGGAAAAGACCATTGGCGGTTGCAAAATAGACCTTTCCCCGGTAGCTTGCCACATCGTTCACCAACCTGTTGGCAATGACAGGATAGCGACTGGCAAGATTGGAGGTGTGGAGCTTGCCTCCACCAAATTTCAACCGCCAGAGAGAGGAAGCATAGGAGGCATAAACTTCGCCACCGCCATCCAATCGTCTCAAGCAACCTCCATTGGGGTTGGGCGTCACGGCTATTCCGCTGATGCGACTCACCTTTCCGTCGGCATCCATACCTATATTATATATATGTGCGCGCGTGAGCACCCACATTTCACCATTATCTCCGGCAAGGACATTGTCACCTTGCTCGGCAAGCACACTTTTAAGTTTGGCGTCAAGTTTACCGTTCACCGCTTTTGGGACAACGGGTAGAAGAGTCTGCAAATCGAGCACTTGCGTACCCTCGTCAAAAGAAATCCAAAGACGGCGATGAGCATCCTCGGTAATATGTCGCGAAGAGTTGCTTAGCAAAGGCATGGCTGTATTTCCCACTCCGAAGCTATGATAGTCATAGCCATCGTAGCGCACAACACCACCATCGTGAGTACACATCCACACGAAGCCATAGC
>JBMNUW010000036.1:0-23556 GCA_050946475.1 Prevotella sp.
TCATAGCACAATAAACCAATCATCTACATAGTGCGGCACCAACCGCGGTGCCGCACTCTTGAAAAGTAAATCACATGAAAAAGCTTTCATTATATATCACACTTGCTCTGTCGAGCCTGATGTTCGCATCTTGTGGTGGCGACGACTACGAGGGATGGGCCGACCCGCAGAGCAACGCAGAGGAGAATGCCATCACCATTCCCGGCTACACCGCCACTGCCGTCAGTGCAATAAACTTTGCAGACGTGACCGATGACTCCATCGCTATCTACACGCTGAACGATGCCACGCTGCCCACTGGCTATACGCTGACCGACAATCGCGTTGTCTTCACTCCATCATCCGATGGTGCCTTGAGTACGGATACCACCACAATGACTACCTCCACAACAGGCAAGGTGGCAGTGGATGACCTCATCTCCTTGGTTCAGACCTATTATGGTAAGGCTCCCACCGCACGTACTTTCTCGGCTCATGTTTATGCCGACGCTAAGTACAATGGTACAGCCTGTCTCATTGACGCTGGCACAGTAGACGTAACTATGACACTCCAGGCTCCAAAAATTTCTTCTAAGTATTACGTCATCGGCGGTGCCGTGGATTGGACTCCTGATGCTGCCCGTACACAGGTGTTCTCTCACAGTTCCACCAATGTGTATGACGATCCTGTCTTCACCATCACCATTCCTGCTGCCAGCGGCGACACTTGGTTTGCCATTGCTGATGACGATGCGCTCGATGCCATCAGCACCAGCAATGACTGGAGCCAGGTTCTCGGTACCACCAAGGGCAATGGTGGCAACGCTTACGACGGTACCACCGAGACGCTCGATTACCGTGCTAACCTGAGCGATGACGGCTCGTTCAAGGTTCCTTCTACTACAGGCGCTAAGTACATCCGTGTAACCATCAACATGATGGATGCCACCTACAGCATTACACCGCTGAGCTTCCAGCCCACGATGTATGTGGCTGGCGGTGGTAACAATTGGAATCAAATAGACTATCTTACCACCAGCACCTACGATGGCAACTATGATGGTTACATGTATCTCAATACAGAGTTCAAGATTTGCACCCAGCAGAATTGGGACGGTACCAACTACGGCGCTGGCTTCTCTACAGACGTCAATGCAGGCAACATGACCGTTGACAAGCCTGGCTACTACAAGGTGCATGTTAATCTTGTAACCTATACCCTTGAACTGACTCCTATCTCCACAATAGGTGTAGTTGGAGACGCAACAGGTTCTTGGGACGTGGACAAGGATATGACCTACAACGAGACTGACCGTTGCTGGGAGATTGATAACCTCACTCTGACTGATGGCGAAATCAAGTTCCGCGCCAACGATGGTTGGGACATCAACTGGGGTGGCACAGCAGATGCACTGATACAGGGTGGCGCCAACATCACTGTCACAGCCGGCACCTACAGTATCAAGCTCTATGCTTGGGCTGACGGTTATGCTTATTGCACCATCACCGCACAGTAATCTCTGACTTCGCGAAGTAAAAAGCTTCATCAAGTTTTATAAAGAGCGGGCGGCTTCCTTGAACGAGGGAGCCGCCTTTTTTCATGGCACATAATTGATTTCTTATTGGAATCATTGATACGCCCTCTCAACATGTGTAGCTCGCCCCGTTCCTTACGCCGATGGCATAAGGTTTCCGACAACGAATATCAATGGAGATCAATGAAAATAAATACAATGATATTTTCAATGATTTCTCAAGGTACCGAATTAAATTCTTTGTCTTTTAAGTTGAAAAAACTCTCAACGCGTTAGCCTCATAATGAATTATGCATTAAGCAACTTTCGCAAGTAACAATCACACTAATTGCAGGGTTGCAGTGAATGTAAGAATGGACGGAAGAGGTAGTGTCTTCCGGGTGCGGATTCATTGTCTTGATGCTTGTCTATCAATTAATTATCTACTTGCGAAAGTTTAGTACATTATGAATTGTCTTTGTGGTTCGTTGTCTTTTATTTAAAAAACAACCAAGGACAACAAAAGACAACCGGCTGGCGCGGCAACTTCTAATGTGCCGCAAAATAGTTTTTTCACAACATAAACAAGCTTTGATGTTGTCTACAAAGTCGTTAAATCTCAATGTGCCCCAGCTGGGGAAAGATTGAGACTCAGGTGGGACAAGATCGAGACCCAAGTGGGAAACGATTGTGTCCCAAGTGGGAGATGTTCTTGTCCCAGCTGGGGCACGTTCATGCCCCGGCTGCGGCAAATCATGAAAGATACTGAATCATACCGAGAAACATGTATAAATACCCCATAAAAGCGCATTCTCCTCATTTTCATTCACCTCTCTTCCTTCATTCATTGCTTCCATTCCCCCTCGTCCGTCGAATATTGTAAACTCTCCTTTTCCTCATCACTTTCATTCGTGAAAACAAACAAAGCGGCGAAAGTCGCTTTTCGAGGGTGACGTCAGTCACCCTTTTTTGTTTCCGTTTTATTTATTTGTTTCTGAGAAATGGGCGGCGCAAGTGGTTGGTCTCTTCTGTTTTTTGTACCTTTGCATCCATGGGAAAGGCTTTGAGACGATATGATGTGACAATGAAGGGACTAACCATCGGTTATCCGAACAGAACAGTGGCGACAGACCTCAATGCACAGGTGGCTCCAGGCAGGCTCACGTGCCTGATAGGGTCCAACGGTGCCGGAAAGTCGACGCTGCTCAGAACCCTTGCGGGACTGCAACCGCCGATCAAAGGTAAGGTGCTGTTGCGGGAGTTGTGCAAGGACACAGACCTCAATATAAAGACAGACTGCGAACGAACGGACGGAAAGAATGTGGACAAAGCGAATCATACGGACGGAAAGCAAGTGGATGAAACTAACCGCAGAAACAACCGTGCGGGCGAAACAGCTGACGAGGTCATTGACATTGCCCGACTGGACCGACGACACATGGCAAGACTCGTGGCCGTGGTACTCACCGACCGTCCCGATATGAGGCAGTTGTCCGTAAGAGAGGTGGCAGCCATGGGAAGAATGCCCTACACGGGCTTTTTCGGCAGACTCAACGACGAAGACCGGCAGGTGGTGGACGAGGCGCTTGTCAGAACAGGCATCGGTAGCTACGCCGACAGGGCGGTGGAAACGCTCAGCGACGGTGAACGACAGAAGGTGATGATTGCCAAGGCACTGGCTCAGCAGACGCCCGTGATGATTCTCGACGAGCCTACTGCCTTCCTCGACTATCCCAGTAAGGTGGAAATACTGAAACTGCTGCGCCGGCTGGCTCACGACACGGGCCGCACCATTCTGCTCAGCACCCACGACCTGGACCTCGCTGCCGCCCTCGGCGACCGATTCCTCACCCTCGACGGACAGTTGCATGACACCAGCGTGGAGGAACTGAAAGACTATATCCGACTCGCCGCCGACACGGAGACGAAATAAAGGAAAGGATTTACCGCCTTTTTAACACCCACATCCAAGGATTTGTATTAACTTTGCAGAGAACAAATACAGAGCTTATGCGCGTACTCATTATCAACACCAGCGAGCGGACAGGCGGCGCTGCCGTGGCTGCCAACCGACTGATGGACGCCCTCAACAACAACGGGGTGAAGGCAAAGATGCTCGTCAGAGACAAGACCACCGACGATATACGTGTGGTGAAAGTACCTCAGAGAGGCATGCATTGGAAATTCCTCTGGGACAGATGGTGGGTGTTCTGGCACCTTCATTTTCAGAAGGAACATCTCTTCGAGGTGGACGGAGCAATTGCCGGTTCTGACGTAACGAAGATAAGGGAGTTTAAGGAAGCCGATGTCATTCACCTGCACTGGGTGAATCAGGGATTCCTGTCAATGCATACGCTGAACAAAATAATGAACAGCGGCAAGCCCGTGGTGTGGACCATGCACGACCTGTGGCCCGCCACTGCCATCTGCCATTATGCCCGCCAGTGTCCCAACTTCAAAACGGCTTGCAAACATTGTCCGTTACTGCCAGGTAACGGATCAGAACACGACTGGGCAAATAAAATATGGAGAAAGAAACAGAAGCTGTTGACTGCCGGCACCGTCAATTTCGTGGCTTGCAGCAACTGGCTTGCCACACAGGCACGGCAAAGTGCACTGCTGAGACGTCAACAGGTGAGTAGCATCCCCAACACCATCAACACACACGTCTATCGTCCGCAACCTCGGCAAGAGGCTCGTCTGGCAGCCGGACTGCCTGCCAACAAGAAAATCATTCTCTTCGTGTCGCAACGTGTCACCGACGAACGCAAAGGACTGACCTACTTCGTGAAGGCGCTCAATACGCTGGCTGAAAAATACCCCGACACCAAGGACAGAGTGGCTGTGGCCATTCTCGGAGGCCATGCTGAGGAAGTACCGTCGCTGCCTTTCGAAACTTTTCCTTTGGGATACGTCAACAACGATATAAAACTTGTCAACATCTACAGTTCGTCAGATGTATTCGTATTGCCATCTCTTGAGGATAATCTGCCCAACACCATCATGGAAGCCCTCGCTTGCGGAGTGCCCTGCGTAGGATTTCAGACAGGAGGAATACCCGAAATGATTGACCACCAGCAAAACGGGTACATCGCACAATATAAGAATGCGGAGGATTTGGCAAGAGGCATACGATGGGTGCTCGACGAGGCTGACCACGACACACTGGCAAATAATGCACTGAGAAAAGCACAGACAAGCTATTCAGAACAGAGTGTCGCCATGAAATATATTGAAGTATACAACCAGGCAATGGCCTTTAAACGCTGTCATCTATGACCAGTTTCACCATCATCACCTGCACCTTCAATGCCGAAAAGGAATTAAAGCCCACTCTTGACAGTGTGCTGTCCCAGACTTATCCGAAGGTGGAACATCTCATTATCGACGGCGTGTCGAAAGACGGGACCGTGGCTATTGCCGAAGCGTATAAACGTCAGAGCGACGGTGCAGGCAACGGGCACAGCGTCGTCATCTCTTCGGAACCTGACCATGGACTCTACGACGCGATGAACAAGGGACTGAAAAGGGCTTCGGGAGATTATCTCGTGTTTCTCAACGCGGGCGACACGCTGCCTGCAACGACTACCCTTGAACATATTGCAGCAACGGCTGACAAGTGCAAGGAACTGCCGGGGGTGCTCTATGGTGACACGGACATCGTGGACGAGAAGGGACGTTTTCTGCGTCACCGTCGTCTGCAACCTCCCGACCATCTCACGTGGCGGTCGTTCCGTCGCGGTATGCTGGTGTGCCATCAGGCTTTCTATGCGCGTACCGACCTTGCCCGTCGGACTCCTTATAATCTGGACTATCGCTTCTCTGCTGACGTGGACTGGTGCATCCGCATCATGAAAGCAGCGGAAAAGCAGCACCTGTCTTTGAAGAGGGTGAACGGAGTGATTGCTCACTTTCTCGACGGGGGCATGACGACAAAGAATCACCAGGCTTCGCTGCGCGAGCGATTCAGCGTGATGGCGCACCACTACGGACTAGTCACCACCGTGGCCATGCATCTTTGGTTCGTGGTGAGAAGACTTTTCCGTTCGTAGGCAACTGGGACATCCTCTCAGCTACACTGCGGTATGCACGACCTTAAGATAATGCATATTCATAATGCATAATTGGTTGCGCAATAAAACATGCTGGCAAAATAGCTCGCCAATGATTAACTTTATTCTTATATAAAAAACCGGCAATAGTCACTCTTGATAGAGAACTATTGCCGGTTTTATTGTTCAGTTTTATTTTCCAGTATTATTGTATTGTCTTGTAGGGAGCAAGGAGGATTGCCCCTCTCCTATCAAGCCTTGAACTGCTGCTTGAGCAATTCGGGGATTTCCCTCGTTTCCTTGGCTACAGGCACCCCTACAGCCTCAAAGGCTTTGACCTTGCTTTCAGCAGAGCCCGAGTTGCCGGAGATAATGGCACCGGCATGTCCCATCCGCTTGCCCGGAGGTGCCTGACGACCGGAAATGAACACTGCCACGGGCTTCGTAACATGCTCCTTGATGAACTGAGCCGCACGCTCCTCTGCATCGCCGCCAATCTCGCCAATCAAGGCGATAGAATCGGTGTCGGGGTCGTCCTGGAACATTTTCAGCATGTCCTCGAAATAGAGACCCACCACGGGATCGCCGCCCACACCAATAGCAGTGGACTGTCCCATACCGGCATCCGTCAGATTCTTGACCACCTCATAGGTCAGCGTACCGCTACGGCTGATGACACCCGTATGACCCTTCTTGAAAATATTAGTCGGCATGATACCCACCAAACTCTGGTCAGGAGAAATCAGACCGGGGCAGTTAGGTCCTACCACCTTCACACCCTTGTCCTTGGCATAGCGCTGCACCATGACAGCGTCGATGGTGGGAACACCCTCGGTGATGCAAACCACCAGGCTGATACCGCCGTCGATAGCCTCCAGCATGGCATCCTTAGCAAAAGGTGCCGGCACGAAGATGATGGAAGTGTTGGCGCCCGTGGCAGCCACGGCATCCTTCACGGTATTGAACACGGGAATGCCGGCGACGGACTGTCCGCCCTTACCGGGAGAGGTGCCGCCCACGACCTGCGTGCCATATTCTTTCATTTTGGCAGCATGAAAACTGCCGTCACGTCCGGTGATACCCTGGACGATGACTTTCGTATCTTTGTTTATCAGTACACTCATTGTTTCTGTTTTTGCGTCCGCTCATGGCCTTGAAGCGGGCTGGTTGTTTAGCATTGCTTACAAAGTTCAACGGCCTTGTGTCCGGCATCCGCCATACTGGTAGCCACGGTAAACTTAGTGCCCTTAAGCAGAGCGCGTCCTTCGGCCTCGTTGGTACCGGTGAGGCGAATCACGATAGGCATATCGGTCTTTAAGGTTTTGAAAGCCTCGATGAGTCCCATAGCCACATCGTCGCAGCGGGTGATACCGCCGAAGATATTGATGAGCACCACCTTCACGTGCTTGTCGGAGAGAAGGAGCTTCATGGCTTCCACGATTTTCTCGGGATTGGAGCTTCCACCGATGTCGAGGAAGTTGGCCGGTTCACCGCCGTAAAGCTTTATCATGTCCATCGTAGCCATGGCTAAGCCGGCACCGTTGACCATGCAACCGATGTCGCCGCCGAGATTGACATAGCTGAATCCTTTGTCCTTGGCTTCACGCTCTTTTCGTTCCTCCGGAGTGGGCTCGAAGAGTGCAGCCACGTCAGGATGACGATAGAGTGCATTATCATCGAAAGTCATCTTCGCGTCGATAGCCTTCAAGGTACCATCCTTGAGCATCACGAGAGGATTGATTTCCACGAGCGATGCATCCTTTTCCACAAAGAGACGGTAGAGCGCCTTGAAAATCTTGACGGCCTGTTTAACCTGAGCCATATCGTCGAAGAGCTTGAAAGCGGCTTCTCTGGCGAGGAAGTCTGTCATACCGATGAGAGGGTCAATGATGATCTTCTCTATTTTCTCAGGGGTTTCGCGAGCCACCTGCTCGATATCCATTCCGCCGGAACGACTGAGCATAATCATGGGACACTTGGACCGACGGTCCACCAGAATACTGACATAATACTCTGAGGCAATGTCAACGGCCTCGCTCACCAGCACTCTGTCAACGGTGAACCCCTTGATGTTCATGCCGAGGATGGCCTCAGCATTACTGCGAATCTCTTCTTCGCTGCCGCCGAGCTTCACGCCGCCGGCCTTTCCGCGCCCGCCCGTATGAACTTGCGCCTTTACCACTGCTTTCGGGGTGCCCAACTGCCTGTAGGCTGCCACGGCCTCGTCAGCGGTGCGACAGAGCAAATGCTTGTCCACCGGCACGCCAAAGCTCTCGAAGAAAGCCTTCGCTTGGTATTCATGTACTTTCATAGTTATTTATTTAAAATTAAAGAGTTGGTTCTTCCTCGTCGGAATGAAATTGTTTCTTTATCTTTTATTTTTTTCTCTTGCCCTTCTGATGTCCCTTGGAGCCGCGGGCACTTAACTTATGCTTTTCTCTTTCTTCCTCCCGGCGCTGCTGACCTCCGCGACCTTCAACCTCTTTCTGCTGTGAGTCAGATTCGTCGGAAGCGTTGTCCGCCATGCTATTGGCAAGTACGAAATCAAGCTGTTTCTTGTCGAGATTGGCCTTGGCTACACGGATGCGTATAGCGTCGCCCAGCTGATACTTATGGTGGCGGCGGCGTCCGCGCAGACAGAAATTGCGCTCGTCGAAATCATAATAATCGTCGTCCAAATCACGCATAGGCACCATACCCTCGCAATGGTTCTCGTCGATTTCGGCATAGATACCATAGCTGGTGATGCCACTGATATGGGCATCGAACTCCTCGCCTATCTTGTCGCCCATAAACTCCACCATTTTGTATTTAATGGAGTCGCGCTCGGCGTTCTGAGCAATCTGCTCCATGTCGGAGCAATGCTTGCAGAGTTCCTCGTAGTGCTTCTCGTTGGCAGACCTTCCACCCTGCTGATATTTCGTGAGCAGACGGTGCACCATGGTGTCTGGATAGCGCCGAATGGGCGAGGTGAAATGAGTATAGTAATCGAAGGCCAGTCCGAAGTGTCCGATGTTGTGAACCGAATAGTGGGCCTTCATCATGGCACGTAGCGCCACACTCTGTATGGCCTTGCCTTCCGGCTTTCCCTCGCATTCATCCATGAGTTTGTTGATGCTCTTTGCCATGGCCCCGCGCGTACCGTCGGTCTTCACCTTATAACCGAACTTAGAGATAAACTCGCGAAGCGTCTCCATCTTCTGCGGGTCTGGATTGTCGTGAATACGATAGGGCAGTGTCTTGGGCTTCTTTCCCTTCTTGACCTTTCCTACGCTCTCTGCCACGGTACGGTTAGCAAGCAACATGAATTCCTCTATGAGTTTGTTGGCATCTTTCGAACGCTTGTAGTAGCAGCGGACAGGATGTCCCTTTTCGTCTACATCAAAATGAAGTTCCTCAGAGTCGAACTTCACCGAACCATTCTTGAAACGGCGAGCACGGAGCTTCTTTGCCAGGCGGTCCAGCGTACAGATTTCCCAGGCATATTCTCCCTTATAACCCTGCGGACCGGGAGCAGGAGCCGGTTCACCTGTACCGTCCACTACACCGTTATCCTCGAGCAGTTGCTGAGCTTCCTCATAGGCATAGCGCCGGTTAGAGCGAATGATGGTATGTACGATGCGATAAGCCTTCACCTCAGCCTCATCGTCAAGTTCGAATATCACACTGAAAGTTAATTTATCCTCGTCGGGTCGCAGTGAGCAGACGAAGTTGCAGAGTCGTTCAGGAAGCATGGGAATAGTGCGGTCCACGAGATAGATACTCGTGGCACGCTTCACGGCCTCCTTGTCAATAATACTACCCTCGGTGACATAGTGGGAGACATCGGCGATATGCACACCCACCTCATAGTGTCCGTTGTCCATGCGACGAATGGAGAGGGCGTCGTCAAAGTCCTTGGCATCGTGAGGGTCGATGGTACAAGTCCACACATTGCGGAAGTCCTCACGCTCGGCCACATCCTTCGGGGTTATTTCCCCTGTAATCTTATTGGCGGCGTCCTCCACGTTCTTGGGATATTTGTAAGGCAGTCCGTACTGTGCGAGGATGGTGTTCATCTCCACGTCGTTATCACCCGCCTTGCCCAGCACATCAATCACCTCTCCGACGATGTTCTTGTGTTCCTCGTCGGGCCACTGTATGACTTTCACCACCACTTTATCGTCGGTCTTTCCACCCTTCAGCTTACGCTTCGGGATGAGGATATCGCGCACGAAGTTGTCGCCCTGCGGCACACAGTAGGCGATGTCGTTGTCAACGCGCAGTCTGCCCACGAACTGGTCTTTGGCACGCTGCAGAATCTCGATGACCTGTGCCTCCTTCATGTGTTTCTGCCGGCGAGCCATGAAGCTGACGCGCACACGGTCGCCGTTGAGAGCGGACATGGAGTTACGTTCGGCAACAAATATGGGAGTGTCGTCGCCATCGGGAATAAAGGAGTTCTTTCCATTGCTCTTGCGCACGAAGGTACCCTCCTGCACCTGGCCCTTGGTGTTGAGCCTGTAGGTGGTATCGTTGACACGGTTGAGAAAATCGTCCCATGCCATTTCCTCCATGATGTCGATGGCTAGCATCTTGAGGGGATGAGTGTTGAGATGGAGCTGACGGAATACTTCTTTAAAAGTGAGGTCCTCTTCAGGTCTGGACTTGAAGAGTTCTACCAATTTGTCGGCAAGCTGTTTCTTCGACATGCGCTTGCCGCCTTTTTTATCTTTTCCCATAGCTATAGTGGTTAGAGGTTGATTTTTTCTTAAAAGTCCGTACGTCCCTGATAATGGATTCATAAGAAGGACGCCTTCGAAGTGACAGATTAGGGTTCCTCATTGCCAACTTCTCCACAAAGAAACAAAAAATATCTCATATAACAGAGTTTTTTGCCCACTTTTTTTCTTTGTCGTCAATTTTTCATAGCCAGGGAGCCATTAAGAATATGCCCTCCCGGCATCAGCCGGGTAACAAGTCAATCACCGTTAGTATTTTTTTCGTCCATACTCACTTGGAGAACAACCAAACTGCTTCTTGAAAGATGTTGAAAAATGCGATAAAGTATTGAAGCCTGTCATGTAAGCAATTTCCGACACAGTATGTTCACCGCTCTTAATAAGTTCGGCAGCCTTGTTAAGCTTGTAGGTCTTAAAGAACGTACTTGGACTCTCACCCGTGAGTCCTTTCACCTTATAATATAGCTTGGTGCGCGATACGCACATCATCTCCGAGGTCTTGTTCACATCAAGCTCGGCATTGGCCATTTCCTTCTCCATTATCTGATAGAGCTTATCCATGAAATGTTTATCCTGCGCAGAAAGCACCTCCTCCACATCCTTGTCCGTCTCAGTAGCCGAATTGAGAAGCGTACGAATGCGTTCCCTGTTGGTGAGCAGCGACTTCACCAACGCAAGCAACACCTTGGGAGCAAACGGCTTGGTAACATAGGCATCGGCACCGCTATTGAGTCCTTCCACCTTGTTTTCATCGGTAATCTTGGCTGTAACAAGTATAACGGGGATATGGCTGGTCTGCAAATCATCCTTGATTCTCCGGCACAATTCATACCCGCTTATACCCGGCATGATAACGTCGCTGAGTATCAAGCTCGGGTCTTCGGTCCTTGCCATCTTCAGTGCGCTTTCGGCATCAAAACAATAGAGTACCTTATAGTCGGGAGCCAGCAAGGTACGCAGATAATGTACCACCTCGGTATCATCGTCGACCAATAGGATTTTCGGTCTGTCCGTCTCGTCCTGCTGTCCTTCATCAGCATGTTCGGAACCATCATTAACAACCTGCAACTGCACGCTGTTGTTATTGCCCTCTATTTTCTGTTTCTCGATGTCAGTATAGGCTTTGTCGGATGTAGGAAGCACAAGCGTGAACACGGCACCTTGTCCTTCGGTTCTGTTGCCGGCCTTCAGACTGCCATGATGAAGGCGTGCCAGTTCCCGTGCATAATAGAGACCTATGCCAGAACCCCAGTTGATGGTGCCTTTCGACTGATTGTTGAGCTGGTAATATCGCTTGAAGATGTTTTCCAGTTCACTTTCCGGAATGCCTTTTCCGCTATCAGCTATCTCCAGAGATACCTTCTGCCCATTGTCGATAGTGTCAAAAGTGATGTCGATTGCTCCGCCCCTGGGCGTGAACTTCATGGCATTGGACATGAGGTTATTGAATATTTTTTCCAGCTTGTCGGCATCGAGCCACATCAGGAAGGAGTCTTCGAGTCCATGCGTATAAATAGCGATACCTTTCTCTTCAGCATTCATCTTGAAGATATCCAGAGAGCGACGCACCTCGGCGACGATGTCCGTCTGCTCCACATGGAGTCGCAGCGTATCGTTTTCCAGCTTATTAAAGTCGAGTATTTGATTGACCAGTCTCAGCATCCGCTTCACACTTCGGGCGATGATGTCGAGCAGTCGGTAATCCTGAGACTTCATGTCCTTGCTTTCTCTGAGTTGCTGCAGAGGTCCCGCAATCATTGTGAGCGGCGTACGGAACTCATGGGAGATATTGGCAAAGAAATCCATATTCATCTTGTTGATGCGTTGTTCCTGTTCACGCTCGTCCTCGGCTTTTCGAGCCAATCGTTTTTCTTCTGCTATGCGTGACCTCACTCCCCTTACATACCAAATGATTCCAATTGCCAATAGCAAATAAAGACAACAAGCCTGCCATGATTTCCAAGGCTCAGGTTCGATGCATACCTTGATGGTACGCTCAGCCAGCGGAGTGTTGGAATTATTGCCTACAATCTTGACTCGGAAAGTATAATTTCCCGGTGGCAAGTTAGAATAATGAGCTTCGTTACTGCCGTCTGCATCTGTCCATGAATTGTCGTGGCCCTCCATACGATAATAATAATGAATACGCTTGTATTCGTTGAAATCGATGGCAGCAAAACTTATGGCAAAACTATTCTGTCTGTATCCCAGCCTTATTTCCTTAGCCGTCTCCATGCTTTCGCTAATGGGTGCACCTTTCCCCGGAATAACCAGATTGTTGTGTACTTTTAAGTTTTCAAACATCAGGTTGACTTCCCCCATCTTGGTCACCTTTTGCGGATTAAACATCGTCAGTCCGTGTGTTCCTCCGAACACCAATGTACCATCGGACATACGACATGACGAACGGTCATTGAACTGAAAGCCTCCGATTCCGTCCGACTCGTGATAAACGGTGATATTGCCTGTACGATGATCCACCTTGTTCAGTCCGTCCATCGTGCTCACCCATATATTGCCCTGCCGGTCTTCCTCGATACTTGAAACATCAGAACACGAAAGTCCTTTGACGCGGGTCAGTCTTCCCGTCTTCGCATCAAAACGCAACAAGCCATTCGTCACTGTACCCATCCAGATATTACCATGACTGTCCTCCAAGTTCTTGGTGGGAATATAGACACTCCGCAGAATGCACGAATCCATGTCCTTCTGTTGTACCGGAAACTTGCGCACTTCAAAGGTTCGCCCGTCAATGAGCATTATAGGCTGACTGAAAGCAGAAATCAGAATGTCGCCGTTTCTGAGGGTCGTCAGTCCGGATATAAAGGTAAAGCATTTTGGAAACAGCTGTTTGGTGGAAAGCGTACCATCATGAGGATTGATGATATAAACGACATAGCCCGTCGTAGAAATCCATACAATGCCCCGATGATCCTGGGTAAATTCCATCGGCAAGAAAATGGGATAGCTCTTCACCACATGGAGTTTCGTCCCGTCATAGCTGCACTGGTTGACTCCATTCATGGTAAAAGTCCATATCATTCCGTCCTTATCTACAGAGACATGATAAATATCATTCTTGTCACTATAGGTCGGCGTATAGTCCGTCTGCAATCTTGTCAGTTCATGGGTTTTGGTGTCATAAACGCAAAGTCCATATTGCTTGGCTACAATCCACAGACGAGACTTTCCGTCTGTGGCAACGGACTTTATGTTCTGTCTGCCTAAAGCTCTGATAAGTGCCGCATCGGCATTGAACATATCTTTATATTTATAGATTACCTCAAATCCCTGTCCGTCAGAACCCAGCCAAAGATTATCCTTCGAATCGGTATACATTTTTGTCACATTGAAATCAGGAGCCTTAAAGGGAAAATTGTCATCTGCCTGATTGATGAGCTTGTCATGCTTCCGGTCGTAGAACCATAGTCCGTGCCGATATGTATTCAACAGGATTCCCTCTTTGCCATAGGGATGGACCAGCGATACCATGTCATTGTTGATGGCAGGATGAGCGAGTGCTTGAGGAAGGTTTACGAATTGTCGTTTATGGGTATCAAACAGAGCCATTCTGCCGAAGCTCAGCAACCATAGCTGATGTCCATGCAACAAAGAACTCCCGTAAAAGTTTGTTACCGGAACGGAAAAGACTGGACGGAAGGTTTTAAGTGAATAAGCCGTCAAGGAAGTCGTGGTTCTTACCCACAATGTATTACGGTCGTCAATATGCCAAGTGACACACATTGAGAAGGTCTTATCTAGATTTTTCAATCTCACGACAAGGCTGTTGTTCTTAGGGGTATATTCGTAAATTTCGTACCTGTTGAAGAAAAACATACGCCCGTCCCGACTATCCTGCATACTAACCATATAGCGATTCTTCACGTTCATATTCACCCTCGTGAAGCCGTCTTTTCCATTATAGCGGCAGAGTCCGTTCACCGTAGCAACCCACAATTGTCCTTTAGAGTCACGATAGGTGCATGCTACCTGATTGTCGGGCAGTCCGGTACTGTCATCCGTGCAGAAATACTGATGAAAGACAGAGCCGTCGAACTTGTTCAGTCCACGGAACGTGCTTATCCACATCTGTCCGTAGCGGTCCTCTGTAAATCCGTTGATTTGCTCATTCGAGATATGATTAGAGATACGCAGTGCCTCTTCCTTATATTCATTTTGATTGTTTTTGGCAGTATGAGAGCAGGAAGTAACGAGCGCCAATGCTACCAGACAAAGAAAAGGATATACAATTTTCATTTCCAAAGGTTTTGTTAGTGACAGGACAAAGATAATTGCTTTGAGCCTAATATACAAGGATTTGCATCAATATTTTAACCTAAACGGAAACATTTAATCAAATATGAAAGTCCGGATTTAACAAACGTGCAACAAGTCGTGACATTTCAGAAAACCCCCAATTTCAACTTTAACTAATTTTGCCATTGATTTTTAAACCAACTAAAAAATTAACTTTATGACACTCAATTTACAATCAAAACGCATATTGGCAATAGCCCTGCTATTGTTGAATTGCGGTCTTCCGGTATTAGCCCAGGAGTTGCTACGTGTGAATGGAGTAGTGGTCGACGAGGACGCGAATCCTATGATTGGCGTTACTGTCAGAGCGGAGGGTACCTCCACCGGAGCCATCACAGACTTGGATGGACGATTCATTCTTCAAGTAAAACGTGGCACCAAACTAACCTTTTCCTATCTTGGCTATCACAACGAAGTGGCGACAGCTTCGCCCAAGATGAAAATCACCATGAAAGAGAATAGCAAAGTACTCGATGATGTTGTTGTCGTGGGCTATGGTATTCAGAAAAAAAGCTCGGTGACGGGTGCCATCTCACAGGTGAAGGCTGAGGATATGCAACACCGTACCATCACCGACGCCAACCAGGCACTTCAAGGCAAGACATCCGGTGTACAAGTCATCTCAACATCTGCTGCACCAGGAAGTACACCTACCGTGCGTATTCGCGGATTCTCTTCGAATGTCAGTTCCAGCCCGCTGTATGTTGTTGACGGTGTACGTGTCAGCAGCATTGCCGGCATCGATCCCAACGACATCGCTTCCATGGAAATTCTGAAAGATGCCGCCTCAGCAGCCATCTATGGAGCCGAGGCTGGTAACGGCGTGGTTCTCATCACGACCAAGAAAGGAACCGTGGGACAAGGTAAAATAAACTATGAGTTCCAATATGCCTCACAGTCAGTGGCTCGCGTGCCAAAGATGCTCAATGCTGAAGAATACATTACCTACATGACGGAGGCCGGTGCCTTCACCGAAGAGTATATGCTAAAGAACTGGGACGGTGTGACCAACACCAACTGGGCGGACGAGACTTTCGAAAGCAGTCCCATGATAAAGCATAATCTGTCGTTTCAGGGCGGTAACGACCGCGGTAACTACTATCTTTCACTGGCCTATCTCCACAACGACGGTATCGTGAAAGGCAAGAAAGACTACTACAACCGTCTGAATGCCACCATCAACGCAGAATACCGCGTGAAGAACTGGCTGAAAATCGGCAGTTCAACGAAAATAGAAAAATACAACTCTGCTTCAGTGTCAAGTCAGAATGAGTATGGTTCTGTGCTCACGGCTGTACTCACGATGGACCCACTGACACCTGTATACTACTCTGCCGACAATCTGCCCTATTTCATGTTGCAGGCTCAGGCAAACGGTCATACGCTTCTGCAAGCCGACAACGGCGATTACTACGCTGTCTCCCGCTTCTCAAACGGCGAACAGTACAATCCGTTGATGATGGCGGACAACTATGTGGCAAAATATTCCGGATACAATGTCGGCGGAGTAATCTACGCAGACCTCACGCCCTTCAAGGGCTTCACCTTCACTTCCCGGCTGGGATACAACTTCTCCGGTACGCGCACGCCCTACGTCACACTGCCATTCTACGGCAATGCCACGCAAAGCCGTGACTACGTGGGACTGAGTTCCACCAACTCCACGGGTATCTATTATCAATGGGAAAACTTTGCCAACTACACCCGTACTTTCGGCGGACACACCATTACAGGAATGATTGGTATGAGCTATCAAGAATCCACCAGCGACTATGTGACCGGTTCTCTCACCGCCAATGATGAAGACGCCATCACCAAGAACGATCCCCTCTTCTATTATCTGAACTACAAGTCTGCTTCTGCCACACAATCCGTGAGCGGAGAAAAGACCCGTACTGCCAAGCTCTCTTACTTCGGACGTCTTAGTTATAACTATCGCAACCGCTACTTTGCACAGTTCTCACTGCGTGCCGATGCAGCCGACCTGAGCATGCTCCCCCGCAACAAGCGCTGGGGCTATTTCCCGGCCTGTTCTCTGGGATGGACCCTTTCGGAAGAAAAGTTCTTCGAGCCTCTCCGCAGAACATTCGACAGCGTAAAGCTGCGTGCCAGCTGGGGACAGAACGGAAGTCTCTCCGCACTTGGCAGCTACAGCTACGGTACCGATATGGCACAAAGTGGCGTTTATGCACTGGAGCCCGGACTGGTCTACACCAAGGCTGTCTCACCCACAACCATGGGCAATGACGACCTGAAATGGGAAACATCAGAACAATTCGATGTCGGTCTTGACCTCTATGCCCTGAACAGCAGACTGAATTTCAGCGTTGACTATTTCAACAAGAAGACCAAGGACCTGCTCGTCTGGGGAACCACACCATCACTGGAAATTGGCGGTACCACCTCGCCCATCAATGCCGGAAATGTAAGAAACCGCGGCTTTGAGTTCGAACTTGGCTGGCGTGACCATGTCGGTGACTTTAACTATAGTGTCCGCGGCAATCTTTCCACGCTGTCGAACAAGGTGACCTATATCGATCCTTCCATTACCCGTATCAGCGGCGCTACCTTTCATACCTATACCATTACTTACTTTGAACAAGGCTACCCTGTCTATTATTTCCGTGGCTATAAGTTCAAGGGCGTAGACCCGGAAACCGGTGACCCCACATTCTATGATTTGGATAATGACGGTTCCATCAATGAGAACGACCTCACCAATATCGGCGACGGCATTCCTTCGTTCACTTATGGCATCACGCTGACGGCAGCCTACAAAGGCTTCGACTTCACACTCTTCGGTACCGGCGCACAAGGCAACGACATCTTCTGTTGCATCAACCGTCCGGACTATCTGACATGGAACAAAATGAAAGATTACTTCTATGACGGACGTTGGACAACAGAAAATACCAATGCAAGCGTTCCACGGGCCGGAGCCAACAATATGGATAAGTATTCTGTTTCAGACGCTATGGTCAAGGACGGTTCCTATTTCAAGATTAAGCAAATTCAACTTGGATACACCTTGCCGAAAAAATGGCTTAATAAGATATATATCAACAACCTGCGTGTATATGTCTCTCTTGACGATTTCTTCACTTTCACTTCCTACAAGGGATTCGACCCTGAGGCCTCAGCCAACTCAACATCAGGCATGGGCGTAGACAAGGGTGCCTATCCATTGTCAAAGAAAGTAGTTGTGGGAGCTTCTATTGAATTCTAAACCTACAAGAGCTATGAAAAGAAACATTTTATATACCCTACTGCTTTTATTAGTAGTTTCCATGTCATCCTGCAACGACCGCCTGGACATTGAGAAACATGGTAACATGGGCAGCATGGACGACTTCTATCAGACCGATGAGGAAGTCGACGAGGCTATCGCATCGCTCTACCTTACCATAAAGAGCGCTTACTTCAACTGGTCGTTCATCACCAACGCCCTCTCTGACGATGCCTGGGCAGCAGGCGGTCAACGAGGCGACAACGCTGAACTGGAGAAGCTCAATGAGTATCGGTTCGGTGCCGACGAAAGCATGATTCAAGGACTCTACAGCGGCTTATACAGCATTATCTATAAAGCCAACCTCATTATCGACAAGACAACGGCTGACACGCAGGAGAAGAAGCGCGCCGTGGCCGAGGCAAAATTCTGGAGGGCCTGGTCTCATTTCGAACTGGTAACGCTCTGGGGCACGGCTCCGGTTGTTGACCATCTGCTCACCACTGATGAGTACCGTCCTTCCAACAGTACGCCGGAGGAACTCTGGGCTATCGTGGAAAGCGACCTCACCAGTTCCATCGAGAGCGGCGCGCTGCCCTCAAAGTCTGATGTCAACGACTCCACCACGACCATCCGCGTCACCAAAGAGGTGGCTCAGGCGATGCTCGGCAAGGCATATCTTTTTGAGAAGAAGTACGATCAGGCAGCCGACATGCTGAACGCAGTCATTTCCAGCGGCAAGTACGCGCTCTATACCGGCAATTACGGAAATATCATGCACGTGGAAACAAACAACTGCTGTGAGTCTATGCTTGAGATTCAGATGCGTGACGACGACACGCAGATGTGGTCACAGTTCACCATGCAGTTCCTTATGTTAGGCTGGCGCACCGACTATATGTCGCTTACAGGACAGGCAGCGTCCGAAATATCAACCGGTACCTATGGTTTCATGAACCCAAGAGCATCCGTCTATGAAGCCTTCGTAGCTGACGAGGGTGTGGACGGTTACCGACTGAACAACACCA
The DNA here is from genome assembly GCA_050946475.1 of Prevotella sp. GTDB lineage: Bacteria > Bacteroidota > Bacteroidia > Bacteroidales > Bacteroidaceae > Prevotella. Next base: position 18,838 of record JBMNUW010000036.1, read on the forward strand.
TCAAAACCTACGACCAGATGAAGGCTTACGGAGCTTCGCTGCAGTCAGGCGTGACCATGTATGGCAACGAGGGCTACTTCAACTGGAAGAACCGGGCACTGAAGTCAGACTGCGTCACCGACGCCTCCTATTTCCAGGCTCTGCAATACATCGACCTGCGCATCATGCGCTATGCTGAGGTAATCCTCCTTGCTGCTGAAGCAAACTTAGAAGCTGGAAATACCGCAAAGGCCCTGGAACAAATCAACATGATTCGTAACCGCGCACAACTCTCGTCGCTCACCTCTGTCACCCTTGACGACATCAAGACAGAGAAGAGACTCGAACTCTGGATGGAGAACACCAGATACCAAGACCTCGTGAGATGGGGTGATGCTGAAACCGTACTGAAAGACCAAGGCGCCGAGATACCCTCATTCACAGAAAGCGGCGTCGTGTGGAACTATCAAAACTCTGACTATGGATTCAAGACCAAGAACAAACTGCTCCCCATTCCATTGAAAGAGCTTGAACTCAATCCCAACATGTCTCAAAATGAAAATTGGTAACATCATGAAAAGAATTTTCAAGAATCTGCCCATCTTGGTATTGGCCGGGGGACTTGTTGCCTGTAGCGACAATGACCTTGACTCCATGGAAGGCATTTACGACAACATAGCTCACTACAACTTCACGACGGCCGAAGTGCTGCCAACCGTCAAGCTTCATAAAGGCGTGAAGCAACTCAACATCGGTCTTTCCGATGAAAACGGCGATACGGCAACACTGAACTTCGGAGCCAAAGACTGGATATTACCTTCAGGCACCTACAATAGTACCGACTCTATGTCTGCTTCAGGAGAACTCAGCGGCAATGTTCAAAACCAGACCATTACCGACGGAAGCGTAGATGTCAACATTCTCGACTCTACTTATTTCCTCAACGGAATGGTGACGATGGCCGACAATTCGCAGGCGGTGGTCAATTATCACGGACCACTCACCTTCATTATCGGTGAGGACGACCCGGAGGCAAGCGGTTACATCATGGCACTGAAGAAGGAAGCCGTTGCGCAATATGACTGGTCGACAGGTCAGTACAACGTCTATCCGGACGTAACGAAATACATCCTTACCTTCACTGACCCCGACGGCAATGCCGCAGGTGAGTTCGACCTCATCGCCGACAATGACCTCTCGGCTTCCGAACTCGCAGGGACCTATACGCTGCAAAGCAGTTCCGTGACAGCCGGACTCTGTGATGCCGGATGGATTTATCCGCTTTACAACATGGCAGGAGGCAGCTATATGGTAGACGACAATGGCGTAACCCAATATCTCACTGCCGGCACCATCACCCTGTCGACAGCTGAGGACGCTGACGGAAACCTGCTCTACTCCATCGCGGGCACCGGTCTCTCCACCACTACCAAGGACGGAACCTCCACAGCAGAGAATCAGACATTTAGTATTCTCTTCGCAACCTATACAGAGACTACCGGCACCACCTTGACCGACCTCACGATTCAGAGTGCCAAGCTGGGCCAGGAAATGAAATATTCTGTGTATCTTCCCGACGGATACACCGGACAGGAAACACTGCCGATACTCTACCTTCTTCACGGCTATGGCGGCAACAACAACAGCTGGCTGACCGACGGCAATGCGGCTGCCTTGACCTCACAAGCCATTTCTCAGGGAACAGTGGGCAAAGTAGTTGTCGTGATGCCTGACGGATTAAATTCGTTCTACGTGAACGGGTACCAAGACAGCTTGCAGTATGAGGATTATTTCATCAATGAACTTATCCCTACTGTCGAAAACCAGTTCAACGTAGGAAAGAGCAAGGCGAAGCGTGCCATTGCCGGTCTGTCAATGGGCGGATACGGCACCCTCTACTATGCTTTGGAACATCCCGACATGTTCTGCTGCTCCTACGCCATGAGTCCCGCTACATACGTTGACGGCACTCCGAATCTTTACGAGCTTCTTGCCGCAGCCGATGTAAGCCAGTTGCCTGCCATCACGATTGAGGTTGGCACAGAAGACCCTCTCGTCTATCAGGCAGCCGTTGCCTTCAATCAATATGCACAAGGACTTAATCTGACTTCATACAATTATATCGAACGTAGCGGCGTGCACGACTGGACCTTCTGGAAAGAATGCTATCCCAAAGTGCTGGCTCAGCTAGGCAATTATTTCAATTGACTAATTTAACCAAAAACAAAAAGAAATGATAACTATCAAAAAACTTGCACTAACAGCCATTGGAGCCGTTGTTGCCCTGGGTGCAGCAGCCCAGCAGAATCTATCGTGGGCACAGATGCCAGTTGTGTCTCCCGAAGTCAATGCTAATCACAGTGTAACATTCCGTGTACTTGCTCCCCAGGCTCAGAAAGTACAGATAACAGGCGACATGCTTCCGACTCGCTCCATAGACACGCCAATGGGCAAATACGATGCTCCCGGAGTGGTAGACCTCGTCAAGGACGAGAAGGGCGTATGGACCTATAAAACAGACTCTCTGGCCTCAGAACTCTATACTTATAATGTGATAATTGACGGCGTTCGTACCTTAGACCCCTGCAATGTCTACAGCGTCCGCGACGTTACCAACCTGTTCAGCATGGTCCTCGTTCCCGGTGGACGCGCCGACTGGTATCGCGTTCAGGAAGTACCTCACGGCACGGTTTCCAAGATTTGGTACAAGAGTCCCACTGCCGGACTCACCCGCAGACTCACCGTCTACACGCCGGCAGGATATGAGAAGAGCACTGAGAAATATCCTGTGCTCTACTTGCTGCACGGCATTGGCGGCGACGAGAACGCATGGTCCGAACTTGGACGCGCCGCTCAGATTCTCGACAATCTGATTGCATCCGGCAAAGCAAAGCCGATGATTGTCGTAATGTCCAACGGCAATATCTCTCAGGAAGCCGCACCCGGCGAAACTCCAAACGGCTTCACCGTGCCTACGCTCATGTTGCCCAAGACTATGGACGGCAACTTTGAACTGGCCTTCCCCGACATCATCAAGTTTGTAGAGAGCAATTACCGTGTAAAGACAGACAAGAACAGCCGCGCCATTGCCGGTCTGTCAATGGGTGGCTGCCAGTCACTTTACATCTCAGCCAACAATCCCGACATGTTCGGCTATGTTGGTCTTTTCTCGGCTGCCATCAACAAGCAGCAGCGCAGTCAGAGCGAGAGTGAGCGCGTCTACGATGACCTCGACGGCAAACTGGCCAAGCTCTTCGCTGCCAAGCCGAAGCTCTACTGGATTGGCATCGGCAAATCCGACTTCCTTTATAAGGACAACGAGAACTTCCGCGCCAAGCTGACGGCAAAAGGCTACCCCTACACTTACATGGAGACCTCCGGCGGACACATCTGGCGCAACTGGCGAATCTATCTCACGGAGTTCGCACAGAAACTGTTCAAGTAAACTGATTAGGATTCATAGTAAGATAATAAAAGCACCTGTGTGAGGCACGAAGCCATACATGGGTGCTTGTGTATTCGAAAAATTATTATTTATGTATATCAAGACCCTTTTATTATCTGCGTTGATAACTGCAACCACACTGCCTGCACACGCACAGTCAGTTCCTCAGTTAAGCGATGACAATATCGAAGCTGTCATCGCCGCAATGACCTTGGAAGAAAAGGCAACGCTGGTGGTAGGCGACGGCATGGGCGGCTTCTCCATGCAACCCGTTATCGGTTCATCATCGAGCATCGTGCCGGGTGCCGCCGGCACCACCAAGAGTATACCCCGTCTCGGAATTCCGCCCATTGTTCTCAGTGACGGTCCCGCCGGACTGCGAATCAATGTTGACCGGCTCTTCGACCACAATAAATACTATGCCACCCATTTCCCCATCGGCACCTCACTGGCAAGCACCTGGAATACGGCCCTCGTGGAGGATGTCACACGGGCTATGGGACAGGAGGTGAGAGAATATGGTGTGGACGTCCTGTTGGCTCCTGCGCTCTGTCTGCAGCGCAATCCCCTGTGCGGACGCAATTTCGAGTATTACTCTGAAGACCCTGTCCTCTCAGGAAATATCGCAGCCGCCTATGTCAACGGTATTCAAAGTCAGGGCGTGGGCACTTCGGTGAAACACTTCGCCTTCAACAATCAGGAAACTCAGCGGATGGGCAACGACGCCCGTGTGAGCCAGCGTGCGGCACGGGAACTTTACCTCAAGAATTTCCAGATATGCTTAGAGAAGTCACAGCCTTGGACAGTGATGTCGAGCTACAACCGTATAAACGGTACGATGACCTCCGAAAGCCGCGAACTGCTCACCACCATTCTGCGTGATGAGTGGGGCTACAAGGGACTGGTCATGACAGACTGGTTTGGCGGCATTGACCCTGTGAGACGGGGAGGAAAAGCTGACAGAAGCGCCAACATGATAGCCGGCAACGACCTGATTGAACCCGGAATGCCAAAGGATGTCGATGAGATTGTCAATGCGGTGAAAAGCGGAAAACTCGATGAGAAATATCTAGACCAATGTGTGCGGAACGTTCTGAAACTCGCTCTGAAATCACAGCACTACAAAGGCTACACTTGCAGCAATCATCCCGATTTGGAAGCTCATGCTAAAGTGACGCGCGAGGCTGCCGCTGAGGGAACCGTACTGCTCAAGAACGACGGCGCGCTGCCCCTTCAGAACATCCACAACATTGCGCTCTACGGCAATGCCAGCTATAGCCTCATTGCCGGCGGCA
>JBMNUW010000037.1:0-23344 GCA_050946475.1 Prevotella sp.
ATAGCTTCAGCGAGAAAGTATCTTTTAATAAATAATAAACTCCATATTTTTTTAATTCACACGTTTAATTCACACGCAAAATTACAATTGCTCTGTTAAAATCAAAAATATTTAGCTGCTTTAATTTTTTTCCAAGAATAATTTTATAATTTTGCAAATCAGCTTTAAAAAATCCACTTTGAATAAGACGTAAGATGATTGACAATCCAAAAAGCGTTTCTGTTGTAGTATGTACCTACAATGGTGAGCGATTCATCAGACAGCAAATGGATAGCATTATTCATCAGACCTACCCTATCTCTGAAATTATTGTTCAAGACGATAATTCCAGTGATGGCACCGTAGCCGTTCTGAAGGAATATGAAAAGATGGATCCTCGTGTTCACGTTTATGTCAATCGTCCTGCTTTAGGTATCAATAACAACTTCTTTTCAGGCATTAGAAAGGCAAAAGGAGAGTTTATAGCTTTGTCAGACCAAGACGACATTTGGGAACTGACCAAAATTGAACAGCAGATGAATGCCATCGGCAATAACTTGCTGTGTAGTGGCATCAGCAAGCCGTTCAGCGATGACGGATCGTTTGTTGCATTCGACAACCGGCCTTGCAACATCAGTTTGATACGAATACTCTTTGTGCCCGTACCGGGACATACGATGCTTTTTCACAGAGATTTGTTTTTCAAGCTGATGCCCGAAAAAAATCTGATTTACGAGAAACGCCTTTACGATCTTACCTTCTCTATAGCCGGTGCAGCCTTTGACAGTTTGGTATATATAGAAAAAGTCTTGGTACACCAACGTCGATATAGTGGCGCTGCGACCTACACGGACAAATCCCATAGTGTTCCGACTATCGGCAACGCCTTATACCAACTGCGTTGGGTTTTCAAGAATTATAAACAAGCCAGACAAAGAGCCATTGCGAGATGGGTACCAGAGCTGGTTTTCTTAAAAGCCTTAAATGCCAAGACGGAAGTAAGTAAAGAGGCTATCAGAATATTGGAATTGGAAATCAAGGACGGCCCTATAGCCTTCTTACAGTTACAATGGCATTTCGTAAAAAACTTTTATAGACTGTTTCAAACGCCAGGAGGAAGTTTTGTTAAGTTGGTGAGAGCTTTCCTCTATCCCGTCATGCAATATTTCCTTTTCAGATTTTGAAATAATCGCAAGATGACGAATCCATTTAAAATTTTTATCATCAAGCGTGAAGAGCGGAAATTATCATGGATGCTCTTGGCTTTTATAGTCATTCTCAATGTCTTATTCATTTACAAATATTATGAGACAATAAGTCCGATAGGCGGAGAATGGACAAAATACATACAGCAATTCATCTCAGTTTCCGGGTTAGATCCTTATACCTATATTATTGTGACCGACTGGCAACCCCGATATGAGATTTTCCGGCATCCTTTAATCGCGATTTTTTATTATCCTGCTTATCTCCTCAACCAAGGATTGATGGCGCTGACCGGCATCAACTGCGCGCAATTTGTCGTCGGTATTGTTGTAGTTTTCTGCATATTCTATGGGCTTCTGTTTCTATACAGAATATTCCGAGAAGTGATAGGCATAGCGGCATCCGCCTCTTTCCTGCTTACGCTGATGACTTTTTCCATGGGATATATGATGATTATATCCTTCTTTCCAGACCACTTCAACCTGTCGTTCTTTATGTTGATGCTGACCCTGTATGTGGCTGGGAAAAAGATGATGAAGCACCGGGCTTTCACTATCTGGCAGACCTTCTTATTCTTCCTGGTGCTTGCCGGCACAACATTGACCAATGGCGTCAAGGTGTTCATCGCCAGCTTGTTTGTTAATGGAAAACGCTTCTTTAGAATAAAAAATTTGATATTCGCCGTTGCCCTTCCTGTTTTAATATTGTATTTTTTAGGCAACTGGCAGTATCAAAACTGGGAAGTTCCCAAGATGAAAGCAAAAAGGGAGGCTTTCAAGCAACGGGATAAATTCCTTCGGGACAGCATCTTTACAGCTTGTTGGAACCAGTCTGAGATTAAAGACTCGGCAATAGTGAAAGAGATGGCAAAGCAAGTGATAAAAGAACGGATGCATAAGAAATATGTCCATGACCATTCTCAAATGAGTAGGATAAACAGCACCCATCCTGTCAAAAAGGGGACTATCTTGGGGCTTACTGATATATCTATCAATCGCTGGCAATCGACAACAGATAATTTGTTCGGCGAGTCCATTCAACTTCATCAGAACCATTTGTTGGAAGATGCTTTAAACACGCGTCCGATGTTCGTATCCTATAACTATTGGATAAACTACATCGTGGAGTTTATCATCGTTTCATTGTTCCTTATCGGTATTTGGTTCGGACGGAAAAGCCGATTCTATTGGTTGTGCTTTTCATTCTTTGCTTTTGACATGCTTGTTCATCTTGTACTCGGCTTCGGCATCAACGAAATCTACATCATGAGCCCCCATTTTTTGTTCATCATACCGGTGAGCATTGCTTACATCTTTAAGAGACTTGATAATAAAACATATTACAATAGCCTGTTGGCTTTATGTGCTTTTCTTACGCTTTGGCTGTTCGGATGGAATGGATATCTCATAGTGAGCTATCTGTTATGACATTTTTAACATTTGCGTCTTTTCGCATCCGGTCTATACATCATGAATTGCGATATTATAGATTATGAATCGTTTGCCTGTAAAGCTTAAATTACTAAGTCACAATTCGTAAATCACAATGCCGGAAATCAGAATATAAAAGCACCTGTAAAGCACCACCTCGTCTTCTTACGGCAATCTGCCGAGAAAGGTAGTGTTTTACAAGCGTAAATATAACGGAGTAATTCCTCAAAAATTCATGCTGTCAAAAACCGACTGAAAGCATCAAATCCCATCAGCGCCCGTGGCGGTCAGGTGAGAGTGGGTATGGTAAAGGTCTTCTTACGACCCTTTTGTTCTGTCAGTCCTTCAGCGAATAGGTTATGGTGGTCACTACTCTCACCTTTTTAATATAGGGAGTGTTGCTGTCACGGTCAATAATGGAGAATTGTCCCTGGTCGGCGCTTACAATCTTGTTCAGCTTCGAGTGGCTGTTTTCTGCAAACTGCCGGGCAGTCTTCTCTGCATTCTCAATGGCTTCCTGCATCATCTTCGGCTTCATGCTCTTGAAGGAGACGTATTCGTATTTGACGGGATTGTCGTAGCCTGCGTCCACGATGGCTACGCCTTCCTTTAGCAGTTCACCTTGTCGTGCAATGATGCTGCGTATCAGTGGCACGTTCTTCGAAGTGACGGTCACGATGCTCGTGATGTTATATCGGTAGGGCTTGCGGTTTTCCATGTACTGTTCCGCATTGAGGTCCACTACGGTAGGAGCATTCAATTGAATTTCGCTTTCTTTCACTCCGTTTTTGACAAGGAAGTTTTTGATGCGTCGCTGAGTGGCACCGATATTGTCGTAGAGCGTGGGCAGGTCATCGCCGAGGGCTTTTGTGGCGATTGGCCAGGTCACCTTGTCGGCCTGTACCTCACGTTCTGCCAGTCCTTTTACAGTAACTTTTCTGTCCTTGTTAGCGAAGTCATCGATTCCGCTTTTCAGCATCCATCCCATCAGGAAAATGCCGAGGGCAAGAATAGCTGCGGAAATTATGGTTCTGTCTCTCATTGTCAGTTGTGTTTAGTGGTTAAACATATTCATGAATTCACGGTGAAGGTATTAGCGGAAGCCGTGTCTATATAGTTGTCTTTCATGCGTTGCAAACTTAGGTAAAAGATTCTGTATCAGCAAATTTTGAGTATCAAAAAATACTAATTCTTCGGGATTTGCAATTTTTGGTATAGTTTATAAGTATCTGGAAAAATTCACTGGCATCGAATTTAATCGGAAAGACAGATGACACTGTTGATTAACTAAAACGGTGGCTTGTAAAAGGCTCTGTATTCATCATGACAGTTGACCAAAGTACGCCTTACAGACGCAGTTCCAGTAGAATTACTCTTTTCCGTCCATCCACTTGATGATGAAACATATTGAAATGCTGTAACTATATTGAAACAAATTTGACACAACAAATTCAATCAATCTCAACTTCCGCTTAACATCCCCGCAATACCTTTGCAGCAGTGGATATGACAAGATTTCCGATGCCTCGGGATAGGCTCGAAGTTTTTTCCAATCAAAGCTATCAATAGAGAAATTCTAAATTAATACTCACGATTCAAACTATTTAATTAAAATATATGCTCGATAAATTTAAATCGCAAGTGAAAAAGACGTTGTTCTGCAGATCACTGTTGGTATTGTTGTTTTGCCTTCCACTGATGACTCTGGCTCAGAACGCATCTGTCTGGAAGACGTACAAACGTGATATTAATTTCATTGTTGCCAACGACTTGGGACGCAACGGTTACTACGACCAGAAACCTATTGCCGAACTCATGGGCGAGATGTCTGGCGCCATCGGTACCTCGTGCGTGGTGGCACCCGGTGACATCCATCACTTCTATGGTGTGAGAAGCGTGAACGACCCGCTATGGACCACCAACTATGAACTCATTTATTCGCATCCTGACCTCATGCTGCCTTGGTATCCTGCTCTGGGCAATCACGAATACCGTGGCAATACACAGGCTGTGCTCGACTATACCAATGTGAGCCGTCGCTGGTGCATGCCTGCTCGCTATTACACCAAGGTGCTTCGCGAGGGCAATGTTTCTCTGCGCCTTATTCTCCTTGACACCTCACCCATGATAAATCGTTATCGAGAGGAAAGTGATGTCTATCCCGATGCCTGCCATCAAGACGTGAAGGCGCAGCTTGACTGGCTCGACACCACCCTCGCCAATGCTCAGGAAGACTGGGTGCTGGTGTTCGGCCATCATCCTGTCTATGCCGATACGCCCAAATCCGAAAGCGAGCGTACCGATATGCAACATACGCTGTTGCCCGTTCTTCATAAATACCGTAACAAAGTGGCCATGTATATTTGTGGCCATATCCACAACTTCCAGCACATTCGCATGAAGGGCGACCCCATCGACTATGTGGTCAACACGTCGGCTTCACTTTCCAGACCCAAGGTGAAGGCCATCGAAGGTACAGTGTTCTGTTCGGGTGCAGACGGCTTTAGCATTGTCAACGTCGACAAGCAACACCTCACTCTGCGCATGATAGACGGCAAGGGACAAGTTATTCACACTATCGACCGAACAAGAAAATAAGTCATACTCTGTTTCGTATCAATCGTATAGTTATATATAAAATATGTACAAGAGATTTACATTTACGGCTCTAGCGTTCTGCCTGCCCACTTTCCTCATGGCACTTCCAGTGGATGGTGTGGTGAAAGACAGCAAGACGGGCGAGCCGCTCGTAGGAAGTGTAGTGATGCTCAAGGGAAATGCCAAGGTGAGTACCACGTCGGGCCTTGACGGCTCGTTCAAACTTAACGGACTGCCCGACAAAGGAAAAGTCACCATTGTGGTGGAATACGTGGGTTATCAGTCGCGCGAAGTAACGGTGGACCTCACGAGTAATACTACACTTACAATAGATCTCAACGAGGACACACATCAATTGGGCGAAGTTGTTGTCACTGGCATTCAGGGACGCCGGTCGGATGTTAGTGCTGTAGCCACGGTGCGCAACGCATCGCAGGTACTCAACGTGATGAGCCAGCAGGCCATCCAGCTCTCGCCCGACGTCAACGTAGCTTCTGTTCTGCAACGCGTTTCCGGCGTCACGATGGAGCACGATGCCTCCGGCGAAGCCTCTTATGCTGTGTTACGTGGTATGGACAAACGCTACAACTACACTTTGGTTAACGGGGTGAAGATTCCGAGTCCCGATGACAAGAACCGCTATCTGCCGCTCAATCTTTTCCCATCCGACCTCATGGACCGTATCGTGGTCTCCAAATCGCTTACGCCCGATATGGAGGGTGATGCAGCAGGAGGTGTGGTAGACATGGACATGAAGGACGCTCCCGGCCGCTTCCAGCTCCAGGTTAACGCAGCCGTAGGTACCACAGATTACTTCTGGAGCGGCGACCATGACTATCTATCGTCCGACCGCGGAAACACTACGAAGAAATCCCCCTATGAGGAATATGGTTCCGAATACAAGGCCTCGATGTCCGACTTTGCCACCGGAGTCGCCCATATCAAGCAGCGCTCCATGCCTCTGCCCAACTTCATTGCGGGTCTCAGCGTGGGCAACCGCTTTTGGGACAATCGTTTAGGAGTGATAGTGGCTGGTAATGTGCAGAACACCTACCGTGGAACCGACCGCATCTTTAACTCCGCAAGTATGGCTTATGGAGAACACGTGATGAGCATCAACAAGTTGGAGCATCGCTACTACTCCATCCACGACCTCACCATGGGCCTTCATGCCAAGGTGGACCTCACCCTCGGGAATCACAAACTGGAATGGTACAACATGTATGTAAGCCGAAAGGAGGACGGACTTCGTTACACGCAGACCATTGCCACAGACTACGGCTATGAACCGGACGAAGGAAACTGGACCCGCGACGACGAAGTGCGCAGCAACACGCAGACGCAGAACATCTTCACCACGCATCTTAAGGGAACCCATCACCTCACGGAGCATTTCACCGTGGACTGGTCGGCTCTCTACTCCGATGCCCAGGAGAAAGACCCCGACCGTGCCTATCTCACCATCAAGAACACCGTGGAAGACAGTGTCATCACCAAGACCGTGCCTAACTCTATGGAGCGCCGCTTCCAGCACAACGACGACCAAGACTGGGCAGGATACATCAACCTGACTCTCGACACGCCGCTCGGACAGGAGATGGATGCCATTTGGAAGGCGGGAGCCATGTACCGCAAGAAGAAGCGCAACAATCGCTACTATTCTTATGAGTTCGACCCTGAGGACATCTCGCAGGAACTCGACGGGGCAGACTTCGACCAATACGAGAATATCGACTGGACGTGCAGCACGCCTTACGCCCAAGCCTCGCAGCTGAACTATAACAGCAAGGAGCACATCGGAGCCGTCTATGGAATGGTGACCCTCAGCAACAGTTGGGGTGAGATGGTTGCCGGCGTGCGTGCCGAGCACACCAATCAGATTTACACCATGCTGCAGCATTTCGACGGAATGGGTTCCGTGGGTGAGCAGAGCTATTGGGACTGGTTGCCCTCCCTGTCATTGCGCTGGAAGGTGAACCCGAAAATGAACGTTCGACTGAGCTACTACAAGAGCATCAACCGACCGGGATTCTATGAGATTGTGCCTTATCAGATTATGGGTGAGGAATACATGGAGAAAGGTAATCCCGAACTGCGCCGCGCCCGCATCCACAATGTAGACCTGCGGTGGGAGTGGTTCCCCAGCAACAATGAGCAGGTGCTCTTCGGCGTGTTCTATAAATATCTCAAGGACCCAATAGAGCAAACTTTCTACCGCGACAACACCATATCGCTCCGAGGTGACACCTACTATATGCCGCAGAACCTCGGCAACGCCCGCAACTACGGTTTGGAGATTGATGTCATCAAGTACATCCGCCATTTCGGCGTGAAGGCCAATTATACCTATACCTACTCGCGCATCACCACCGACAAGCGGCAGTACATAGACGGTAGTGCCAATGTTGAGACGGTGAAGCAGACTCGTCCGTTGGTCAATCAGTCACCACACACCGCCAACATCTCCCTGCTGTATCGTGACACCGAACATGGCTGGAACGGTCAGCTCGCCGCTGCCTACACCGGACGCAAGATAGTACTCGTATCGCCTTTCAAGGATGCTGACCAGTGGGAACGTGATCTTTTCACACTCGACCTGAGTGTGGAGAAGAAACTCAAAAACGGTCTTTGTTTCTTCCTCAAGGCCAACAACCTCACGAATGCCAAACGGGAACGCTATCTTAAGAACACCAACGAATATAACCAAAGCTTTTCCGGACAGAAGAGCGACCGCACCGTGATAAGTACTTATAAGTATGGCCGTACCTTCCTGCTCGGTGTAAGATTCAGTCTCTAAAAATCAGCTTCAGTTTCATAATGGTCTCTTCCGCATGCCGGACCGATACCCATAACAAAAGTCGGCTGGTGCGGAAGGACTGCTATTCAAAACAACATTCACAAAGATTCATACAATGACAATGCATCACATAATGAAAAACATTCCCCTTATGGCAGGAACCCTCTGCCTTGCAGTTGCCGCCATCGCTACAACATCGTGTGAGAACGACAACATCAATCCCTATGACTACACGGGAACCAACGACACCATCTACATCAACACTACAGAAGGTGTGGAGACCAGTCTGGCTACCTATCCCGCCGGTTCCATCGTCTGGACCAAAGACACCACACTCCAGGAGAGCTTCAAGGTGCCGGAGAATACTTCACTCTACATCGAGCCTGGTGTCACTGTGACTTGCAAGTCGGACGCCAAGGTTCCTGTGGAACTCGTTGTCCTGGGTAATCTCTACTGCATGGGCACGGAAGAGGAACCGGTGACCTTCACTTCCGACACAAAGGAGCCTGCCGACTGGGGTGGTATCATCTGCGGTTACAACTCTGAGGAAGTGGTGCTCAACCATGTCGATATTGCCTATGCCGGAGCCACGCCCACAGAGTCGAGTATTTCGTTCCAGAACAAGCTCTATAAGACGACAATCGATGGTGGCGTGCCGGCTTTCCACTTCTGCAACACCGATGGTAAATTTGCCATTGCCAACTGCTATTTCCATGACAACTACAACGACCAGACCTATTTCACCGGTGGCAATGCCGTCATCTACAATAACATCTTTGCAGACAGTGGCAATGCCGCAGATGGTGGTGAGGCCATCAATATCAAGGCCGGTTGCCAGATGGATGTGGCCTACAACTTGATTTATAATGCTTGTACTAACGCTTTCAAGCTTTCCAATTCAGGTACTTCGGAGACCATCCTCTCGTCCGACTATCGTATCTACAACAACACAATAGTGGACTGCGGATGGCGTCGTTCGAAGAACAAGAAGGGTGGATGTATCTGGATGGAGAAAGGCAGTTATGGCATATTGGTCAATAATCTTATCTACGACTGTCGCTATGGACTGAAACAGCCAAAGAAAGACGGTGCCGACCTCGATAACAGTACCATCACGCCCAACTGGTACTTCGCCAGCACAGACGCGGGCGTGGAACAGATGGGAAAAGATGCTGACCTGATTATTTATCTTGAAACCGACATTCACAGTTCGGTGGCTGGAGAGAACAATCCGCTCTTCAAGAACTTTGAGCAGAACCCTTTGATGGACATCAACTGTGAGATTGACGACACGGATCAGGGTGCTCCGCTGGCTTTCTCTACCGACTGGGATTTCCATCTGCAGTCATCTTCCACAGCCCTTACGGGTGGAATGGTATCACTGAATCGAATTTTCCCGTCGGGCATTCCTTTCTACGGACTGAAAAAGGTGATATTCACGGATGATGCCGACGACCAGAACTATTATTTTACTTGTCCTCAGGTTTCTAGTTTCTTCGGAGCATTCGGAATAGAATAAGCCTGTATTATAATAACTTTTTTTACTCAGAGGCTGATGACCGTCGTTCCATAGTCGATGGTTGTCAGCCTTATTATTTTGTGATGATACCTTAGTCCTAAGTTTAACATAATGTTATTATCTTTTTAATAGGATTGAACTTTCTATCTTGTACTTTTGTGGAAGTAAGTAAAATCGTTGATTATGAGAATAATGTTTGTCGTGCAGGGTGAGGGCCGGGGCCATCTCACACAGGCCATTACATTGGAGCAGATGCTCAGGAGCAATGGTCATGAAGTAGTGGAAGTGCTGGTGGGTAAGAGCAAGTCAAGAAAACTCCCCGATTTTTTCCAGAGAGAAATTCACGCTCCTGTCCATACTTTTGAGAGCCCCAATTTTCTTCCCACTGCAGCCAACAAGCGTAGCAATGTGCCTCGGAGCGTAGCTTACAATATATGTCGTTTGCCGGTCTATCTGAAAAGCATTCATTTCCTGTTTAACCGCATTCGCAATTCTAAAGTTGACCTGGTCATCAATTTCTATGAGTTGCTTATCGGACTAACCTATCTGCTAACCAATCCTGGTGTTCCTCAGTTGAGCATTGGACACCAATATCTTTTCCTGCATCCCGACTTCCGGTTTCCCAAGGGAAGCCCTGTTAGCATGTTCTTTCTTCGTCTGTTCACTCGTCTCACCTGCATCGGGTCACAGTCTAAGCTTGCACTTTCCTTCCGGCAAATGCCTGACGACGACCTTCATTCCATCAAGGTAGTGCCTCCGTTGATACGTCGCGAGGTGCGTGGCTGTAGAGTTTCTGACGGAGACTATTTGCTGGGCTATCTGCTCAATGCGGGCTTTAGTGACATGGTGATGCGCTGGCACAGTGAACATCCTGAGGTGAAGTTGCTTTTCTTCTGGGACAAGAAAGGCATGCCCGAGGAGTATCGTGTAGATGAAACGCTCACTTTTCACCAGATAGATGACAAATCTTTTGTGCGGGCTATGGCGGGTTGCAAGGCCTATGCCACGACCGCCGGATTCGAATCGGTTTGCGAGGGACTCTATCTTCACAAACCCATTCTGATGGTCCCTGCTCACATAGAACAGGATTGCAATGCATTTGATGCCTCTCTCAGTGGAGCCGGCATCGTGAGTCATGACTTTGACTTGAGTCTTCTCTTGGACTTCTCCAGGAATTATAAACCGGACACCCATTTCCATAGTTGGGAGAACATGGGCATGGCAAAAATCATATCTATCATTGAACAGACTGCTACAGTGGAGATGAAGCACCGTCTGTCATTGAGTTCGTCACTGTTTGACAGGCTCACATCGCTTCTGGATGCTTGAGGTAGATTTGTCTGGTCTGCCTGATAACCTTTTTGTTCTTACTCTTTTCGTTGAGCTCGTCAATGACAGTTCTGTGTAATCTATGTTACATTTATGTTTCCTAAAGTAATGTAGCAGGAATGAAACAGAACTGTAACATTGCATTTATACTTTTGTAACTGTAAAATCGAGATGAAGGCAGATTGGGTCGGCCTGAAATCAGGTTAAGAAGTTGAAGGCAAACTTGATTCTGCTTTCTGTAAGGGATTATAGTAAATTGTCTCACAACAAACATTATTCAACCAACGTGAAAAAGAGTAAGAAAGCTATCATCGAGTCGCTTAAGGCTCGGGATGGGAAAAATGCAAAGTTTGATGCTTTGGTGCTCAATCTGGCCTTGCAGAAGATTGATTCTGAGAGCTTTGAACTTGATGAAGACGTGGTGTATTCGGATAACAAATCCACGTTGCTGTATTGTATTTCAGGAGCAGAGAACATTACCATTCCTGAAGGAGTGACAACCATTGGTCCCATGGCCTTCCGGCAGAAGAAACATCTCCGAAATGTGGTCATTCCCTCCACTGTAAAGGTGATAGAGCACGATGCATTCTATGACTGTGACGATCTGGAGAGTATCTATGTACCGGCTTCGGTAGAATCGGTGAGACCATACGCTTTCGCCGATTGTGACCGACTTAAGACCGTTATTTTTGCCGGCAAGCCTGAACAGTTAAGTCGTCATGCCTTCGACGAGAGCGACGACATTGGCAGCATCGTGGTTCCCGCTGGTTGCGCAAAATATTTCCGCAAAGCCCTCCATCTGTTGGATGGGGATGTGGATATGATAGTGGTGGAAGACCCGAAGAATACAAAATTCCTTAAAGCAGACGACGATAAAGAGAAAAAGGGTAAAACTAAGTCTGCCGGGAAAAAGGACAAGCCAAAGGAAAAAGGCAATAAAGCTGAGGCAAAGAAGAATAAGAAAGCTGAGGTAAAAGTCGATAAGAAGGCTGATGACAAGGCTGATAAGAAAGCTGATGATAAGGCCGATGAAAAGATAGAGAAGAAGACGAACGATAAGATAGAAAACAAGACTGACGATAAGACCGTTATAAAGGAGACGAAGCCCTCGGAACAGAAGGCGAACGAAAAAAAGAACTAAAGACAGTAACAACACTCTTTAGAAACTATGACTGAAACCAAGAAAAAAGAAAAACTTCCCTATGTGGAGCGCGATGTCAGTTGGATGTACTTCAACCATCGTATTCTCCAAGAGGCAGAGAAGACTTATGTCCCCCTGCTGGAACGGTTGTCGTTCCTCGGTATCTACTCGAACAATCTTGATGAGTTCTTCCGTGTGCGCGTAGCTTCGCTTACCCGACTGGCCGAAAACGAAGAATTGCCAAAGAGTACGCACAAGAACATCAAGAGAAGCTTGAAGACCATCAATGCTCTCAACAAGGAATTTTCCGAGGAATACACTACTGCCGTGGCACAGGTGCGACAGGAGATTGAGAAGCACAATATTCATATTCCCGACGAAACTCAGCTCAATGAGGAACAACAGCAGTATCTGAGAAATCTCTTCTATGAAGAGCTCAATGGCTCTGTGAACCCTATATGGCTCAACAAGATAGACGGAATCATGACTTTGGAGAACAACCGTATCTATCTGCTCGTGGAGAAGACTGAGGTGGGCAAGGACAAACCGGAATACGCCGTAGTGAAGGTGCCCGACCGTATTTATGGGCGATGGGTGAAAATACCGTCAAGCGAAGGCCATGACAATATCATGTATCTTGATGATGTGGTGCGCTTCTGCCTGCCCTATATCTTTATCGGTACCAAGCCAAGTACTTACCGCGCCTACTCGTTCAAGATTACCAAGGATGCCGAGATGGAGATTGACCGAGAGGCCGACTATGGCACTATGGAGAAGATTGCTGCCGGCGTTGACAGCCGGAAGTGGGGCGATGCTGTCCGCATTGTTTACGACTCGCGGATGCCGAAGGATGTCGTGAAGAAAATACGCAAGCAACTTAATGCCCGGGAACTCGATACCGAGGTGGCTTCCGGACGCTATCAAAATCACAAGGACCTTATGTCGTTTCCTGACTGCGGTCACACGGAGCTGCGCTACCCGGCATGGCGCCATATCATGAAACCGGAGTTTCTCTCTCAGCGAAGCCTCTTCGATCAGATCAGGGAGAAAGACCGCTTCATTCACGTGCCTTATCATAGCTTTAACGGATACATCCGACTGCTCCGTGAAGCTGCCATCCGTCCTGAAGTGAAGTCCATCAAGACCACACTCTATCGACTGGCCAAGGATTCCAAGGTAGTGAAGGCGCTCATTGCAGCTGCACGCAACGGTAAGCGGGTGACGGCAGTGGTGGAACTGCTGGCACGCTTCGACGAGGAAAGCAACATCAAGTGGAGCAAGCGTATGCAGGAGGAAGGAGTGAATGTAATCTTTGGTGTGGAAGGACTGAAAATCCACTCCAAGCTGCTCCTTATCGAAACTCGGAAAGATCGTATAGCTTGTGTGGGAACAGGTAATTTCCACGAAGGCAACGCCAAGGTCTACACCGACTATCTCATGATGACGGCACGGCCTCGTATTGTCAACGAGGTTGCCAAGGTGTTTGAATTCATAGACAGGCCCTTCTCGCCCATTCATTTCAAGGAACTCATGGTGTCGCCTAATTCGATGAAGCACCGTCTTCTCCGGCTCATGCAAAATGAAATTAATAATGCCAGGCAGGGCAAGGAAGCATGGATGAAGATAAAAATCAATCACATCACGGACCACGACATGGTGGAAAAACTCTATGAATGCTCGCAGGCTGGTGTGAAAGTGGACATCTGCATCCGTGGCAACTGCTCCGTCGTGCCGGGAGTGCCCGGAGTGAGCGAAAATATTCATGCCGTGGGTATCATCGACCGCTATCTTGAACATTCGCGCATCATCATCTTCTGCAATGGAGGACGCAATAAATATTACCTCGGGTCTGCCGACTGGATGCCGCGCAACCTTATTAATCGTATCGAGGTGTATACGCCTGTCTATGATGAAGACTTGCAGCGTGACCTCATGCGGACGGTAGACTATGGGCTGAAAGATACGATGAACGGTCGTGTGGTGGACGGAATGGGCTCCAACGAACTGCAGGGCGGCGTGCCTTTCCGTTCGCAGGAAGCTCTCTATAACGAATATCTGAAAGAAAACGAAGAGAAGTAATGACGGATATAAAAGAAACAAACTTGGCGGCCATCGACGTCGGCTCGAATGCAGCTCGCCTGCTTATCAATACAGTGACGGAAGACATGGAGGGCAATAAGGCACTACGCAAGGCGCTTTTCTTGCGAGTGCCCCTGCGCCTCGGAATGGAAGTATTCCGGAAAGGCAAAATCAGTGACAGGAAGGAAGAAGAGTTCGTCCGCACGATGAAAGCCTATAAGCAACTTATGAAGGTCTTTCATGTGGTTCGCTATCGGGCTTGCGCCACCTCAGCCATGCGCGATGCGAAAAACGGGAAAGAGGTGCTTGAGCACGTGCGGAAGAGTTCCGGACTGAAACTGGACATTATCAGTGGTGATGAGGAGTCACAGATTATCTATGACATTCATCTCTCTAAGTTGCCCGACGACAAGAATTATATCTATGTGGATGTAGGCGGTGGCAGTACGGAGATTACGTTCATCTCCAAGGGTCAGAAGCTGATGAGCCATTCATTCAATATCGGTACTATTCGTCTTCTGGAAGGAGGAGTGAGTGAAGAAATGCTCCAGCAATTCCGCCAAAAGCTGACGGATGTGACAAAAGGTTACACAGACATCACCATCATCGGCAGTGGTGGAAACATCAACAAGCTCTATCGTATTGCAGCCAAGCGCGACAAACTGGTGGACAGACTGACCGTTGAAGCCTTGAGGCGACTTTACGTGCGACTGAAGAAGCTGAGCGTAGAAGAACGCATGGAGGCTTTCAAACTCAAGCCCGACCGTGCAGATGTTATCGTGCCCGCCGCAGAAATTTTCCTGATGGTGGCTCAGAGTGTCGGTGCCACCATGATTCAAGTGCCCAATGTGGGTTTGGTAGACGGACTGATTAATGACATGTTGATGCAGCACGACGATTCGGAGAAGTAGTTTCCCTTTTCAAGTTTCTCTTCGTGTTCGGATTTTTTGGTTTAAGTGTCATTATTATCGCAAAAAGTTTCATTGATGAGACCACAGCTCGCGAGGAAATTGTTACCTTTGCACCCAATTAAACGTCTTGAATCATTGACAAAGGAAACAATGAAGAAACTAATGAAAAGGGTGAGAAGGAGAGAGCCTGCCTGGTCGTTTGGGCTGACTCTTTTTTCTTTTGTATTCGTATTTGGTACGGAAGCCTGTACACCCCGACAGAAAAGGGTGACGGAAGGAGCTTTCCAACAGGTAGAGGCAGACACTCGGTCGGAAAACAGGCAGAGTGGCGACTTGGAAACTGAAACCAATGACAAAAACGGTGGAGAAGAGGCACTGCCGGCCAAAAATGCGACCGAAACGAATGTCGTAGGCCTGGAAATGCCTTCTGCTTTAAATGACCGTTCGGAACTGATACTGCATAGAAAGGGCTATACCGTATCATATAATACAAAATTGCTCATCCCGAATTGGGTGGCATGGCATCTTACTGCCGACCGGCTTAGCGGACCTGCTAAGCGCAAGGGACAGCAGTTCCATGAGGACGAAGACGTGCCAGAGCCGCGAGTGACGACATACGACTACATCAACTCAGGCTACGATCGTGGTCATCTCTGTCCGGCTGGCGACAATAAGTGGAACGCTGAGGCTATGACAGAGTCGTTTCTCATGACGAATATTTGTCCGCAGAATCCCGGTCTTAACAAGGGTGACTGGAATGAGATGGAAAACCAATGCCGTGACTGGGCACGCCGGTATGGTGATATTTATATTGTAGCGGGTCCCGTCCTTTATCGCGGCAAGCACAAGCGCATCGGACAGCACAAGGTAACAGTACCCGAAGCCTTCTTTAAGGTGGTGCTCTGCATGAAAGGCAAGCCCAAGGCTATTGGTTTTATTTATAAGAATACGTCGGGCAACAGGCCCAAGGGCGATTATGTCAACTCGGTGGATCAGGTGGAGCGCATTACGGGCATCGACTTCTTCCCGGCACTTAACGACAAAGTGGAAGCCGAGGTTGAGCGAGAACAGAACCTCGAAGAATGGTAGAAAAATAGAATGGCTATAGAAATCCATTGTTATTATGGAAATCTATAGCCATTATTTTGTTGATAGAAAAAGGAATTATAGTTCCAGCCAGTTTTTCACAATCTGCTTGCCCATGGGCGTAAGCACGCTTTCAGGATGGAACTGGATACCGTGAATGTCGTAGTTTCGATGGCGCAGACCCATGATTTGTCCGTCGTCGGAAACAGCTGTGACTTCCAGTGACTCGGGGAAGCCCGTGCGGTCGACCACCCAGCTGTGATAGCGTCCCATCATGATACGTTTTGGCAAACCTTTGAAAATGGGGTCAATGCCAAATTGTGTACCCTCCGTAGCTACCCCGTGATAGACCTCCTTGAGGTTGGTGAGCTTGGCGCCGAACACTTCGCCGATGGCCTGATGACCGAGACATACACCGAGCATTGACTTGCGTCCTGCATAATGGCGGATGACATCGAGCAGCAGACCTGCTTCCGACGGGATGCCGGGTCCCGGCGAAAGGATGATTTTGTCGAAGGGCTCCAGTTGATTCAGCGTGAACTGGTCGTTGCGATAGACGGAAACCTCCGCACCCAGTTCACGCACGAGGTGGGCCAGATTATAGGTGAAGCTGTCGTAATTGTCGATGATAACTATTTTCATAACGTTTCTGCTATTTTGATGGCCTTGACGAGGGCACCCAGTTTATGATTCACTTCCTGCAGTTCGTATTCTTCGCTGCTCTTGGCTACGATGCCGCTGCCGGCCTGGAACCACAGCTCGTTGTTGCGGGATACGAAGGTACGTATAACAATGGCTTGGTTGAGATCGCCGTTGAGGCCGATAAAACCGATACATCCTCCGTAGGCTCCTCGGTTGTGCGGCTCCATTTCACTGATAATTTGCATGGCTCTGACCTTCGGTGCTCCGGAAAGTGTGCCGGCGGGGAAAGTGTCGAAGAAGGCACGGATGCGAGTGCGTACCGGGTCGCTGTCGCGTTCGTCCAGAGTTCCGCTGACGCGTGAAACGAGGTGGATGACGTGTGAATACCATTGCATGTCCTTGTAGAAGTCTACATGCACGTCATGGCAGTTGCGCGAGAGGTCATTGCGTGCCAAATCCACGAGCATCACGTGCTCGGCATTCTCCTTCGGGTCATTGCGCAGATATTCGGCGTTTTTCCGGTCCTGTGCTGCGTTGCCCGTGCGAGGTGTTGTGCCGGCAATGGGGTCGATGTATGCTTGCTCGCCCTGAATACGACAGTGAGTTTCCGGCGATGAACCGAAGATTCGGAAGCCGCCAAAGTCGAAATAGAAAAGATAGGGCGAAGGATTGATGGAGCGCAGGGCGCGATAGAGTTTGAAATCGTCGCCTTCGTAGTGATGGATGAAACGTCGTGAAATGACAATTTGAAATACGTCACCTCGCAGGCAGTGCTCCACACAGCGGCGGATATTGGCTTTGTGCTCCTCGTCGGTGAGGGTGGAACTTGTTTCGCCGACGGGGTGAAACTCGTAGGGTTTTACGTTTTGCCGGTTTATGGCTCGTTCCAGTTCGTCCAGTTCGCTTTCCTCGCCGAGGGTGATAAGGGTCATCAGATTGTTAAAGTGGTCGAAAACGATGACATCCTCATACAATATATATAGTATGTCAGGAGCATCGTTTTTTTCCATGGTGGTATCTTTCACGTTGATGTCTTCGAAATAGCGCACTGCGTTAAAGGATGTGTAGCCGTACAGACCGCAATAATCGGAACCGCCGCCATTCACCTTGAAGTTGTTGATAAAACGAGTGGTACCTTCCACAACCTGTTCTTTTGCCCTTCCCTTCACGCTGCTGTCAATTTCGGTAGTACGTGAAGTGCCGTCAGGATATTGTTCGATGATTTTTCCGTGGCTCACTGCAATCTGGGCAATGGGCTTGATGCCGATGAATGAGTGAGAGTTGCCGGCATCGTGATAGTCGGAACTTTCCATCAGCACGCTTTGCGGATAAAGGTCTCTCAGCCGCATGTAGACCCCTACAGGTGTGTAGAGGTCAGCCAGAATGCGGCGAGTATGCGTTTGATAATGATATTGTTGCATGGGATAAAGAAAATTAGAATTGACCGTATTCTTTGGCCATGGCCTTGTTCTTGAGATAAGTTTCCACATCTTTGTCGCCGCGTCCTGACACGGTAAGCACTACGACATCATCGGGCTTGAACGACATCTTTTTCAGTGCAGCCACGGCATGTGCACTCTCTATGGCTGGGATAATACCCTCCATTCGAGTGAGTTCGTAGCCGGCGTAGATAGCCTCGTCGTCGTTGATGGCCAGTACGTGTTCTCTTCCCTTTTCGGCAAGGTCGGCATGCATGGGGCCGATGCCAGGATAGTCCAGTCCTGCGGAGATGGTGAAGGCCTCTTTTATCTGTCCGTCATCCGTCTGCATTACCAGGGTGCGGGCACCGTGGATAATTCCTTCCGTGCCGCAGTGAATGGTGGCGGCGGTGTAGTCGGTGTCAATGCCGTGGCCTCCTGCTTCTGCCAGGTATATCTGCACCCTGTCGTCGTCGATATAGTGATAAATAGTTCCGGCGGCATTGCTGCCTCCTCCCACGCAGGCCACGAGGTAGTCAGGATAGTCGCGTCCGATTTTCTCCTGCAATTGCCATTTTATTTCTTCTGAAATCACGCTCTGCATTTTTGCCACGATGTCGGGATAGGGGTGAGGTCCCATCGTAGAGCCTACGATGTAGAAGGTGTCCTCCGGGTGGCAGCACCAGTCACGAATGGCCTGTGAACAGGCATCGGAAAGCGTCATGTTGCCTGTGCGCACGGGATGCACCTCAGCACCGAGCATTCGCATACGTTCTACATTGGTGTGCTGGCGTTCCACGTCTGTGGCACCCATGAAAATTTCGCATTTCATGTTCATCAGGGCGCATACCGTGGCCGTGGCTACTCCGTGCTGTCCGGCACCTGTTTCGGCGATGATGCGAGTCTTACCCATCTTCTTCGCCATGAGAATCTGACCGATGGTGTTGTTGATTTTGTGTGCGCCGGTATGATTCAGGTCCTCGCGTTTCAGGTAAAGCTGGCAACCGTATTTCTCGCTCATTCTCTTGGCATAGTAGAGGGGAGAGGGGCGCCCCACATAGTCCTTGAGCAGTTGATGGTATTCTTTCTTGAACTCGTCCGAATCGAGGATGGGCTGATAAGCCTCCTGCAGGTCGGTGACACACTTGTAGAGGATTTCGGGGACATAGGCTCCGCCATATTTTCCGAAGAATCCGTTTTTATCTACTTGATATTTCTCTTTCATACTGCGATAAGTTTTCTATTGGGGTGTATTTGTGATTATGTTGCCGTTCAAGAGATAATTTCCGAGAGCGCGACTTCATCGTTATCGGATTTCGTCTCTACGTATCTTTCTTTTTTCTATGCTTTATATTCCTTGTACTTTCTTCAGTACTTTATTTTTTCTGTTCCTTACTTTTTCAGAGCATCGAACAATTGGTCGAGTGCTTTGTCGGGGTCACGGGTCTCATTGAGCAGAGTGACAAATTTGCTTCCGATGATGGCACCGGCGGCGTTGGCCTGCGCGCTCTCGAGCGTTTGTTTGTTGCTGATTCCAAAGCCTATCATGCGCGGATGCTTGAGGTTCATGGCATTGATGCGATTGAAATAAGCCAATTTCGCGTCGTTGAAGCTCTGCTGTGCTCCCGTAATGCTGGCGGAAGAAACCATATAGATAAATCCGTCGGTATTGTCGTCAATGAAGCGGATGCGTTCTTCGCTGGTTTCGGGGGTAATCATCATTATCACTCGGATGTCATAGCGGTCGGCTACGGGCTTCACCACTTCGAGATAGTCCTTGAAGGGCAGGTCGGGAATGATGCAGCCGCTGACGCCGCTTTCCACGCAGCTCTGGAAAAAAGGTTCGATGCCGTAGTGCATGATGACATTCAGATAGCCCATCAATACGAGAGGAATGTGCACGTCGTTCTTGATGTCCTTAAGCTGGGCGAAGAGCTTTCGCAGTGTCATGCCGTTCTTCAAGGCCACGGTACCGGCACTCTGTATTACAGGGCCGTCGGCCAAAGGGTCGCTGAAAGGAATGCCCACCTCAATCATGTCGATGCCTCGGCGCTCCATGGTCTTGATGACATCGCCTGTGCCTTCAAGGGTAGGACAGCCGGCGCAAAAATACAAGGAGAGCAGTTTGCGGTCCTTGCTGTTGTTGAAGAGAGAGTTGATTTTGTTCATAATTTGTGAGAGGAAGTTGATGTGGGGTGTAAAGATGTTCTTGTCATTAATTTTGTTGTGCCGAATCTTAGATTACCGGCGTACTTCATTGATGAACCTTCGCAGAAGTTCCACGTCTTTCACGCCCGGCTCGGTTTCAAAACGCGAGTTGAGGTCGATGCCGATGCAACGGGGGTGATTGAAGTTGCGCACTCGTTTAGCATCGTCGGGACCTATGCCGCCGCTCAACAGAAAGGGAGTCTGTCCGTCGTAGGCATCGAGGACCGACCAGTCGAACTTTTCTCCGCTGCCTCCTTTTCCGGGGCATTTTGTGTCGAAGAGAAAAAGGTCGGCTAAACCCTCATACGGCTTATACTTTTCAATGTCGTGTTCCGAAGCAACACTAATGACCTTGATAATGCGGATGTCAGGTGCAAGATCCGGAATGAGTGTGCGTTTCAGATTGTCTATCATCTCTGGAGTCTCGTCGCCGTGAAGTTGAACGAAGTCGAGCTGATAGTTATATATCCGTGTGAGGATGGTCTGAGGCATTTCGTCGACAAACACTCCCACGCGTTTAATACGGTGAGTTTGTTGCTCGTTGTTTCTTTCCTTGGAGCGCAGCCGTTGGATGCGTTCCTCAGAGTAGTCGGGTATGATGCCTGCAAGCGAGGAAATCATCTGTACGTAGCGCGGACTCTTTGGATAGAATATGAACCCCATGAGGTCGATGTCTGTCTGAGCCACGGCACGGATATTTTCTTGGTCGCGCATACCGCAGACTTTGATTTTCATATCGGGTTGCATGGTGAAGATGGATTTTATATGCGAAGGTTATTTGTTTTTCAGTTGTGCGATGAATGCTTCGAGCGCAGCTCCGGGATTTTCTTCTTTCATGAATCTTTCACCCATGAGGAAACCCCGGAATCCGGCTTTTCTCAGTGCGAGCACGGTTTCAGGGTCGCCGATTCCGCTCTCGCTTATTTTACAGCCGTCGGCAGGAAGACGTTCGGCCAGACGGAAACTATTTTCCACGTCCGTAACAAAGGTGCCGAGGTTGCGGTTGTTAATACCGTAGATATCCGGCTCCAGGTCGGCATAGTCGAGATCGTGTTCGCTGTGCATCTCCAGCAGCACCTCAAGTCCCAGCTCCCTGGCAGTGTGCATGAGCTGTCGGCATTCGTCCTTGCTCAGATCGGCTGCAATGAGCAGTACGATTGATGCACCGCAATAGCGTGCCTGGAAGAGCTGGTATTCGTCCACGATGAAGTTCTTATAGAGTATTGGAATCGTGACACCTGTTGCACGTGCCTCTTGGATGTATTCGTCGTAGCCGCCGAAATATTTTGTGTCTGTGAGGATGCTTAATCCGGCAGCTCCGGCTTTTTGATAGGAAAGAGGTATGACGCTGGCCTTTCCCTCCTTTTTAATCCATCCTTTGCTGGGCGAACGGCGCTTGAACTCGGCAATGATGCCCGTATTCGATTGAAGGAGAGCCTTTCGCATGGAGGGCACGTCGGGATGCTCGGCTATCTTCTGCTCCACGAGCGGATAGAGTTGGAGTGGATTGACGTACAGTTTGCGCTCCTTTATTTCCTGTCGCTTATGGGCGACGATTTCTTCCAGTATATCCATAATGCCTGTAGAGTTGGTGAGAAATTAAGAGTTCAGTTCCACGAATTTCTTGAAGGTGCGAAGGGCAGAACCGCTGTCGATGCTCTCGCGGGCGATGTCCATGCACTCCTCGATGCTCTTTTGTCCCTTCTCCATCACCTGGATACCGAAACCGGCGTTTGCGATGACGATGTTCTTTTGTGCAGGAAGAGCAGTGTTGTTGAGCACGGCGTCGAAGATTTCGGCGGCTTCTTCCTCAGTTGCTCCACCTTTAAGTTCCTCGGGCTTGGCGATATCGAAGCCGAAATCGCTGGGCTTGAACACACGCTCATAGTTATTGGTTGTCACCTTGAAGTCACCCGTAAGCGAGATTTCGTCGTAGCCGTCGATGGAGTTCACGATGGCATAGTCGATGCCTAGTCGCTGATACACTTGATGATAGAGTCGCATCTGATCGAGGTTGGCTACGCCGAGCATCTGACACTTAGGTTGCGAGGGATTGACGATGGGGCCGAGCAGATTGAAGAAAGTGGGGAAGGGAAGTGCCTTCCGGATAGCGGCTACGAACTTCATGGCCTTGGCAAAGAGCTGCGCATGAAGGTAGACAATGCCGCACTCATTGATAGAGCGGTTCAGTTTGTCAAGATCGTCTGTAAAAGTCACGCCGTGATTCTTTATTACGTTTGAGGCTCCGCTTACACTCGTAGCTGCATAGTTGCCATGCTTGGCCACCTTATATCCGGCGCCGGCAATGACGAAGCAGGAAGTGGTTGAAATGTTAAACGTGTTCTTACGGTCACCGCCTGTTCCAACTACATCGATGTAACGGTCGCAATCCAGGAGAGCGGGAACGCCTGTCTCCAGGATTCCGTCGCGAAAGCCCAGCAGCTCGTCAACGGTGATACCTCTCATTTGAATGGCAGTGAGCAGTGCTGTGATTTCGGGATCAGACAGTTCGCCGCGGGTGATGGCGAGTAATAGTTCTTTGGTTTCTTCACGTTTGAGTTCTTCGTGATTAAGCAGACGATTGAAAACTGATGCAATATTCATAGTGTTATGTTTTATGTTGTTAATATATATTTTGTTCGTAATGTTGCCACGGTGTAGAGAACTGCGATGTGACAGGATGAAGTCGGGGCGTGTCTTTTTTACGGTGATGTGTCCGTGCAAATGTTTGTATAAGAAAAAAGGCCTGTCGTAAGTACGACAGGCCTTTTCTATATCTTCTTCACTTATATACACGGCTCCGTGACTCACGACTTATTCAATCTTGAGTAACGCCACCACCATGCTGTGAAGTTAATTTTGTTCATTGTCTTATTTTTTTGTTCGGCAGCAAAGTTAATACTTTTATTTTAAACTGCAAGCAAATTGGTCGAAAATTTTTGAAAAAAGTTTATGCAAGCCTCTTTTTCCGAGAATTTATCCAATAAAATGGATAAATATG
>JBMNUW010000038.1:0-23145 GCA_050946475.1 Prevotella sp.
ATGGAATAATTAAAAAAGAGCGGTTTAGAAAATAAGATAATCATTGTTTACATTACACTACCCTCTTTCAAAAAAACGTCCCGACCGTGATTGTCTATCGGTCGGGACGTTCTGCTTTATTAATTGAACAGACTGTTCACGGCTTTCGAAGCGGCTTTGTTCACCTCGTTAGTAGCCTTCTGTGCAGCTTTGTTCACTTCGTTATTAGCTTTTTCTTTTACCGAGTTCACCTTCTCATTCACCTTATTTTCTGCCTGAGTCTTAGCATTCTCAACGGCTGTATTGGCTGCGGTGTTGGCAGCTTCCGTCAAGTTAGAAGGTAAATTCTTCAATGCTTCCGTAGCTGTTTCGACGGTAGCTTTAGCATCAGCACCCTTAGCAATAGCAGCAGAAGCCAGACTGATGGCATCACTACTTACGGCAGCTTTGGCCTGCTCAGCAGTCGTTTCAGCAGTAGTAGGCAAATTCTTGATACCCTCAACGAGAGAAGCAACTGTAGTGTTGCCGGAAGCAACAGTCTTTATGGTTTCGGCATTTTCGTTTACAAACTGCTTCACAGCTGAACCATAACTTTTTGCAGCCTCTAATTGTCCGCTGTTTACCAACGTTTTATAAGTTACTTCAAGATTGGCGAGCGATGTGGTCAATGCTTTGGGGTCCTTTGTTTTCAAAGCCTCTGACAATTGTCCTGTAAGAGTGTTCATCATGGTTTTCACTTCGGAAGAAAGGGCGGCAGTGTCCACCTGTTCCACAGAGTCAGCGGAAACACTGTCAGCAGCAGGAGCTGCAGACTGCGACTTGTTTCCACAACTGGCCACTGTCATTGCTGCAACGACCGTGGCAAACAAAAAGATTTTCTTCATTCTTGTTGATGATTTAGTTAAACCAATTATTAGCAGCCTACTTAAAATTAAAGGGATGCAAATCTCTTACAACCTATTTTAACAAAGACCTGCATTCTGCCGGCAACTTACTTAACTTGGTGCTGCAATATGAACAAGCAAGAATCACCGACTCAACGCAAAGTTACAAATAAAAATCAACAAGTGAACACTTTCGACCTTGAATTATCTCACCAAACAAAAAAAACTCGTTTACCACAGACAACTCTCTATATTCAAATTACTAGCAATGAACAATCAAGTGCTCATTCCTTTTAATGAATTTATGGTATAAGGACAAAAAAGGCAGGCCATATAAGCCTGCCTTTTTTACTTTTTGTAATAACTATCATTCATCATCCTCAACTGCTGCCTGGGCGGCCGCCAGACGGGCGATGGGCACGCGGAAGGGAGAGCAAGATGCATAGTTCATGCCCAAACGAGCGCAGAACTTCACGGAAGTGGGCTCGCCGCCATGCTCGCCACAAATACCTGTACGGAGCGTAGGCTTCACCTTGCGACCCTTCTCTACAGCCATCTTCACGAGCTGGCCGACGCCCTCTTGATCGAGCACCTGGAACGGGTCAACACTGAGAATCTTATTCTCCAAATAGACTGGAAGGAAGCTGGCAATATCGTCACGCGAGAAGCCGAATGTCATCTGTGTCAAGTCATTTGTTCCAAACGAGAAGTAGTCTGCCTCCTTGGCAATCTTGTCGGCGGTAAGGGCAGCACGAGGAATCTCAATCATTGTTCCGATTTCGAAATCGAACTTGATTCCGTATTCGTCGAACATCTTGCGAGCATTCCTCAAAATGACCGCCTTCTGCTGACGGAATTCGTTGACGGAACCAATCAGAGGCACCATGATTTCAGGCTTTGGATTGTATCCTTCCTTCTTCAATTCGCAGGCGGCACTTATGATGGCGCGGGTCTGCATGCCGGTAATCTCCGGGAAGGTGATGCCCAAACGGCAACCACGATGACCGAGCATAGGGTTGTTCTCGTGTAGAGAGTTCACACGCTGTTGAATCTTCTCAAGTGACACGCCCATTTGCTCTGCCATGACTTGCTGTCCTTTTTCGTCCTGCGGCACAAACTCGTGCAAAGGTGGATCAAGCAAGCGAATGTTTACAGGCAGACCGTCCATAGCCTTCAAGATACCTTTGAAATCAGCCTTCTGGTAAGGTAGCAATTTCAAGAGGGCTTTCTCGCGTCCTTCGGTGGTTTCAGCGAGAATCATCTCACGCATGGCAATAATCTTCTTGTCGTCGAAGAACATGTGTTCCGTACGGCAGAGACCGATGCCCTTTGCCCCGAAAGCACGTGCCACTTCAGCATCGTGAGGTGTATCGGCATTGGTACGCACTTGCAGTTTAGTATATTTGTCGCAAAGGTCCATAAGCTCCTTGAAGTCTCCGCTGAGCTCTGCAGCCTTCGTGGGTACTTCACCAGCATAGACCTGACCGGTACTTCCATTCAGGGAGATATAGTCGCCTTCGTGATAAACATGTCCGTCAATCTCAACAGTCTTAGTCTTGTAGTTCACATTGATGGCTCCGGCTCCACTCACACAACACTTACCCATACCACGGGCAACAACTGCGGCATGGGAAGTCATTCCGCCACGAGCGGTAAGGATACCTTCAGCAGCACTCATACCGGCCAAGTCTTCCGGACTTGTCTCGATACGTACCATAATAACCTTGTGTCCATCTTTGTGCCATGCTTCGGCATCATCGGCATGGAATACAATCTGTCCACAGGCTGCACCAGGACTGGCAGGCAGACCTTGAGTGATGACCTTTGCCGTAGACAGGGCCAACTTGTCGAAGACCGGATGTAAGAGCTCATCGAGCTTCTGGGGCTCGCAGCGTTCAATGGCTGTCTTCTCATCAATCATTCCCTCATGGAGCAAGTCCATGGCAATCTTTACCATAGCCGTTCCCGTGCGCTTGCCATTGCGAGTCTGGAGGAACCAGAGTTTGCCCTCCTGCACGGTAAACTCCATGTCTTGCATATCATGGTAATGCTTCTCGAGTGTATTCTGGATTTGATCGAGCTGCTTAAATATTTCCGGCATTGCCTCCTCCATAGAAGGATATTTACTCACACGCTCTTCCTCAGAAATACCTACTCTCTTGGCCCAACGCTGTGAGCCCAGTTTTGTAATTTGCTGAGGCGTACGAATACCAGCAACAACATCTTCACCCTGAGCATTAACGAGGTACTCACCATTGAAGACATTCTCTCCGTTGGCGGCATCACGGCTGAAACAAACACCCGTTGCGGAAGTGTCGCCCATGTTTCCAAATACCATAGCCATGACACTCACAGCGGTGCCCCATTCATCGGGTATTCCTTCCATCTTGCGATAGAGGATAGCTCGATCGTTCATCCAGCTGCGGAATACGGCACAGATAGCACCCCAAAGTTGTTCAATAGGATCGGTTGGGAAATCCTTGCCTGTACGTTCTTTAATAGCTTCTTTGAAGAGCTTCACCAGTTTCTTCAGCTCTTCTACGTTGAGATCTTTGTCGAGTTTGACACCTCGTTCAGCTTTCACCTTTTCGATAATTTCCTCGAATGGGTCAATATCATCCTTGTTGACAGGTTTCATTTCGAGGACTACATCGCCATACATTTGCACAAAACGACGATAGGAGTCATATACGAAATGAGCATTCTTTGTCTTCTCAACCATACCCTCTGCCACTTCGTCATTAAGACCGAGATTGAGGATGGTATCCATCATTCCGGGCATGGAAGAACGAGCACCCGAACGCACACTTACCAACAAGGGGTTCTTTGGGTCACCGAACTTACTACCCATTAGATTTTCAATATGGCGAACGGCAGGTTCTACTTCAGGTTGGAGAATTTCCATGATTTTCTCCTGTCCTACCTTATAATACTCATTACAGCAATCGGTTGTGATGGTGAATCCTGGTGGAACCGGAATTCCCAGTAGGTTCATTTCAGCAAGGTTCGCACCCTTTCCGCCAAGTTGTTCTCTCATCTTAGCGTTTCCTTCGGCTTTACCATTACCGAAGAGGTAAACTCGTTTATCACTCATAATTGATTAGGAAATTGTTATAGTTAATATTATATTTATACGCAATAATTGCTTTCTGTGCAAAGATAATAAAAAGTACAATTCACACAAAGTAAAAAGAAGAAAAAGTGCAATCTCGACTTTACATTTTAATTTGTTTGCGTTCACAAGCGAGAAAAAGCTAATTGCAAGAACGATTTTAGGAATTTAATAGTAACTTTGTAGGCAAAACAGTATATAATAATGAGTAGAAAAAAGAAGACGCTTCCTCTTTTGGAGCATGTTACTATTGAGTCGGTGGCCGCAGAGGGCAACTGTATCTTTCATGATGGAGAGCAGGTGGTATTTGTACCTTTTTGCGTACCCGGAGACGTGGTAGACGTTCAGATCGTAAAGAAGAAGCACCGTTATTGTGAAGGCCGTGTTGTAAGATTCCTTCAATATAGCGAAACCAGGCAGAAACCTTTCTGCCCACATTTTGGAGTCTGTGGAGGTTGTCGTTGGCAGATGCTTCCTTATGCAGAACAGTTGAAAGCCAAGGAACAGCAAGTAAAAGATCAGTTGACTAGAATCGGCAAGGTGAAACTTTCTGGATGGCGAACAATCCTGGGCTCAGTAAAAACAACAGAATACAGGAACAAGCTTGAATTCGGTTGTTGCAGCAGACGATGGTTCACTAAAGAAGAACTCGCCGACAAGTCCATTGATTTTTCAGCCAATCACTCGGCTATCGGCTTCCACATCCCAGGAGCTTTCGACAAAATTTATCCCATAACGACCTGCCGTCTCATGGATGATTTTCATAATAAAGTACGCAATGAAATCGACCGTGCAGCTCACTCCATGGGAATAAGCTATTATGATATTATCGGTCAGCACGGTCTGCTGCGAGATCTCATTTTCCGCACATCAAACACAGGTGAATGGATGCTCATCATCCAATTTCATTATGATGAACCTGGTGATGAGGAAAAAGCCAAGCAGTTGATGCAACATATCGTGGATACTTTTCCACAAATAACATCGCTCATCTATACCAACAATCAGAAAGGCAACGATACCATCGGTGATCAAGAGCTCAACACTTTTCACGGTACTGATTTTATCTACGAAACTATGGAAGGGCTGCGATTCAAGGTGGGACCAAAGAGCTTTTATCAAACGAACACGGAGCAGGCATATCATCTCTACTCTGTAGCAAGGGAATTTGCGCTTGGCAGGACTGTCAACCCTGACTCAGAGTGTGCCGTCCAGGAGGAAACTCATGCTGGAGAGCATACTTTCGACACCAATGTGTCAGAAGAGAAACTTCCTTTGATTTACGACCTTTACACCGGCACAGGAACTATCGCTAATTTCGTGGCAAGATGGGCGCGGCGTGTTATTGGAATAGAGTATGTACCAGAAGCTATAGAAGATGCTAAAGTCAACAGCAAAATCAATGGTATTACCAATACAGAATTTTATGCTGGAGACATGAAAAATATTCTTACGGACGACTTTATAAGCACACACGGACATCCGGATATCATCATTACAGACCCGCCCAGAGCTGGTATGCACGAGGACGTTGTGGGAGTGATTCTCAGAGCGGCACCGAAACGTATAGTCTATGTCAGTTGCAATCCCGCTACTCAAGCCCGAGACCTTGCACTTCTTGATGCCGATTATGCCGTAGTCGCCGTGCAACCGGTAGATATGTTTCCTCATACTCCCCATGTAGAGAATGTAGTTTTACTCAAACGAAGAGAAGAATCTCTTACTTCCGCACAGATCACTGCGAACGAAGTATAATGAAATCAACCCCAATACAAATAAAGTATGATAATAAAAAAAGCAGAATTCACCCTCTCATCACCTAGCGTGAACCATTGTCCGGCAGACACGAAGATGGAATTTGCATTTATCGGACGAAGCAATGTTGGCAAATCAAGCCTTATCAATATGCTTTGCAACCATAAAGGACTGGCCAAGACTTCGGCTACACCTGGAAAGACTCTGCTCATCAACCATTTCATCATTAATAATGAATGGTATCTGGTTGACCTTCCCGGCTATGGATATGCTAAACGGTCAAAGACAGTACAGGACAAATTAACGAGGATGATAGAATCGTATATTTTACAACGACAGCAGCTGGCCAATGTATTCGTTCTTGTTGACATTCGGCATGAACAACAACGTATCGACCGTGAATTTATTGATTGGCTGGGGCAAATGCAGATTCCCTTCTCCATTATTTTTACAAAAGCCGACAAGCTCAGCAAAGCCAAAGTGAAAGCTAATGCTGAAACTTGGATAAAGGCCTTGGAAGACACTTGGGAAACGCCTCCACCTTACTTTATCACAAGTTCTGAATCAAAGCTCGGTCGAGAAGAAGTACTCGACTACATAGAAAAAATTCTAAACGAAGGATAATTCTTTCTTAATTTAATCATGTCTACATCCATTCTCGATATACAACATTTAAGTAAGCGTTTCGGAGCTCGTGTTATCTTCGACGATCTCAGTTTCTCCATTTCCGAGAAGCAGAAGGTCGGGCTCATCGCACGTAATGGAACTGGAAAATCTACGCTCCTTCAAATTATTACAGGACATGAGGGTTACGAATCCGGTTCCATCATCTTTCATAATGATATCCGCATGGGCTATCTTGAGCAGACCCCGAAATTTGATCCCGATGAGAGTGTTTTGGAAGCATGTTTCAATCATCATGGAGATGATGAAAAAGTATTACGCGCCAAACAGATTCTTACCCAGTTGCATATCACAGATATGGAGCAACCCATGGGACAGCTGAGCGGCGGTCAACAGAAACGCGTAGCCCTGGCCAATGCATTGATTAACGAGCCCGACTTTCTTATTCTTGACGAGCCGACAAACCACCTTGACATAGACATGATAATATGGCTGGAGGGCTATCTATCCCGGTCAAATCTGACACTCCTTATGGTAACACACGATCGATACTTCTTGGATCATGTGTGTAACGTAATCTTAGAACTCGACGACAACACCATCTACACTTACCGTGGCAATTACGCTTATTATCTCGAGAAACGACAGGAGAGAATAGATAACAGAAGAGCTGACATTGCACGAGCCAACAACCTCTATAGAAGGGAATTAGAGTGGATGCGCCGTATGCCACAGGCTCGTGGACATAAGGCAAAATACCGTGAGGATGCCTTTTACGAATTGCAGCAACGCGCTCGTCAGCGCATTGAAGAGCGCCAAATGCGTCTGAAGGCTTCTAACGTCTATATCGGTTCTAAAATTTTCGAATGTCAATATGTTTCTAAGAAATTTACTGACCGATACAAAGAAACTATAATTCTCGACAATTTCTACTACAACTTTGCCCGATTTGAAAAAATGGGAATCGTAGGAGGAAATGGTACAGGAAAATCTACTTTCGTGAAAATGCTACTGGGACTGGTACAGCCTGACAGTGGAAAATTTGATATCGGTGAAACCGTACGTTTTGGCTATTTTTCACAAGAAACCATGCATTTTCGGGATGATCAAAAAGTAATTGATGTCATAACTGAAATTGCCGATTTCATCGATCTCGGACATGGCCGACATCTAACAGCTTCACAATTTCTCAATTATTTCGGATTCTCACCTGAAGAACAACACAACTTCGTTTACAAACTTAGTGGCGGCGAAAAACGCAAACTGCAACTTTGCACTGTTCTTATACACAATCCGAATTTCCTCGTACTTGACGAGCCCACTAACGACCTCGACATTCAGACACTACAAACCCTGGAAGAATATCTACAAGATTTTCCAGGATGCGTTATTGTAGTGAGCCACGATCGCTATTTTATGGATAAAGTGGTAGATCATTTGCTGGTGTTCAAAGGGCAAGGTGTTATCAAGGATTTTCCTGGTAACTACACACAATATCGTGAATGGAGCCAACTTAAATCTCTTGATGAAAAAGAGAAAAAAGAAGAAAAAGACAAAGACGAAAAGAAGAGAAATACCAAGACTGATTATCATCATGAAAGTCGTCGAAAAATGTCGTACAAGGAAAAGTGCGAATATGAATCACTCGGAAAGGAAATAGAAGCTCTGGAACAAGAGCAAAAACAGTTGGAAGATGCACTTTGCAGCGGAACCCTCTCCGTGGAAGAACTTACAGAGAAAAGTAAGCGTCTACCAGAAGTGAAAGACTTACTTGATGAAAAAGAGCTCAGATGGCTGGAACTGAGTGAACTGGAATAACTTTCTAAAATTTTGAAGTTTAATCCAACAAAAAGAACAGAATGAGGATAAACTCCCCTTTCTGTAAAGCCAATTTTATTAAGATAATAAAAATGCGAAGACTAGTTAATCATATCTTCTTGATATTGATTTTTTTGCTGACAGCATTACAATCATTGTCAGCAAAAGAGCGACCCGACACGGCCATGCTCAACCGAGTCTTCAGCTATTCTCATAAATATGCTACTACACCAACAGACACCCTTGTCAGTTATAGTTATCTCCGCTACCGACTGAGCACAGACCGGCGGAACTTTACCCTCCTTAGCGTTCCATCTATGTTTGTCGTTAGTCATGGAAAACAACGGGAATACATGGGTGAAGCCTTCTACCGTCTTACGACATGTGGTTATAAGACATTGCGTACGGATCGTATGTTGTCTTCGACAAATATTCCTCATCACAAAAGAGCTATGGGAGTCATTATAAGTTACCTCACTCCCACTATCTACGAGACAACAATTGTAAATGACTATTTACTGTCACCATTCAATAAAGAAAATCGGAAATTCTATAAATATCGCGTATCCTTTCTACTCAACGGCACGGCAAGACTCACGTTCAAGCCCAAAAGAGACAACACACAATTAGTAAAAGGTGAGGCACTCGTTGATTATAAAACGGGACGCGTCATCTCTTGTTCTTATCAAGGAGAATACGACATGCTTTCATTTCATGTTCAACTTATCATGGAAAAAGAAGGTAAGTATTCACTTCTTCCAGCAATTTGCCAAGTAGAATCTCAATTCAAGTTTTGTGGTAACAAGGTGTCCGGATCCTATACGGCATATTTTAACCAGCCCGCGCCTGACGAAAGTATTCTCCAACAACAAGGTTACGATGGAGAAAAACTCTCCAAACTCCGTCCGGATACTCTTAGCGACCATCAGAAGCAAGTGTTTGACCTCATTTTGCGTCAAGAAATAAAGAAAGATTCCATCAATAAAACCGATACTGTTAAAACAGAGAAACATGACCTGAAATATTATCTTTGGGATGTGGTTGGAGACAATATCATAAATAGAGTAAAAAGTCATTTCGGAGAAGCCAACCAAGGATAC
Source organism: Prevotella sp. (assembly GCA_050946475.1). GTDB lineage: Bacteria > Bacteroidota > Bacteroidia > Bacteroidales > Bacteroidaceae > Prevotella. Next base: position 9,273 of record JBMNUW010000038.1, read on the forward strand.
ATCCGAATGAACCCTATTCTCAATCCTCTTTACATGGGTTACGACCATCGTCGTGGATTCATCTATAAATTTGATATCCGCGGCAGCTATATGTTCACGCCAAACCGTGAACTGACTGTGCGATTAAAAGCCGGATACTCTTTCAAGCAAAAACAACTCTATTACAGAATTCCAATATACTTTTACTTTAACAAGCGCAAGAATGGATATGTGGGACTCGAAATAAAAAACGGTAATCATGTAAGAAATGATTACATGAGGAAATCTTTTGAACATGTCGTCCCCGACTCATTGCTTCCTAAAGATTTCCGTGTCGATGAATTTAAGCATAATGAGACACGGCTGACCTTTAACTATGATATCAGCAATCACTTCAGCATTAAAACGGGATTCCTTTATCAAGAATACACATCCTTGCATAAGAACCTTCTCCATTCTTACGGCTGGCGTGACCGCTATAGGGCATTTGCTCCACTCATAGAATTGGAATACAGGCCCTTCGGATGGACCGGTCCTATTATTACAGTTGACTATGACAGAAGCATCAAGAATGTGCTAAGGTCAAACATGTCGTATGAAAGATGGGAGGCTAATGCTGAATATATTTATAAATTCGACCGCTTGCAATCCCTCCAGATGAGATTCGGGGCGGGATTATACACAAAAGGTCAACATAATAATTATTTCCTGAACTATGAGAACTTCCGCGAAAACAATATACCTGGAGGATGGAGTGATGAATGGAGTGGAGAATTCGAACTTTTAAACAGCGATACCTACAACTATTCAGAATATTATTTACGTGCCAATCTTACCTATGAAAGTCCACTACTCCTTATGAGCTGGTTGCCATGGGTAGGACACTTCATCGAATTGGAAAGAATTTATGTTTCTACATTGGATGTGAAAAGTATACATCCCTATATAGAAGCTGGCTATGGATTCACCACACGCTGGCTTTCCATGGGAGTATTTGTAGCTTCGCGAAAAGGACAATTTGACGGATTTGGCTGCAAATTTGGTTTTGAGCTGTTCAGGAGATGGTAATAATGTTCAGTATTGGTAACTTGAAAGGTGAAAAGGCTGCTGCAACAATCTTTGTACATAAGGACGTCCCCAGTCAGCTTCATGATATATTTGTTCATCCAAACGCAAAATGTCAATGTCTATAGTGACTAAGCCTTTAGGATGATGGTGCACTCTGCCAAGCTGCTGTTCAATATTCTTCAAAATATCATTTACTTTCTCATACGAAAGGAATGTAGAAGCTCGTGCAAGTTCATTAAGGTACATAGGGCCTCTTTTCCCGATGGCTTCGGTACGAATTCTCTGCGTGAAAGCAATGTCTGGAAAAGAATCATGCAGTAATACTTCCGCTCTCACGATATTTTCCTCTGGAGAAGAATTTGATCCGATGGAGAGCAGAAGCTGGTGAGTGACTTTAGTCATGCTTATATAAGAAATCTTTATTCTTTAATTACAAAATAAAGCCCATTCATTTCATGCTGTCTTCAACAAATGAATAGGGCATTAAATCACTGACGGATTGGAAGCGATAAATACCTTTAGTTCCATAGAGCAGAAGTTTCATAGGGCGACTGTAACGACTCTCAACTCCTACCATCACTTGGCGACAAGCTCCACAAGGAGAAACAGGAACGTCGGTTAAACCATTCTTATTACGGGCTGCTATGGCAAGCATATCCACTGGTTGGTCAGGTTTATTTGCCTGGGCTGCAAAAAGTGCCGTACGCTCTGCACATAAACCAGAAGGAAAAGCTGCATTCTCCTGATTAGCTCCAATAACAATAGTTCCATCGGAAAGTAACGCAGCGGCTCCTACATGGAAATTACTATAATTAGCATAGGAGTTTTTCGTTGCCTCTATGGCTCGTTCAACTATCATGCGCTCCTTTTCACTCAACTCTTCAAGCGAGCAGAAATCAGCTTCAGCTTCAAATTTAATTTTTTTCATAGTCGATTAATTTTTAGGAATAAATTCGTAGGCTCCAGCATCAGGCTGTGTGTCTCTGGAACGACCTCTCTGGTCGACAGGAAGTGCAGTAGAAGGATTGGCTTTTCCTATTGCCGAAGAGACACTGTCGAGCGAGAAGTCGTAGATAAGATTATCCGTATCTATTTTCTGAAAATGCTTAATTCCTCCATGAATTGTATCCGAAGGATCTTCAAAAATGATGTTTTTATAATACACACTGTCATCGGTTGTTACTTCTGGAGTACGCAAAACAGAATACGAAAACTCATAATTGAATGCTGAAGTTTCATTTGTACGACTCGCGGCAAGCATATCATCAGCATAACCTGTTACAAGGCTGTTCGTCATGGAAAACGCCTGTAAAGGCGATTTGTCGCTCAAAAAGAGCGCAACGCCTCGATTAGCATCAAAAGGATAGAATTGAGCTAGTGTACATCCATTTAAGGTAACATCACCACCCTCTAAATACAAGCAGTCATTTAGTGTGTTACTAATTATAGTATTATTGAGCGTCATTTTACAGTTTTGTGCCCACAGTCCCCATCCTTGGCAATTATGAATGACAACTCCATCGAGAGTCAGTTTCTGTTGGTTAACAGACGATGAATCGGCTATAATTCCATTGTATGTACTATGAATGTCCGTAAATGAAAGATTATTCCCGAAAGATGATGAGTAGAAATGTATGCCCTGCCATTGTCCAGGAATACGATCGTAAGGTAAATAATCGAACATACGGTCTATTCTGTCCCCACGCAGTACGACGTTGTCCTCGGATGTACCTTCACAGTCTAGAGAGCCATAAACATCCAAACCCGCATCTTGATGAAAATAAAGCGTGGTACCTGAAGCTAGAGTAAGTGTTGCACCGTTGGCGACAGTAATACCACCATAGATGACGATAGGATGTCCATCTGGAGTAATGGTTGTATCTTGATCTACTGAAAGATTGTGAAGCAACTTCGCATCCCAGCTCCAAGCATTGAGTACTACACTCTGTTCAACACCACTTTCAAGAGTAAATACAAGATCATCATTAAGCTCCTGTGGATCTATGGCATTCATAGTCGGAGACGTAATTTCCACATAAACTCTGATGCTGTCTTTACTGCGAATTTCAATGTCAGAAACGCTATAATCCGAATTGCTGTCAAGATACTGACCATCTACATTCACTCTAAAGCCAGAAGTTGAACCTTGACGTAGTTGAACAGAAGAACATCGAAGTCCTTCTCCGGTTTTATTATAAACCCAAAAAGAACGAGCTGCGCTAGGCACATTGCTGAAAACAGTATCAAGCTTAACTGTGTCTGTCGAGAAAGACAAAATATTGTCAGGCGACGATGAGAAACTGTCGTCGCTGCTGCAAGCCCCAGCCAAGACCGTGAAAGCTAACGCAATGCCGAAGAAGATATAATAATGCTTCATCGTTCAATTAACGTCAACTATCTGTTTTTATTATGTAAATACCATGGATGGATAACATAATTATAAAGAATTAACCCCAACACCAACAAGGCTATAGTTAGGAGATAAATATTCGAAGAATGAGACAACAGATATGACACTGCGACTCCTATTGTCAATCCACTCTCCCATCCAAGAAAAAATGTGCTCTGCGAAGTACCTCGTTCGCAATGTCTTGATAACTTGATGAAGAAGAGAAGAAAGCGCGAGGCTATAATTCCAATGCCAGTTCCGAGCATTAGTGACGAAAAATCCCTGGCTAGCACTTCGTCTCTGGTCAATTGTAAAAGAGCTGAAGCCAACATGAGAATACAGCCTGTAATTACTTCACTCTTCAACTCAGCGTCAGCAAATACATACTTTTCAGCTAGAATAGCCAAAAGGAAGCCTGCCATCAGGAAAGCAAAGAAATGAAGCGATGAGCCCAGCCCCAGCATGAGCCCAGCACAACTGGCAAAAAGCATGAGACTAAAGAAAAGAGGAGTGCCTCGCCTTAAAAAAAATCGATCAAGAGATAAGAAATGAATTATATCTTCAGGAGTCTTGAAGGGAAAATGCACTGAAGCGACCAACAGAAAGGAGCCCAACGACAGAAAGGCTGAAAGCCAATAAATTTTGTCAAAACCCCAAAAATGACGTGTTAGCAGCCCTGCCAAAGGTCCGATAGAAAGAGCCAGGCGTCCGAACCATGACACAATATAATTAGCTTCAGTCCGCTGAAACGATTCGCTTTTATCGATAACCAACGTACTAAGTAATACCATCTGAGCCAATCCGTAAGAACTTCCTAACAAGATGCAGAATCCATAAAGCATCTCGCTTCTAAAGAACCGAGACAAAAATATAAAACACATCTGAAGTGCAAAAAAAACGATAAGGCCACAGAGACATACAGCATTACGACGATAACGCTGGATGAATGCATAAAGAAAACCACCAGGTAAATAGAGACCTACCACAAAAAGCATCAGACAAAGCGCCCCTTGAGTCTGGTTAAATGGCTGACGGCTCAAAACATCCGATAAAGAAGGGATGAAAAGATAGACCGACATTGCGAGCAGAAGCTCTGCGAAAGCCAAAAGCCAGAAAGCCTTATGCCATAGCATAATATGAACAGGTGTATTCTGAGTATCCACTATTGATGAATTAAGTTGGCAACTTGCAGATTCAGGAAATTAGGCACCACCGTATCACACAAGGGGCGTATAGCATCCGCCTCATTTGTGGTGGAAAGCCCAACACAATACATACCAGCAGAACGTACTGCCTTGAGACCATTAAAACTGTCTTCAAAACCTAAGCATTCATTTACTTGAACACCCAAACGGGCAGCTCCTTTTAGATAACAGTCTGGGTCAGGTTTACTTTTCGCAAAATCCTCACTAGTGAGAATGGCATCAAACTGCTTTGAAAAGTCCGGATGTTTTATTCGAACAGCTCGCATTTTTTGCTGATTGCTACTGGTAACAATGGCCGTAAGAACACCTGACTCTCTAAGAGCTCGGACAAATGTCTGGAATCCCTCAATATAAGGAAAGTCCATTTCTAGTTCAAATTGGTTTAGTCTTTCCGTGACAGCCTTTTGAACATCCTGTTGACCGGCAAAGAACTCGTCGAAGATCTGAACTAATGTCTGGCCCTTTATTTTTTCCTCAAGACCTGGCGTCTCAGGATAATATCGGCGAAATTCATTCCCCCAAAACTTAGTATACTGAGGCTCTGTGTCAAAGACAACACCATCCAAGTCAAATAATGCGGCTTTAATCATTATTATTAGTTTTTGGCTGCAAAGTTACAATATTTTGTGCTAACTTTGCACTCATAATTGACAAAATTAGTTTTTCGACTTTAATATAAAAAGCTCTTTAGGTTGAACTTCAATATTTCATGGAGAAGATAAAGAAATATTTTCCACAACTAACAGAGATACAGTTGACTCAACTGGCCAGTCTCTATGATTGCTATCATGAATGGAATACAAAGATTAATGTCATATCCCGTAAGGACATTGACAATCTTTATGAGCACCACGTGCTTCATTCCATGGCGATAGCAAAAGTTGCAGACTTCACACCCGACACGCGCATACTTGATTTCGGTACAGGTGGTGGTTTCCCTGGCATTCCTTTAGCCATTCTTTTCCCGAACTGCCAATTTCGCCTTATCGATGGAACCGGCAAAAAAGTGATGGTTGCAAAGGAAATTGCCCAATCCATCGGATTAAAGAATGTGGAGGCAATACATCGACGAGGTGAAGACGAAAAGGACAAATTTGACTTTGTGGTCAGCAGAGCCGTTATGCCACTACCAGACTTGGTTAAAATCGTACGAAAAAATATTGCCAAAGATCAACATAACGCTCTACCTAATGGTGTACTAGTACTCAAAGGCGGCGATTTGACTGAAGAGTTGAAACCTTTCCATCGAATTGCAGAAGTAACTCCTATAAGCACTTGGTTCGATGAGGAATGGTTTAAAACCAAGAATGTGGTTTATCTACCCTTATAATCCAGGATGTTTCATCTCTCGGAATTACGGTCTGAGGTCAACATCTGCAAATTTCATACAAGTAAGAAGTAAAATAAAGAAAATGACTACTTCTGTTTAAAGGATTAAACAATATATATATGCTGAACATACAACGCTTTGTCTGCAATTCCATTCAGGAAAACTGTTATGTCGTGAATGATTCCACTGGATCATGCGTCATTGTGGATTGTGGGGCCTATTATGAAGAAGAAAAGGCTGCCTTGAAAAAATACATTAGCGATAACGATTTAAAGCCAGAGCATCTAATAGTTACACATGGACACATCGACCACAACATTGGTAATAAGTTCGTGTATGACACATATGGCCTTTTGCCTGAAGTGCATGAGGCTGATGAGGCTTTAATGCGTTCCTTGCCAGAACAAGCCAAAGCTCTTCTGGATATCAACCTTCAAGAGGACCTTCCACCCGTTGGCAAATATCTTAACGAAGACGATAAGATAAATTTTGGAGAACATCAATTCAAAATCATCGCAACACCAGGCCATACTCCAGGCGGCGTTTTCTTTTACTGTGAAAAAGAGCATCTGGCATTTTCGGGAGACACTCTCTTCCATAATAGCATTGGACGGACTGATTTCGAAGGAGGCTCTATGTTCTTGCTAATTCAAAGTCTCCGCCAAATCAGCCAACTTCCAGACGAGACTATCATTTTGCCTGGGCATGGAGTTGATACTACTATCGGCGACGAGCTCGCTAGTAATCCATATATGGACCGTTAACGAGAGTAGATAATTATGAAATTGGGCAGTAACAACAAGACAGAGAAGATTATCCTCGGCATTGATCCCGGTACAAATGTAATGGGTTATGGTGTATTACGAGTGAACGGCAATCAAGCCCAATTACTTTCAATGGGTGTCATTGACCTTAGAAAAATCCGTGACCCCTATCTTCGTCTAGGTAAAATTTTTGAACGTGTCACAGGCATCATCGATGAATATTTACCCGATGAAATGGCCATTGAAGCTCCATTTTTTGGAAAAAATGTCCAATCTATGCTTAAACTAGGACGAGCTCAAGGAGTAGCCATTGCCGCAGCCATTCATCATGACATTCCTATCCATGAATATGCCCCATTGAAGATTAAAATGGCTATCACTGGTCAAGGTCAGGCTTCTAAGGAGCAGGTAGCTGATATGCTGCAACGACTTTTGAAATTTGACAAGAGCAACATGCCAAAATTTCTCGATGCCACTGATGCCTTAGGTGCTGCTTATTGCCATTTTTTGCAGATTTCATCGGTACATCATGAAGGAACCCATTACAATGGATGGAAAGATTTTATTAGAAAAAACGCAGACAGAGTGTCGAATGGATAAAACTCATCTTTGATCAAGTCCTTTCAAAAGAGATTTATTCAACATCACAACAAATTTTCAAATAGTTTTACAATATATTAAATCAACAGCTAAAGATAATATATATAAAAATGCAGGAAATAATTCACATTGAAAAAGGCGTGACAAGGATGCCGGCATGGCGAATGGCTGAGCCGGTAGACTTCAGTTTAATGGACAATGAACACATCGCTATCGTAGGTCCTAATGGTGGCGGAAAATCAATGCTTGTGGACATTATTACTGGCCGTCATCCCCTGCTAGGACAAGAGCCGACATACAACTTTTCGCCAAGTAAAAAGACATTAGTTTCAGAAAACATTAAATACATCACCTTCAGAGATGCTTATGGAGGTGATAACGACAAGTCTTATTTCCTGCAACAGAGATGGAACCAACAGGAAATTGATGCCTCTACACCAACAGTGGAAGAAAAATTGGAAGAAGCTTACGCAATGGCAGGAGAAGACAATGAAAGCAGACAACAGCTGAAACAACGTCTCTATAAACTCTTTCATATTGACCAATTGCTCGACAAATATATCATTCTTCTTTCCAGCGGAGAACTTCGCAAGTTAAAACTTACAGAAACTTTGCTCGCAGCTCCTCGCGTTCTTATCATGGACAACCCTTTCATAGGACTTGACGCAGAGACGCGTGACCAACTGAAACAATTGTTGGCGCTCTTGGCCAAAGAGCAACAACTCCAAATAATTTTGGTTCTCTCTAAAACAGACGACATCCCTTCTTTCATCACCCATGTCGTGGAAGTCAGAGAGATGCATGTATTACCTAAAGTGACTCTTGCAGAATATTTAGGATCACGTCCTGCTTTGCCGTCTCATGTTTTGCCTGAGGAAAAAAGACAAGCCATCTTGAATTTGCCATATAAGAACAAGGAGTATCACACAAAAGAAGTAGTGAAAATGAACAAGGTATGTATCCGTTATGGAAAACGTACCATTCTAAAGGATCTTGACTGGACTGTGAATAACGGCGAACGATGGGCGCTCAGCGGCCAGAACGGAGCCGGCAAGTCTACCCTGCTTAGTCTGGTATGCGCAGACAATCCTCAGAGTTATGCATGTGACATTACCCTATTCGACAACCAGCGTGGTTCCGGTGAAAGTATTTGGGACATTAAGAAGCACATCGGTTATGTCTCTCCTGAAATGCATCGCGCTTATCAGAAAGACTTGCCTGCCATCCGCATCGTGGCCAGCGGACTTCAAGATTCTGTGGGACTCTATGTAAAGCCCGACGAACAACAATATGCCCAATGCCGGTTTTGGATGAGCGTCTTCGGCTTGGACGGACTTGAAGATGCCAGTTTCCTCAAGTTATCAAGTGGCGAACAACGATTAATACTTTTAGCCCGCGCCTTTGTCAAAGATCCGGAGCTACTGATTCTCGACGAGCCTCTACACGGTCTAGATCTTCGGAACAGAAGAATGGTGAAGGATGTCATTGAAACTTTCTGTCAGCGAAAGAACAAGACACTTATCATGGTAACACATTATCAAGAAGAATTACCCGATTGCATCGATCATCATCTGAAGTTAGTCCGTAATTATTGATACTTTTACATCTAAGTTATACACATCATTATTTAACTATAAAGTTGTAAATACGATGAAGAAGATTATTTTAACTCTTATGCTCCTTTGCACTCTTACGTTGCAGTCTAAAGGACAGAGCATTTACAAAGAAGTTCTCAGAATTCAGAATGGCTTTGAAAAGACAAAGTACGATACGAGCAAGAAGCTCCAAGAGCGCAGAGTCGCATCATTTCAATGGGATGCTATTGAATACATGCTCTACAAAGCAGGCAATGACAGCACTTTTACGGAGCATCAGTTAGGTGAACAAACCAATGCTCTGATGGAATTCGTACAGCTTTATTTTAAGCGTCTTTCAGAAAACAACAGCAAAAGTAAGAAGGAAATTGTAGTGTCCAGATTCAAGAACGCCAGTTTGAACAACAGCCTTTTCCATGATATGGATAAGGACCTGGTACTAGCCTACGTAAGTAACACTTTGTACACTACACCTTTCTCACTTGATACCGATTGGGTGAAGGCTTTAAAAGAAATCAGAAGCATCAGTTGGGATTAACATTGAATTTGTTCTAACGACTGAGCACCAAAACCAAATCATCATTTATGAGTCTGGAAAAATATGAGTAAAGGAAAATTAGCCAAATTTGCTGAGATGGAGACATTCTCAAATGTCTTTCAATATCCATATTCTGTCATTGACAATGTAGACTTCGAAATGAGAGGACATTGGCGCGACCGTTATTTCCACAACGACCATCCCATCGTCTTGGAACTGGGCTGTGGAAAGGGTGAATATACTGTTGGACTGGCACAGCGCTATCCGGAATGCAATTTTATCGGTGTAGACATCAAGGGTGCACGTATGTGGTCAGGTGCCAAGCAGGCTTTAGAGGAACATTTAGAGAATGCGGCCTTCTTACGCACTAATATCGAAATTATCGACCGATTCTTCAATCTCGACGAAGTGCAGGAGATTTGGCTTACCTTCAGCGATCCCCAAATGAAAAATCCACGAAAGAGACTTTCCTCCACTTATTTTCTCGAACGCTACCGTCACTTTCTAACAGATAGAGGAAAGGTGCATCTTAAAACAGATAGTAATTTTCTCTTTACATATACCACATATATTGTAGAGCACAACCATCTTCCGCTTCTTTCACGAACGGAAGACCTTTATCATGAGAAGGTGCCTAATGTAGACCCTCAGTTATTCTCTATCCAGACTTATTATGAAAAAATGTGGATGGAACGAGGTTTAAATATACGTTATATGCAGTTTCTGTTACCACATGGAACGATTCTGGAAGAACCTAATGTAGAAATTCCTTTGGATGAATATAGAAGTTATCACCGTTCGAAACGAAGCGACAAAGACACAGCCGTATAAAATAAGCCTTGTGTAATTTCCGGATTTTGCAAAACCGGTTATAACTTCTTCCTGCTGAACAAACTCAAGGTAAATATATAAAAAAGAAACACTTGGATAGTTCCTATAATGAGTAAGGGAATGTTTTTCTCGTGAAAAACATTCCCTTACCATTTAAATTTAATTATTACATTTACATGGCGAAGATATTGAAACCGCCATCGACAACAGCTACCGTTCCCGTTACAAATGAAGCAGCATCACTCATAAGATAGTGAATAGTACCACAGAGCTCCTCGGGCTTACCCATTCTACCGAAAGGCGTCTGACGAATCACATCCTTTCCACGTTCGGTGTAGCTTCCATCAGGATTGGTGAGCAATGCACGATTTTGTTCCGTAATGAAAAAACCTGGAGCTATGGCGTTTACACGGATGCCTTCACCAAATTTCTTCGCTGTTTCATGTGCCATATAAGCAGTAAAATTGGAAATACCTGCTTTAGCAGCTGCATAACCACACACTCTGGTCATAGGACGGAAAGCAGCCATGCTGCTAAAGTTGATAATAGATCCCTTTCCCTGTTTCACCATAGGATGCAGGAAAATCTGAGTTGGGATGACAGTACCTGTAAGATTGAGATTGAGCACCTTTTGGAATTGTTCCGGATCCAAGTCGAAGAAATTCTGATCCGGTCCAATGGTAGCACCCTTCATGTTGCCACCAGCAGCATTGAGCAACGTATCTACTCGTCCGAAATCGTCTAAAATATCTTGACAGTTACGTTCTACCAGCTCTCGGTTCAATACATCAGTCTTATAGAATTTAGCCGTGCCACCTTCTTGACGAATGGCATTGACGACACGTGCACCGTGCTCCTCATTACGTCCCAAAATTGCTATTTTGGCACCGTGGCGAGCAAGATATTGACCGATGCAGCTGCCTAAGACACCTGTTCCACCTGTGATAACTACTACATAATCCTTGATATTAAATAAGTCTTCCATTTGTTTGATATCTTTTATAGTTAGATGTTTACCTTGACGTCATCTGCATAGTGATCAAGGAAAAACTAACTTTCATTATTATTATTCGTTATTTTATATTTCTTTCTATTCGTAAAATCCCGGTTGCACATAAGGTATGCCCAATTCCCTGTCTACGGTGGCCAGGATACCCTGCACTTGTCCCATGGCAAACATGCGGCCCAGGAAACTATACCCAGCATTGTAGTCTCGTTCCTCATCGCCTAACATCGTCATACCGTGATCAACACGCATCGGCAACTGCGGATTGGTCTTCTCGAAAATACGCGCCAATTCTATAACATCTGCTCGTCCGCCTAAATGAGAGGCTTCCGTGAAATCCCCATTGGGGAATATGTGACAGGAGCGAAGATGAACGAACCATGTTCTGTCAGCATATTTTCGCGCAAGTGCCACCACGTCATTATGTCCACCTGCCGACAATGAACCGGCACAGAAAGTCAGGCCATTATGTTTGTCGGGTACAGCATTGAGGAACCAATTGATGTCCTCATCGTTGCAGACAATGCGTGGAAGGCCCAATATCGGGAAAGGAGGGTCATCAGGATGAACGCACATATATACATCACATTCTTGACAAACGGGCATAATAGCATTGAGAAAATAACGCATATTTTCCCGCAATTGTTCTTTCGTTACCCCTTCATAAAGACCAAGCAGCTGGCGAAAACGCTCCACAGGATGAGCATCACCTTCCTTGATGTTACCGCTGACGAAGCCTTGCGTCTTCACAATGATATTTTCCACTAGCTGATGTTCTTTCTCCGGAGTCATATTGGTCTTCAATTCGGCTACCTCAGCAAGAATGTCGCGATGTAGACGCTCGCCCATCTGCTGCCAATCGGCCTCGGCCTCTTTCCTTTTCAAGATGTGAAGGTCAAAATAAGCAAACTGAGAAAAAGAGAAATAAAGATTAGTAGTTCCGTTAGGATTGGGATGATTCAAGTCCGTACGAGCCCAGTCAAGAACCGGCATAAAGTTATAGCAAACGGTGTGAATACCCTCCTCTGCCAGATTTCTCAGTGAGACCTTGTAATTCTCTATGAGTTGGTCACGATCTTTCCCGCCATATTTAATACTCTCCGACACAGGCAAGCTTTCCACCATACTCCATCGCATGCCATAGCTCTCGATGTAGGTACGCAAATCGTGAATGGCCTCCCGCGTCCAAACATCTCCGTTTGGTACATCATGTAGAGCAGTGACAATTCCCTGTACCCCAATTTGTTTCAACATGGCAAGTGTAATTTTATCTTTCTTGCCAAACCATCTCCATGTTCTTTCCATGTTTCAGATATTAGTTTTTAATATAAGTGATTTCGTTCTGTTTCATTATCGCAGGTCTATTGCCCGGACCTGTTCTCCTAGTATTCCAATAACATCATCCAACTTCCCATCGCATGATGCCGGAGTAATACGAAGAAGCTGACAGAGCAGCGGATAGAGATCTACGTTTGGAAAATGGGACCATTCCACTTTCAGGAAGTCTGGTCCCACTGCCCGAAATACAGCATGCATGTCCATCATGGTTGGATCATAGCCATGATTACCGCCTGGAGCTACCTCCATATCAGTAACAACATATCCCAAATCAGGACAAACCACCACGTCCCCTACTCTTTCATTGCTTCCATAGTGCAAATAAGACGGAATGTCTTGGCGACGCCACACTCGCACATGGTCAACAGATTTCAGCGCTGTCAAAACAGAATCCACACAGCCTTGTCGTATATAGATATTGGCAGGAACGGAACCCTCGATAGCTTTTATCCAACGAGAAGACAAAAGCGGAAGAATGTTTACCTGGCGAGACTTGTTGACTGTCGTCATACCATGATCGCTCACAATGATAAAATTCACACTATCTGCAACGGGCAGTGTGCGAATGCCACGATAGACTGCCGCAAGTATTGAATCCATCTGCATCACAGCTCTTTGAGTTCGCTTATCCTGCGGTCCGAAAAAATGGCCATTGGCATCGGGTTGCTCGAAATAGCCCATTATCAAATCAGGACGTTGGTTTTCCGGAAGTCTCAGTTGATCCAATATTTTCCGAGCACGCTCCTCAAAAGTCAGTCGAGGCGTCTGGTCGTATATATAATATGTATCGGGAAACAGTCCGCCTACCTTCACGTCAGAACCTGGCCAATAAAATACGGCTGTGCGTAGTCCACGCTTCTTGGCTGTAATCCATATCGGTTCTCCTCCATAGAAGTGGGGATCTGTTTTTGTCTGCTTGTCGGCAAGTGAAAATTTCTTTCCTGTGGTCGGATCAAAAAAACTGTTTGCAACAATGCCGTGATGGTCCGGATAGCATCCGGTTGCCATCGTATAATGATTGGGGAATGTCTTTGAAGGGAAAGATGGTATCAATCCTGACTTTACGCCATGTGCAGCAAGACTATCGAGAAACGGAGTTTTATACCATTCTGGATAGTCCCATCGAAAACCATCTAATGAAAGCACAACGGTGTAGTGCTTCGCCGTCAGGGGCAGAACACTGACAACAAGCAAGGTCAAGACAATTAAAGTCTTTTGCATAAAATATTT
>JBMNUW010000039.1:0-23074 GCA_050946475.1 Prevotella sp.
TCTTGCTGCAAAGTTACGAATCTCTCCAACTTCAACACTATAAAATTATGGAAAAGATTTATAATTTCCTGCGAACACCGACACAAGATGCAGTAATATCGAAAAAGACTACTAAAGCAAGAAAAAAAGATGGCTAAAATTTCGTAATTCTTTTTTATTGTACTATATTTGCAATGACATAAGCATTCTTCTTCTCTACCATTGATCTATATGGAGAAACTTTCAAAACATTCCATCAAGTCAAAATAAACTGGGAAAAGGATGTTGCCCTATTACATTCAAGCGACATGAAACCAACCGAACAGACCAACCAGCAAATCGAACGTTTTCTCAAGAAGGTGGCACAAAAGTTCCCCCATGACGAAGAGACGTCCATCCTTACCGATATTCATCTCCGCGCTTCACAAGACAGCGGGGAACTCATCGCCTTCAACGACGACGACGAGGAAATAACGAGATGCGTCATCAACAGTTGGATTGACAACAAGGAAGACAATTTCTATCAAGAAATCACCACTATCCTTAGGGATGCCCTGCTTCGATTACATGACATAATCGATGAGATGGGAATTTTGAAGCCCTACAGTTTCATACTTGAAAACGATGATTGCGAACACGTCGCTGAGCTCTATGTAGTCGACGACGAGACAATAATCATCGGACATGATTTGATGGAAGGACTGGACAAAGATTTAAACGATTTCCTCGACAAACTTCTGAAAGAGTGAAAACAATAGTTCGTTAAAAATTAAGTATATGAAAATCTATCTTGTCGCCCTTGACACGGGGACGTCCACGTCTCTTCTCCCACTTGGGGATGTAATGCAGGCAGACGTTGTCACGGAAGCGGCTGACAAGGCAGAAGCCAATCGGCACAGTCCTTCTTCCTGCGGTTGATATTTTGCCGGTAGGTCTGTTCGTAATGACTGCTATAGCGTGCCATCTGCGTGAAGTTTATCTTTGATTCTTTCACTGATGCCTGAATTGCATCCCTGAGGTTCTCCTCATATTGGCTATGTGGCTCTGAAAATGTCATACTTTCAAAGTCTTGAAACAACCATAAAGGCGCTGAAAAATCAGGCGCTTAGCCAAATTTTATTAGTTATATATTGGTAATTAACTTACTCATCTTCAGACGATTAAATTAATCATTAACAGGGTATTGTAAATATGAATAATCAATTAGAAAAAAATAATATATTTTACAGAGTAACCATCTTTACTTTATCTTATTTTTAGGACGTACAAGAACATGATTCTTTTATACTTGCCGAGTGCTTTGAAGATGATTATATATTTCAAATCATCTGTATATCAGCATATAATGCAGGAACAGTTATGGGATATATTAAAAAGGGCACTTTAAGGTCGTATATGGGTATTACTTATGGAGAACTTATTGAGGGAATTAAAAAGAATATTCTAAACCCAGATTTGAATACTCTAAAGATAGAAAATGAATATAAAATAAAATTTGGATAAGTAAGATAGGGTAAATGTTGACGGGTCAGGAACTCTATTGAGTCAATCATGGTGAGTTCCTTGATGCGCTTATACTATACGATGGAACAATGACATATGTCCCTGCTGTAGTGTAGAGTTTGGCTATGAAGATAATTGTTTATGAAATATGATTGCCTATAAAGAGAGGCAAAGAAATTTTCCGTTTAAGAGAACATCCGTACGATTAAATACTAATAAACAAAAAAATAGGAGAACCCCGCATGGGATTCTCCTATTATTTTTGTGTTGGTCAAAAGCAGAGCTTTATGCTTCTGCAGCAGGCTCAGCATTTTCCTCTGCTGCGGGAGCCTCTTCCTGAGCAGCCTCGGCAGCCTTAGCAGCTTCAGCCTCAGCCTTTGCTGCAGCCTCGGCAGCCTTCTTGTCTGCCACTTTCTTTGCAATAGCCTCGTTGACCTTCTTCTCGGCCTCGAGCTCCTTTGCGGCAGCTTCCTTACGGCTCTTGCTCAGTGCCTCAACCTTAGCATTAACTTTCTGCTCCTTTGCCGTCTTCCAGGCTTCGAACTTCTGCTGACAAGCAGCCTCGTCGAATGCGCCCTTCTTGACACCACCTTTGAGGTGTTTCATCATGTAGACGCCCTCACCCTTAAGGATGTTACGAACTGTGTCGGTGGGCTGTGCTCCACACTCTACCCAGTAGAGCGCACGATCAAAATTCAAATCTACGGTAGCTGGATTGGTATTAGGATTGTAAGTACCAATCTTCTCAGTAAATTTACCATCACGTGGTGCTCTCACGTCAGCGATCACGATTCTGTAGAAGGGATAACCCTTACGACCGCCACGCTGCAATCTGATTCTTGTTGCCATTTAATGTAATTAATTAGGTTTGAATAATATGCTGCCAACTCGTGACAGCGGGTGCAAAGTTACTGCTTTTTTATCGTTTATCTCTCATTTTCAAGAATATATTTTTAAAGCGATAAGCTATTTTAACAATTGCTTCCACCCGTATTACGCAAAACCTGAAGTGCATTTCATTGTACTCAAACCATTTTCCATGCTCGTTTTCATAGTGTAACGAAAGAGGGAGGGGTTTTCGTTCCCCTCCCTCTTTCTATAGTTAACTGCAACTTCTTTATTATAAAAGACGTAGCTTTTTTAATGTTCAGCTCACTTTATTCTTATCACATTCAGTGAATTCCCGGGTATCGTCACGTCCAGACCGTCTTTTTCAGGACTGAGCGTTTGTTTCACCGGCGTCACCATTGTGGGATTCTCCAGACTGTTCTCGTCAGTACCCTTAGCACTGCTGAGTCTGATGACGGAGGCTTGACCTATCTGCTTACCGCTGAGACTGATATGAGCCGAAGTAGCTTCACGGGCGGTATTAACCACTTTCACAATGGTCTCTCCAGTCTTCTCGTCTAATGAGGCTGAAGAGAAGAGGCCGGCAAAGGAACTGGGCTTCAATTTCGTAGCAAAAATCTGCTTTCCGTCCAAACTGGCATAGATGGAGTCACCCTTCACATGGAGTGTCACGTCGTACCATTGACCTTCCTTCACACTACCGGGTGTCATTGCCAACTGCGACTTGGAACCGTCTATAATCTGCTCTATCGCATGCTGAGTATTGCCCCAGCCACCGAGGTTCAACCAGCAATAGTTGTCCGGATCCACATAGTTGAACACCACGAGAAATCCTTCTGCACCCTTGTCTTTGCGTGCACGTACATTATAGGTGTATTCATCAGCCGTAAAGCGTTGCTCGTCAATAAGCATAGCTCCCTCTTGATCGGATGTCTGACGATAGATGTTTCCCTCGCTTTTCCAAACACCCCGAGTGGTTTTGTCAGATTCCACGATTTCACTCTTCTTCAAGTCCACAACATCTACCTTCGAAGAAATGAATGAAGCTTCCGTACCCCAGGTTCCTACACCCACTTGACACGTTTCGGGTTTCACGCGTTCCTGCTCTCGATTGATTTCATAAGGACTAGTCTGTTTCACGGGAAGCACTCTCGTGCCCACGTTGTCTGCCATTATCCGCTGAACATAGTAAGATGGAGTGCCGAATGCGTGTGTACCGTCAAACTGTATCATATCGGGGCGCCACTTCAAGTCGTTGACATTAGCGAAGATAGGCGCATAGCTTGCCATTCTCACCACGTCACTGTTATTCTCAAGGCCCATCATGTAGACAGCCTCACCCAAGGCTGCATTCAGTGAACCATGATTGCCAAATCCTTGTGTCACGGCATATTCTCCCACATATACCTTCGGACCCTTACGACTGTAACTGTCATATTTATGGAAGTTCTCTGCAAACCAGGCAGGATTGCGATAGTAGTGCTCGTCCACGAGTTCCACGCTCTCTGTGCTCTCCCATTTAGGATCGTCGGTACCCCAGGCTGCTACGTTTCCGATGAGGTGCATCTTGGGATAGCGGGCCAGCACAGCCTCCTTGAACTTCTTGAACCGGTCGTAGTAATGGTCGCTCTGCTGATTGGGATCAGGCTGATTATTCTCGTTTCCAATCTCCAGATATTCTATATTATAAGGTGCGGGATGTCCGTTCTTGGCTCTGAGAGCTCCATATTTGGAAGTAACGGGACCGTTGGCATATTCCAGTGCATTGAGCGTCTCGTCTATCCATGACTGCAACGAATCTACAGGCGTCTTGCCGCCATGCCACAGTCCTACATTAACTACATAGAGAGGTTTTGCTCCCAAGTCCTCTGCCATCTGCAGATATTCGTCAAATCCAAGTCCGTCGCTTGTGCGATAGCCCCAGTTCACGTTCTTATGTCCGGGTCTCGTTTCGATTGGACCTATTGTGCGTTCCCATCTGAAAGCATTGTCAGGCGACTCCTGTCCCTCTACGAAGCAACCGCCGGGAAAGCGCAGGAACTTGGGATGAAGGTCAGCAAGCATGTTGGCAAGGTCAGGACGCAGACCGTTGGCGCGATTCTTGAATGTCGGAGGCATCATGCTCACCACATCGAAGCATACACGACCTTTGCCTTTGGAAACCAATGACAAACGCGCTTTACTGTCGTTGCCTTTCGATGTCAGTGTCAAGCTATAGCGTTGCCATCTACCTTGCAACTTACCTGAAACTGGCGCCTCGGCATATACTTCATGACCCGTTGCATCGGTAAGACGAACGATAAGCGGAGCGTTCAACTTGCCTTTAGCCCAAAATGACACCCGATAGGTGCGACCTTGAACGGCGTTGATTCCCCAGAATCCGCTGTTGCTCACACCCGTCAGCTCCTGGCTGCCCTTGAAAGTCACCTCCAGAGCTTGATGCTGAGCATTGTTGAGCAGCGACTTGGTTACCAGCCGCATCGTTGCAGCTTTCTCACCTGAAGCCGTCAACTGCCAACCGTCAGCTTGCTTGTCATTATCTTCAAACGAACGGTTACTGATGAGTTCTGCATAGAGACCACCGTCGGCAGCATGATTAATGTCCTCATAGAAGATGCCATAGAGCATAGGAGACACACTGATGCCGGGATGAAGGGCATCCACATCAATTTGAACTTGTCCCCACATACCCATTGAAGGCAACAGTAAGGACGACAAAATAAAATTGCGTAAATTCATAATGGCTTTTAGATAGATGATTATCTAGGGGCAAATTTACACTTTTATATTCAGCCGCACAAGTGTATCTCATACATTTAACTAGATTTAACCACGCCTTCATTATTCCTGCCAAAGTTTTGACTCGTGCCATTACTTTATCAATACTACAGGTTTCACCTTTAAGGAAAATATCTGCTTTTTTTATGAATATACCAAAAATCGTCACTCAATACATAATAAACAAAATATTTTCCATCAAGTTTTATCTGATATTTTGCCATCTGACTAACAAAAACATGCCAAAAATTAATTGATAAACAATAAATTTCTGTAATTTTACTTTTGAAAATCATCCGCTGTTCCTTTTTCATTCATTACTACCATATACTAAAATGAAGTACATACTGATAGAGTGCCCGTAAGGGAGCCGAATGCACACAAGACAAGAAACAGCTTCTCTGCCTCTTATGACCCTATATCTGGACTATAATAACTTCATGCAGAGGCGAAGAATTCAATTACTTAAAATTAAAGACCTATGCCTGCCAGGAAATTTTACATTGTTTTGATGTTCATTCTAACATGCTTCTGTATGTCGGTCGAGGCTCAGAAGGGCGATAAAACTATTAGTGGTCTTGTGTCTGACGTCAGCGGCAAGGGACTTCCAGCCAAAGTAATGTTAATGAAGTCCGACAGTACGGTACTCGACACTGCAACGGCCGAGCTGGAGGATAACCCAATTACTATGATTCCATTTGCCAAATACAATTTCTACGGCAACTGGCCCCGCGGGCACTACATTGTCAAGGCCATGATGGAAGGGTACGAGGATGGCATTCAGAACTTTGAGATTCTGTCAAGGCGGCAAGGTTCCATCCGTGTCAAGCCTATACATCTGCTCAAAGATGAATATGGCTTGCCTGAAGTAACCATACGCGCAACTAAGGTGAAGATGGTGACGAAGGGTGACACCATTATCTACAATGCCGATGCCTTCAATATACCGTCAACAAGATAAAAGTATACGACAAGGCGGGACAGGCTTCCCGACTCATAGGGCAGGATATGGGAGACAAGAGCTATGTGATGGACGTGAGGCTCAAAAAGGAATATGCCGACGGTTACATGGGTAACGTCGAGGCTGGCCCCGGCACCAATAATCGCTACAAGCTGAAGCTCCTCGGCATGAAATTCTCCGAAAAGGAACGCTTCGGCTTGTATGCCAACATCAACAACCTCAACGACAACCAGAAAGTGCTGCTCGACGGCGAGTGGCACCCTCAGGACCTGCCCAACGGACTGCTGGCCACCAAAGCCGTGGGATTGCAATATGTCAACTGGCTCAACGGCATTGACTCGTGGGTATCCACAGGTGCCGAGTATAGCCATACCTCTGCGAACAATGAGACCCGGCAGTCTACGGAAACATTTCTGCCCAATGGCAACTCCACCCAGAACAGCGTGTCGAAAGAGTTGGGCAGCACCGACAAATTATCATTTCAGAACGGGCTGCAATTTGAAAACGAAAAAGCCGGTACAACTCATTTCCTTACGCTCAACTATACACATACATCAGGACACAATCATTCTTTGGTACAGACATCCGACTCCTCTTCTCTCCTCAATCAAGCATTGGCTGAAGGTAGCAACGACCTGAAGAACTTCAACTTCAAGTGGGAATCGCACAACATGGTCAAGGTGCTGAACATTGACCTGCTCAGGTTAGATTTGTCCGCCCAATATGATTGGCTGAAGAAAGAAACATTCGCCTTGAACAACATCAACTATCTTAACGATGCTTCGCTGCGCGATTATCGAAACACCTATTTGGACGCGCCGCATCAGAATATTGAACTGGATGCTTCACTGGGATACGACTGGCGCTACAAGAAGAAAACAGTCACTCCTTACTATAAGTACAATTACACCTTTAACAAGACCAACAATCTGCTTTATCGCCTCGACAAACTGGCCGACCGCGACAGCAGCCGCTTTGACCTTTTGCCCTCTGACCGCGATGAACTCGTGAATGTGGCCGATGAGGGCAACAGCTACCGATTCCATGAATATCGCAACGAGCACACAGTGGGCTTGAGGTACTTTGACGCTTACAGCAAACTGACTAAAGGCGAGGTTATCATCAATTTGCCGCTGCGCACCATCAGTGCCAACCTCTATTACGAGCGTATGGGCCGCCACGATGTTTCGCGACAGCGTACCTTCTTTGAACCCAGCATGGACATAAAAGGAGAATTCAAGCAGGGATTCGGCTGGTCACTCGCAACCTCGATGAAGTCGAAACTGCCCGACCTTACGACAATGGTGGAATATACCGACGACAGTGACCCGCTCAACATCAAACAAGGAAATCCCTCCTTGCAGGCTATACATCTTTACAGTGCCAGTGCCAACATCGACCGATGGAGTGACAATGGGCGGCACCTTGGCTTCTGGACGGACTGGCATCAGACGGACAACGCTGTGGCATGGGCTGTCAACTTTGACAATGAGACGGGTGTGACCACCACAACGCCCGTCAGTATCAATGGCAACTGAGACGTTAACGGTGGCATCAACTTCTCCAGTCCCCTTGATAAAGCCGGTAAATTCAGTACAGACAACGCCCTGTGGGTTAACTACAATCATTGTGTCGACATGGCAACGACGGAAGACAGCGAGGAGAGCATGCGCAGCATCGTTGAGAACTACAAGGCAGGAGGCAGACTGAAACTGAACTACCATCCCAATGAGAAATACGAGTTCAGCCTCCATGCCGGTGGAAACTATTATTACATTCACGGTCGTCGTGAAGGCTTCGACGACATTCACGCCGGTGACTACAACGTGGGAGCCAGCGCCACCGTCAACCTGCCTTGGCATTTCCAACTGGCAACAGACCTGACAATGTTTGCCCGTCGCGGCTACCAGCAGGACGAAATGAACAGTACCGACTGGGTGTGGAACGCACAGCTCACCCACTCCTTCTGCAAGGGTAAGTTGCTCGCCAAGCTGCAGGGCTTCGACATTCTGCACGAGCTCTCCACCACCAGTTATGCCGTCGACGCACAAGGCCGCACCGAGACCAGGCACAACTCCATTCCCCGCTACGTCATGGTCTCCCTGTCGTGGCGGTTCAATGTCAATCCGAAGAGAAATATTCAATAAATATTTTCAACTTTCACAAGTAACTATCACACTAATTGCAGGGCCGGCGGCCCCGCAGTGAATGTAAGAATGGACGGAAGAGGTAGTGCCTTCCGGGTGCGGATTCATCGTCTTGATGCTTGTCTATCAATAAATTATCTACTTGCGAAAGTTTAGTAATTATATTTGATAGCAACCCTCTGACCTTTATACGTTTTATAAAAGCTGATTTCCCGTTACGACCGGTAAACTTTCCTGCCGTCAGACCTCATTGTGTTCATATCTTTCCGAATCATTGGGCTATCTTTCTTTTATTTTTTGACCTTCGCCTCAAAATCCGTAACTTTGCACTGCAAAATGGAGCCGTGCCTGTCTACTGAGGCTATGGCACTATATTACTCTTTAAAATGATGCAACAAAAAGACGCAATAGATTTCGGAAAGGAAAAAATTAGCAGACTGTTTTTTAAGCTGTTGTTCCCCACTTTCATTGGCCTGTTGTTCTCGGCCATGTTTAATCTCATCGACGGTATCTTCGTCGGACGAGGCGTCGGCACTGACGCACTGGCTTCCGTGAACGTCACAGCGCCCGTTTTCATGATTTGCACCGCGTGTTCGCTGCTTTTCGGTTCCGGAGTTTCAGTGGTCGCTGCCATTCATCTCTCCCACAGAAACATCAAGGCAGCCCGCATCAATGTCACCCAGTCCTTCTTGGTCGGCGTCACCTTCGGTCTTTTAGTTCTGTTGGTCGGGTTTCTTTTCCCGGAATTCACCGCGCGCGTTTTCGGCGGTTCTGAGGAGCTCATGCCACTTGTGAAAGGCTATCTCTATAGTATCCTGCCCGGTCTGCCCTTCTGCATCATCATGACGATTGGCCTCTTTGTCCTCAGACTCGACGGTTCACCAAGAATTGCAATGACAGCCGATATCGTGGCAGCGCTGCTCAACATCTTCCTCGACTGGCTCTTCGTCTTCCCCCTCCACATGGGCATTGTAGGCGCAGGTGTCGCCTCAACGATATCAATGTTTGTAGGCTCACTCGTCGTCATTTGGTATATGTTCTTCCCCTGCCGGTCCGTCCGACTATACCGTCTCAAACTCTCCCGTAAGAGCTTGCAACTCACTCTGCGCAATATAGGCTATATGGCACGTGCCGGTATGTCCTCCGCCCTCGGCGAACTTGCCATAAGCTGTCTGATGGTTGTCGGCAATCATCAGTTCATGTCAATGCTTCATGAGGACGGTGTCGCCGCTTTCAGCGTAGCCTGTTATCTGTTGCCACTCGTTTTCATGGCGGGCAATGCCATCGCACAGTCTGCGCTGCCCATCCTCAGTTACAACTACGGTCTTCACGATGCACAGCGCGTGCGCCGCACCCTCATTCTTTCCGTATCCATTGCTGTCCTCTCGGGATTGTTTCTGAGCGCAGCCGGAATCTTCGGCTCCAACCTTATTGTCACCATGTTTATAGAGCCCGGACAACCGGCATTCTACATTGCCGCCGACGGCTTCAAGTGGTTTGCCACCGGTTTCTGCTTTCTCTCTGCCAATATTGTGCTGATTGGCTACTACCAAAGCATAGAGAAATCGGGCATTGCCACTTTCTTCATGTTGCTGAGAGGATTTATCCTCCCCATTCCCATTTTCTATCTTCTTCCGCTGATAATCAATACCCGCGGACTTTGGCTGGCGGTTCCTGTAAGTGAATTGCTTACGTTAATAATTATCATCGCCCGCTCCCTCTCAAAAGCTGAAAATAATTAGAGATTACCAAAAGGACAATCTACTCTTGTCTTTTCCGCAATTCAGAAGGAGACATACCGGTATGCTTACGGACATAACGGCTGAAATAGGCAAGTGAGGAGAAGTGCAGTCGTTGACTTATTTCCGACAACGACAGTTCCTTGTTGTGCAACAACTTCACAATCTCCAACAGCAGTGACCTGTCAATCCAATAAGTAGCAGGCACCTCGCAGACTTTCTTGCTGATTTCTGAAAGATAATGGGAGGTGATACAAAGTGCCGAGGCATAATAGTCTAAATCACGGTGCTCACGATAGTCTCCGCGATAGAGCATCGCTATAAAACGTCTTAACAGCTCAGTATGTCGCTCTGTCACAGCCTCAGCATGATACCTTCTGGCATGAATGTCGAAGAGATCCAGAATATGGGCCAGCAGCAAGTGAGAAAGCATTTCGTGACGGAACAAATGCTGACGGTCTGCTTCCCGATGCCGCAACAGCAGCAAATCTTCCTTACACTCCGCCATCTCCGCTTCCGTGAGCTGCATCACGGGATTGCGCAACAGTGACAAATGACCGATAATGCCATAATTGCTGTTAAGCGCCATGGTGCCGACTTGATGTTCTGACAACACCATGATGATGCCTTGGAACTCAAGACTCTCCTTAAAATCGGAAGCCAACAAGGCATTAGGGAGAATCACATAGTCGGAAGGTACCACATGATAATAAACCTCTTGAAAGACAAAACTCATGCCCCCTTTCAGACATAGCACATGAAGGACGGGGTCGGCAATGTCAATCCTGTCCAGTTCACTTACCGTATTCAAAAACTTGAAACCTACTGGATCTTTTTCCTTCGTATGATATTGATTGTCATTCATGGTACGAAAATAAATAAAAACCACGAATAGTGCAAATATTCAGCAGAAAAAGATAATAGCCGTCATCGCTTTTTCCTTTAATTTTGCAGTAGTTAAAACAACAGACAAAAACACGGACAACAAAATGAAAGAAGTAAGATTAAACAACGGAGTGATGATGCCGGCTATCGGATTCGGCGTCTATCAAGTTCCTCAGGCAGATACTGAGCGAATAGTTAGCGATGCCCTCGAAGTGGGTTACCGGATGATTGACACAGCCTCATCGTATATGAATGAGGAAGGGGTCGGCAATGCCATCCGCAACAGTGGGTTGAAACGTGAGGACCTATTCATTACCACTAAGCTGTGGGTGCAAGATTATGAATATGAGGACGCACTGAAATCTTTCGACCTTTCGCTGAAGAAGCTGGGCCTCGATTATGTGGACCTTTACCTGCTCCACAAGCCCTACGGCAACTACTATGCTGCATGGCGCGCCTGTGAAAAGCTATACAAGGAAGGACGCATCAAGGCAATTGGCGTGACAAGTTTCTCCAGCGAGCGCCTGCAAGACCTTTTCTTGCACAATGAAGTAAAACCAGCCGTCAACCAGTTGGAAACCAATCCGTGGTTCCAGCAAAAAGAAGCCCATGCTTTCCTTGAACAGGAAGGCATACAGCATGAGGCATGGGCTCCGTTTGCCGAAGGAAACAACGGTATTTTCAGCAACGCTAAGCTGAAAGCCATTGCCGACTCCCATCAGAAGACTGTGGGACAAGTGGTGCTTCGCTGGCTCAACCAGCGCAACGTAGTCGTCATTCCCAAGTCGGTCCACAAAGAGCGCATGGCAGAGAATCTCAATATCTTCGACTTCAAGCTCACCGATGCGGAAATGCAGACCATTGCCGATATGGACTTGAACAAGAGCACTATCTACGATGATATGGATTTGGGTATCACCAAAGCCATAGGAACCCATAAAATTCATGACTAATAAAATGGAAACAATCACATTAAGCAATGGCGTCGTGATGCCACAGTTGGGTTACGGCGTATTTCAAGTGAAACCCGAAGAAGCCGAGCGCTGCGTGCTCGATGCTATCTCGGTGGGCTACAGACTCATAGACACAGCCCAGGCATATTTTAATGAAGAAGGAGTAGGCAATGCCATCAGCAAGTGTGGCGTGGACCGCAAAGACCTGTTCATTGTCACCAAGGTGTGGATTAGCAATGCCGGAGAGGAAAAGGCCTACGCCTCTATCTTAGAGAGCTTGCGCAAGCTGAAAACCGACTACATCGACCTGTTGCTCATCCATCAGGCCTACGGTGATTACTATGGTACATGGCGCGCTATGGAACGAGCTTACAAAGAGGGAAAAGTCAGAGCCATCGGCGTGAGCAACTTCCAGGCCGGTCGCTTCGTGGACCTCGCCTTGCACGCTGAGATAAAGCCGATGGTCAATCAGTTGCAGACGAATGTCTATAGTCAGCAGAACACCATACAGCCCTATCTCAATGAATTTGGAACAAAGACCATGGCATGGGCACCCTTGGCAGAGGGACAAAACGGATTCTTCACCGATCCGACGCTGACTGCCATTGGAAAGCCCTACGGCAAGACTCCCGCACAGGTGGCCCTGCGCTGGCTCATTCAGCGAGGCATCATTGTCATCCCGAAATCAACACATATTGAGCGCATGAAGCAAAACATTGATGTCTTTGACTTCAAGCTCTCTGACGAAGAGATGGCTAAAATCGGCAAGATGAACCAGACCGACGAGGGTACCGTGAATTTCAATGACCCTCAATTCATCAAATATCTGATTGAGACTTACGGATAAACCAAATGTTTTAACTTGCTAATGATAAGATAGAACAGACATTCCTGTTTTTACATAAACAATGCCGGCGATAACCAATTGCAGTTATCACCGGCATTATTTTTTTATTTGAAGCCACGTTAAACAGCTTGTCCCTGTTGTTACAAACTACCTACTCTGTAATTATAAAATCTGTAATTATAAAAACAGTGAATCGTGACAATGCAAACTGCATATCCAGCCATCGGACTTCATTTAATTTAGAGTTTGAATCTACTTCATTCACAGAGAATTACAGTATCTTCCATCATCTAAATCCATATCATACATGACGCATTCCAATAGGAATCATGACTTGTCCCGAGTGGGACAAGAACGAGACCCAGTTGGGAAACAATCATTCCCCACGTGGGGCACGATCATCTCCCAAGTGGGTGACAATCATTCCCCACGTGGAGCATAATCATTTCCCAGGTAGAGCAGAATCTTGCCCCAGATAGGACACGTCATGAAGAACGCCGATTCATACTACGTTTGATACTGACTTAACTTACGATGTAGGTTGATTTGGAGTATAGAAAATATTGACTTGCTGTATAAGGCTGTATAAGAATAACTTGCAATATAAGAGTGATTTGCAGTATAAGAGTGATTTGCAGTATAAAGGATGTCAGCTATCTGCATAAGACGCGCTACGTGTAGGCATTGTAACATGCGGCATCCGGCAATGCAATACACGTCAGTTGGCATTACAAAATACGCCAGTTAACATTGAGAAATACGTCATTCAGCATTGCAAAATATGCCATCCGAAATTGCCATTCAACATCTGTTAATAAAGCAATTCATATTTATTTGTTACTTACAGTCAGATGTGCCACCACATATTCCGACCTTGTTCCAATACGGAATTTGCCGCCCCAGATTCCCATTCCAGAGGTAACGTAATATTGAGTATGTCCCTTGGTATAGGCTCCGAAGGCACATTCATAAATTGCATCCGTTATCCAGGAAATGGGCCATACCTGTCCGTAATGCGTATGACCGCTCAACTGGAAGTCTGCGCCGTTTTGCTGTGCCTCTTCGAGATGATAGGGCTGATGGTCCATTACAATGACATATTTCTTTCGGTCCGACTGTTTCATCAGTGTGGCAAGTGAAGCCCTGCCGAAATTGGTACGGTCATCTCGTCCCACAATGCACAAGTCGCCCACCGTGGCAACACTGTCGCGCAGCAGATGAATGCCCGCTTCGTGATAGAAGCGCTGTGCTGCAACACTGCCACTGTAATATTCATGATTGCCCAGACAGGCATACACCGGAGCGGACAGATTGTGAAAGGCCTCCGCATCGTGTTCCAACAGCAGAGGGTGCACGCGAATGTCTATGATGTCACCTGCAATGAGTATAAGGTCGGGCTGTTCTTTGTTGATGAGTTTCACCCAGCGGTCAAGTTCTGCCCGACGATTATGGAAACCAAGATGCAAATCACTGAGCATCACCACCTTCAAAGGCCGGCTCACTTTTCCATGCGAATCAAGTGTTATCTCCTCACGGTGTTTATGATAATAGTGCAAATTGCCATAAAGGAAAACAGCAAACAAAATTCCCGTTATGACCAGCGACACTGTGCCGTTATGATGGAGCCAGCTCCGCGGTACCAGCCCCGTGAGACGACCGAGGTCGAGCACGATAAATATCAGAAAAAGATAAAGGAAGATGAAAGGCAAGGATGTGACAACCTCGTAGATGACAGTGGAAAGATTGAGCGGTAGCCGGTCAAGCAGTCCGCCAAGGGAGAACACGAAGAAAAGAGCTGCCACAGGCAGTCCGATTGCCAGGCTTTTATACAAGTTGCCCCAAGGGAGAAGTTGCCAGAGATGCCAGCTTACATAACCGATTCCAAATAGCGGAACGAAGATAAATATCCATTTCATAAATAATATCTGAAACTATTGTATCACCTAAGATACTATTGAGACGTGGAGAAAAATACCACATCTACAAATTTACGAATAAAATACCTTTTATCGAAAGGTTTGACCGTTAAATATTTTTCGAGGGCAAAAATAGTTGCGAGAACCTCTTTTACACATGGGGAAACAAAGGCACGTGAAGAAATGATATATTGGAAAATTGAAGAAATTCCATCCCTATATTTTTGGAATTAAACAGAAAGTAGTTAACTTTGCAGTAACTAAACGGAAATAGAAGAAAAGCAAGAAAATGGCAAGAAAAAAATCTGGGCGCCAATCGAAGAGCTTCGGTGAGGCGGTCGGCTTTCGAAATATTTTTGAGAGCGAGACAACGGATTTCCTGTTGGGAATTCTGATGCTCGCTCTGTCTATCGTCGTCTTTATCTCGATGTGCTCCTATCTCACTACCGGGCAGGCCGACCAGAGTATTCTGGAACATATGCGGCCGGGTGAGTGGATTAACACAGACCATGAGTTTCAGAACAGCTGTGGTTCCTGGGGCGCTATCATCTCCTACTATCTCATCTCGGTCAACCTGGGCTTCTCAGCCTTTCTTTTGCCCGTGTTTTTCATGTTGGTGGCTCTCAAGCTGATGCGTGTCTACAAGGTGAACCTGCTCAAGTGGTTCCTCTGCCTCTCAGTAATAGCTATCTGGACTTCCGTTACACTGTCTAAGTTTCTTACTCCCTTCGTTGGCGGAATGTTCTTCAATCCGGGCGGCGGACAGGGCATGTTCTGTGTGGAGCATCTTGAAGCACTCGTGGGA
This sequence comes from Prevotella sp., assembly GCA_050946475.1. Lineage (GTDB taxonomy): Bacteria > Bacteroidota > Bacteroidia > Bacteroidales > Bacteroidaceae > Prevotella. The sequence continues at coordinate 15,363 of JBMNUW010000039.1, forward strand.
GCTCCGGGACTGACAGCTGTACTTATTGTGGTGGCCATCATCTTCCTTACCTACCTCAGCAGCGAGACCATTGAGGTGGTGCGCAAGACGCTCAACCCGGTGAAATACATCACCAGCAAGGTGAAAATGACCGTCAATACGCCCCATGAAGAAGAAGCCGAGATAACAACCGAAACACCCGATGCCGCTCCGGTCAATGAGAATAAGGTGGAACCTGTATCACCGTCGAAAGAGGAAGAAGAAGCTCCTACCGTGGTCGACCTCACAGACATGGAGCAACTCAAGCCCAAGACGCCAACTGCCAAATCCGAGCCTCAACCAGATATTACGACGAAGAATGCGCCGGAAAAGCTGCATGTTGATGAAGTGAAACAAGAAGCCCTCGCTACGGGCAAGACCCTCACTTCAACACAGCACGACCTCTCTACACCTATCAATCCGCTTGAACCATTCGTAAACTATAAGTTCCCCACCTGCGACCTGCTGAAGAAATACAACACGAAGCCCGTGGTGGATATGGACGAAATCAAGGCCAACAACGCGCGCATCGTGGAAGTGCTCAACAGTTTCGGAGTGCGTATCAGCCAGATTAATGCTACCATCGGACCTACCATCACGCTCTATGAAATCACGCCCGCGGAAGGCGTGCGCATCAGCAAGATTCGCGGACTGGAGGCCGACATTGCATTGAGTCTGTCGGCATTGGGCATCCGTATCATCGCGCCAATCCCCGGCAAAGGTACTATCGGTATCGAAGTACCTAACAAGAATCCGCAGATAGTCTCGATGGAGAGCGTGCTTAACACCAAGAAGTTCCAGACCACGAAGATGGCATTGCCAATGGCATTGGGCAAGACCATCACAAACGAGGTGTTTATGGTAGATCTTGCTAAAATTCCTCATCTGCTCGTAGCAGGTGCCACAGGCCAGGGAAAGTCCGTAGGACTGAATGCCATCATTACCTCGCTGCTCTACAAGAAGCACCCCAATGAACTGAAATTCGTGCTGGTAGACCCGAAGAAGGTGGAATTCAGCATCTACAATAAGATTGCGCCTCACTACATGGCAGCTCTGCCCGAAAACGAGGACGAGCCCATCATCACCGACGTGCAGAAAGTGGTACGCACGCTCAATTCGCTCTGCGTACTCATGGACAACCGATACAACTTGCTGAAAAAAGCACAGGTGAAGAAAATCGACGAATATAATAATAAATTTGTACATCATCTGCTCAATCCTGCTGACGGTCATGCATATATGCCCTATATCGTAGTGATTATCGACGAGTTTGGCGACCTTATCATGACGGCTGGCAAAGAGGTGGAACTCCCCATCGCCCGCATAGCCCAGCTGGCTCGTGCAGTGGGTATCCACATGATTATCGCCACGCAACGACCCACCACGAAAATCATTACTGGAAATATCAAGGCCAACTTCCCCGGCCGTATGGCTTTCCGCGTGACCGCACAAATAGACTCGCGCACCATCCTCGACCGTTCCGGAGCCGAACAACTGGTGGGTAAAGGCGACATGCTCTTCCTTGCCGGCGGCGAACCCGTCCGCGTACAGTGTGCTTTCGTGGACACTCCGGAAATCGAAGCCGTCAACGACTATATCTCCAAACAGCCCGGTCCCATACAACCCATGGAACTGCCTGAACCCGCCGATGACAACAATACCAGCTTCAGCGGAGGCGGAGATGCCAATGGAGCATCTCTTGACCAGCTCTTCGACGAGGCAGCACATGCCGTAGTAATGAGTCAACTGGGCTCAACCAGCATGATTCAGCGAAGATTCAGAATTGGTTACAACAGAGCTGGAAGACTGATGGACCAGTTGCAACAGGCCGGCATCGTGGGCGAGGCACAAGGTTCTAAACCGAGAGAAGTGCTCATTGCCGACGAGAACAGCCTGAACCAACGACTCAATCAAATTCATGGCAATTAACAGGACATAAAAGGAAATTCATTTTTTCAAAGAAAGGAAACGAAAAATATGAAAACAAAATTGATGATTCTTTGCTGGGTTTTGATGCTCACTCTTGGCTCTTACGCCCAGAACAGTGCTCAGGCTCGAAAAATACTCGACAAAACTGCGTCCGTGGTTGGACGGCGCGGAGGTGCTTCTGCGTCGTTCACAGTGTCGAGCCCTAAAATCAAGGCCACAAGCGGCACTCTTGCCATCAAGGGCAACAAGTTTCACGCCACCACACCACAGGCCATTGTCTGGTATAACGGTAAGACACAGTGGACTTACATGAAAAACACAAACGAGGTGAACATCTCAACGCCAACGGAAGCAAAGCGCATGCGCATGAACCCCTACACTTTCCTCACGATGTACAAACAGGGCTATAATCTTTCCTACCAGCGCAAAGGTTCCAACTACTTGGTGCACATGGTGGCACAAAACAAGAAACGTAGTGTGCAGGAAGTATACATCACCGTAAACTCCAAGACCAGCATTCCCTCGAAAATCAGCATGCGAGAGGGCAGCAACTGGACTCAAATTTCCATCCGCAATTTCAAGTCAAAGAATATTCCGAACAGTACCTTCACGTTTCGTTCCAAGGATTTCCCGAAAGCAGAGATTGTAGATCTCAGATAAAGGAAGCACACCTTGTCTATATAAAGAACACCTAATTCTATAAGTCGTGGGGAACCTCTCATTCTTTCAGACCTACCGTCTGCTTACCAGCCATCGGAAACTGGCAGAGCAACGCGATAAGAATTTCGGAGCCAACAGAAAGGCAAAGTTGATGGCATTCATCTTCGTCGCCTTCGCGGCTATCTATCTCTTGTTCTTGTCTGTATGCTTTGCTATGATAGCCATCGAAACGCACGACTTCACCTCCACGCACCTTATCGTAATGGCGCTTCCATTCATTCTTGTCACAGACTTCGCGTTACGTGCGGCCCTGCAACAGACACCCAGCCAGATAGTCCGTCCCTACACCGTGCTGCCTCTTCCTCGCCGTCGTTGCATAGACTGTCTTGTGATACGCCAGCTTATGTCCGGATTCAACTGGTTCTGGCTATTTTTCTTTGTGCCTTACATTTTCATGTCGGTACTGTTTAGTTTTGGTCTGTGGACGAGTTTGCTGCTGCTTCTCTTTCTTCACCTTGCCATTCTTCTTAACGGTCAGATAGCATCATTGATTAACACCCTCGGCACCCGGCATATTCTTTGGTGGCTTCTCGTTATTCCCGTTTATGTTCCGATGTTTCTGCCTCTCATTACAGACAATTCGTCAGGCTACATTCGACTCTATCGTCCTCTCGGTGAATGGCTTGAGCTGGGCAATCCTCTTCCCTTTCTCGTACTCTTCATGGTGTTTGTCCTTGTTACCAAGGTCAACAGGGAAATGCAGCAGCGCAGCATCTGGGCAGAACTGAATAAGACGGAGCGTACACGACTACATCCCGCCCTCACTCTCAACTTTCTGAAGAAGAACGGACTGGTTGGCACTTTCATCCAACTTGAAATCAACTCTCTCACACGCAACAAGAATCCTCGCAAGAGCATGCTATCCGCCATCGCCATTTGCGTATTGGTATCACTCATCACCATCTTCAGCAACGTCTACGATGACACGCTCTTTTCCAATTACTGGTGTCTCTATTGCTTTACTATCTTCAGTGGCATGATACTCTCACGTGGACTATCCTATGAAGCAAACTTTATCAATGCCTTGATGGTAAGACACGAAAGCCTGCTTCAACTGCTCCTCGCCAAATATTATTTCTATTGCAGTTGTCTGCTACTGCCCTTCTTGCTGTTGCTACCATTAGTGATAACGGGAAAATGGAATCTGCTCATGCTGGTGGCCTATGCCGCCTTCACTGCCGGTTTCCAAAACTACATACTACTACAAAACGTGACCATCAGTCAGTCGAAAGTGCCGCTTAACGAGAAATTTATCAGTAAAGGCGGAGTGGAAACAAACTATATTAACATTGTTATCCTTTTCGCATGCCTGATTCTTCCGCTCTTCCTCTTTCATGTCATCAATACGCTATTCAGCGAGATGACAGCTTATCTTATCATTCTTACCATAGGCCTGATATTTATGGCATCACATCGTTGGTGGATTTCCAGATTATATCATCGCTGGATGCGGAGACGATATGTCCTTTTGGCCAAGTTCAACCAGTAAGACTTCCACAAATCTGAGGTTTACACTGACGGGACACGTATAGAAGAAACCGGAAGATTTATAAAAAAACACGAGATTAATTTGGCTTTTTACCAATTAATGTGTAATTTTGCAAACGCTTTATTGGAGCTAGGGTTCCGTAGCTCAACTGGATAGAGCAACAGCCTTCTAAGCTGTGGGTTCTGGGTTCGAGTCCCAGCGGAATCACCAGTCACTAATCGCCAAGTCGCTTACATTCAGCGACTTGGCGTTTTTTTGTTATTTATAATGGATTAGAAAATGCACCCAAATTGTACCCATTATTCTATTTTATAGTCTGTGTGGGAATAATGGAAGGGTTCTACTAGAACTGAATCTGATTCAATGTATATGCAATGACTGTAAGTTACCATGAAATGAGAAGACTGAATAATTTGACTTGTTACATTATGGGCAATGAACAACAAACATACCTTTCCTTATGATGTCTTTTTGGTTTTGAATAATTTGTGATACTGAATGTGCAGACAGTTTGACAAAATAATTAGTATCGTATAAATCCGCAAAGTGCTTGATAAGTCCCATTGAGTTCAAGTCTCGTCAATCCATAATATATCCAAAAATTAATAGTCGGAATCACTACTGTCCCGTAAAAGTGGACTAAGAGTTCTTTGAAATTATTGAAACATAGTCTTTTACGACCATTTATAGGAGTCAACGGACTTGAATTCGTAACTTTGCATCAATATTACATTGAATGCATATGTTCCAAGACAAGTACGTTTTTGCCCAGCTGATATCGTTTATGGATAGGAACCACTTCAACTATCTCGTCCGCAAGTATAACGGAGACAAATACGTCAAGAACTTCACGTGCTGGAACCAACTCCTGGCTCTGATATTCGGACAGCTCAGCAATAGGGAAAGTCTTCGTGACTTGATTGTCGCTTTGGAAGCCCATCGGTCCAAGTGCTACCATTTGGGGTTGGGACGAAAGCCCATAGCCAGAACTACACTGGCAAAGGCAAATCAGGAACGGTACTACCGCATATTCGAAGACTTCGCATTCTACATGATGGAGCAAGCCAGAAAGAAGAGGATAGTTGACATATTCAAGCTTGGCGGCAACGTCTACGCTTTTGATTCAACAACCATACCTCTTTGTCTGTCAGTCTTCTGGTGGGCAAAGTTCCGCAAGCGGAAGGGAGGCGTGAAGGTTCATTTCCTGTATGACTTGGAAACGTCAGTTCCCGCATACTACCACATCACGACCGCATCAGTGTATGATTCGCAGGCAATGAAAGAAATTCCCTATGAGCCAGGCTCCTACTATGTGTTCGACCGTGGCTACAATGCCTTCAAGGAGCTTTACAACATCCACTTGGTGAAGTCTTTCTTTGTCGTCCGTGCAAAAAAGAATCTGCAGTACAAATGCATCAAATGGAGACGCAGGCTACCCAAGAACGTCCTTACAGACGCAGAGATACAACTTACCAAAGAGAACTCGCAGAAAAAGTATCCGGAAAAACTTAGGCTCGTACGTTTCCATGATGAGGAGCAGGACAGAGACTTTGCGTTTCTTTCGAATGCCTTTCATCTCACCTCACTTGAAGTTGCCAATCTCTACAAGAACAGATGGCAGATTGAGCTTTTCCATAAATGGCTGAAGCAACATCTGAAGATTAAGAAGTTCTGGGGCGTTACAGAGAACGCCGTAAGAATCCAAATCAGCGCTGTCATTATCGCCTACTGTCTTGTGGCAATAGTCCAACACGATATGCATTTGGAACGTTCAACCAATGAGGTCTTGCAAATCCTTAGCATCTCTTTGACGGACAAGGCTACACTTAAAGAGTTGTTTGAAAAGACTAATTTCAATGATGTCAAAGAACAATTAGATCCCCTCATTCCGGGGTTGTTTGATTAATATTTATACGTCCCGATTTTAACGGGACACTAATGATATTTTGTTAGGTGATATGTATGATAAAGTACCTAATGATTATAAGTACTATAAAAAGCCTGGAGACAAAAGATATTTGTATGATAGAGGTATAAAAATTAGGATAATAGAAAAATAGAAATCGGCTCAATGGAAGTGCTTTAAAGTGCGTACGATGACCAATAGCTCTTCTGACATAAGACTTTTTTGCGCGTAAATTGCAAGTCATTTACAAGTTAATAAGTTTCAAAATCTTGCCTGAAACTATTTTGCAAGGAATGCCTCACCACAAATGTCGCAGGTTTCATTGCTGGTCTGTAATAGCAGGCGGGCACTCTCACCTAACAGTCGTAGAAATTCTGTAACGGCTTTGCGTTGGTAGGTGTCAGAAAGCGTGAGGACAGATGTGGGCAAGGGTATGACTGGCTTGATGGGAATATGCACAAGTCCTCTCACAGCCAACGTGGCCGCGTCGGGCAACATGCTGACCCATCGACCGCTGCGCACCATGTACATAATATGTGATAAGTCGTCTATCTCCACCTGCGGGAGGAGTTCCAAGCCCTGCAACCGGGCCGCGGCGTCCATGCGACGGCGGATAAGCAAATCACGGCTGGGCAGTACCAATGGATGACGGAGAACTTCGTCCAAATTGACCGACTGACGGGACTCCAAGGAATGGTGCTCGCTGACAATGGCACAGATGCGGGTTGCGAAAAGCGGCTCGACATGCAGGTCCGCATCAAGTTCCTGGGGTGTAAAGGTCATGGCAAGGTCCAGTTCGTGTTTTCTTATTTTGTCAGGCAGTAAGGGAGCCGCCACCTGATGAATGGTCAGCACTACTTTAGGATACCGCTTGTTGTATTCGGTAAGCACATCCGTAAGCAAAGCAGAGAGACCCAAGCCGGAGGCGAGACCTATGCTCAGACTGCCGCCCTGCAGTTCCTTCATGTCGGAAAGCCGTTGCAGTCCCTGCCGGGCATCATCAAGCAATCGCTGTGCATCTGCTAAAAAAGTCTGCCCTTCAGTGGTGAGCTGTATCCGCTTGCCCATCCGATGAAACAGCGGCACACCTAATTCGGTCTCCAGTTGTTTCACCTGTTGTGAAAGAGTACTCTGCGCCACATTTGACAAACGGGCAGCCTCGGTGAAGCTCAAGGTCTTTGCGGCATTGACAAAATAACGTAATTGCCTGATTTCCATTTATTTCTCTTTGTTAATACTATTTTTATTGAACACACTCTGACACAGATGTCTCACTACAGCACGGGGAGAATAAAACAGCATCCGTGGTCCCGTCCAACGCATAATTTCCCTTATTCTTTGCCGCTTCTCAGGCGCATAACAATGCGAGGGACAGTCCTTGCAGGCAGGTTTTCGCTCGCCCCATCGGCAATGTTCCAGTCGATGACAGGCATAGTCGGCCAGCTCCTGATATTCCTGAGGAACCTGACTGGCTCCCAGATGGTGCCTGCAATAGAGACTCACCATCAGTCGGATGGTCTGTTGGTCTCTCTCCAACTTTGATTTTCTTTCCTTCATTTGTCGCCTTGTTTTGCTTGCAAAGTTACTTTTTTTATTGCAAAACCTCCCCCTTATTCATCGCTTTTATCGATGGATGATATAGAAATTAAC
>JBMNUW010000040.1:0-22582 GCA_050946475.1 Prevotella sp.
TATTATAGACTTGATTGGCTTAGAGAGCAGTCAAAACTATATTTGAAATTACTTTGTTTTCGCGGCATTCTCCTGGTCGACCGTTTCCATCATGACCTTCACGGCACGCTCCAGCTGGGTGTCGTGACCAGAAAGGAAATCCTCCGGAGAGTTGTAAACCGTTACGTCGGGATAGAGCGTCTGGTTCTCGTTGAAGCGACCGTCCATGTCCTGACACCCTACCTGCGGAATGCCGAAGTAGAGACTGCGGTCCATGAGTGTTTCCCACCATACGGCAGTCATGGTGCCTGCCACAGGAGTGCCGATGAGCTGACCGATGCCGAGCGTCTTATAAACCTTCGGGAAGCCGTGGCCGTTGGAATAGTCGTCCTCGCATATCAACACGCAACTGGGCTTGTTCCATTTGTTCCAGGGGTCAGAGCCGATATATTTGCCGTGAGGGATGAACTTCTGATATTCCTTGCCCGAGAGCAGCGTGCAGAGGTCGTCGTGGAGCCAGCCTCCGCCATTGTGACGCTCGTCAACAATGACGGCATCGCGGCTGCGGTTTCTGTCACTGAGCAGCTCGCTGAACACGGTGCGGAAACTCTCTGAATCCATTGCCTTTACATGAACGTAAGCCAGCCGCCCGTGCGAAAGACTGTCTACGAGATGACGGTTGCGGTCGACCCACCGACGATAGAGCAGTTCGTTCTCGTTCCTGGCACTGATGGCTTTCACCGTCACGTCGAAACGCTTCTTCGTGGAAGGATTGTAAACCGTGACGCGCACGTCGCGTCCCGCCTTGCCGTCGAGCAGCGGACTGCAGTCCTGTCTGCCTACCGGCGTGCCGTCGATTGCCTCCACGATGCAGCCAGCCTTCATGTCGTTTGCCTTCTGCGTGAAGGGACCCCGCTTCAGTACCTCGGCAACCTTGAGACCGTTACCCTCCCAGGTCGGATCGTAGAACAGTCCCAGTCGCGCCGTCGCATAACGTGCTCCCGGAGCAACATAGCCCGAACCCGTGTGCGAGGCATTGAGCTCGCCCAGCATCTCGGAAAGCAGGTCGGCGAAATCGTAGTTGTTGTTGACATGAGGCAGGAAGCGACGATACGTCTTACCGTAATAAGTCCAGTCGACACCATGCAGACCGGGGTCGTAGAACTTCTCCTTCATCAGGCGCCACACGTGGTCGAAGAGATATTCGCGCTCCTTGTAGGGACGATAGTTGAACTGAGCCTCAAACTCCACAGCCTTCGTAGTCTTGTCGCCCAGCTTGTATTTCTTGATGCCGCCATTGCAGAGATAGACGTTGGTGAGTGAGGAATCAGCCACGAGGGAGCCGCTGCCCACATTCTTCACCACGATAGCCGTCTTGTTCTCCTTCAAATCGTGCTGCCACAGGTCGAAGCCTCCCTCAAAGGCAGCCTGATAGTACAGGTTGTCGCCTTTCTTGTCGAGAATGGCGTCGCCCAGCCGCGAAGAGTTGACGGTGAGACGGATGACGCGGTCACGGCAGTTTTCCAGGTCAAACTTCAGTTCCAGCGGTTTCTTTTCCTCCTTCTTCACGGCAGGATCGCTTTCCTTCTCTTCCTTTGCCTCGGCAATCTGTTTCTGCTGTTCGTCGTAGAGTGCCCGGTGCTCCTTGTCCATGCGGAAGAGGTCGTAGGCGTTCACATCGAAGAACATGATGTATTCGTCGCGTTCCGAGCCCCATGAGCCGTGCGAACGATAGCCCGCCCGGTCGCTGGAGAAAATCATTGCCTTGCCGCCCAGCACCCATTTGGGATTGCCGTCGGTGTAGCCGCTCTGCGTCAGGTTGTGAAACTCGCCGCTGCCGTCAGCCTTCACCAGTGCCACGTCGGTGTTCTGCCATCCGCCGTTGCCGCAGTAGGTGGAGAGCAGCCAGCGACTGTCGGGGCTCCATTCGAAGCCGATGTCGCCGTCGCTGTAGCTATAGTTGTACTTGCCGTCGAGCAGTGTGCGTATCTTGCCCGTCTTGACATCGGCGGCACGCAGCACGGCACGGTCTTCGAAGAAGGCGATGCTCTTTCCGTCGGGACTGAAGGCAGGCATCATCTGCACGTGGTCGTCGGGGCAGAGCCGTTTTTCCTCCACGCCCGTGCTGTAACAGAAGAGCTTTTCCTTGTCCTTCTTGATTTTCGCCGTATAGATTTGCCAGAGGCCGTCGCGCTCCGAGGCATAGGTCAGACTGCGTCCGTCGGGAGCGAAGGACAGTCCGCGCTCTTCCTCGGGCGTATCGGTGATGCGGACCGTGGTGCGATAATCGACTGCCGTTACGAACACGTCGCCATGCACAATGAATGCCAGTTCCTTGCCGCCGGGCGACACCGCAATCTCCGTGGCACCCCTGGTGAGAGTCTGACGGATGAGCGCCTTGTCGTTGGTATCGGCTGTGATATGTACGGTGAGTCGCTGCGGCTGTCCGTCGGGCTGCTGTACATAGAGAGCCCCGTCCTGCGTATAGCAGAGCGTGCCGTTGCCAGCCACGGAGAGATAGCGCACAGGATTCTTCTGGAAGCGGGTGAGCTGCGTGGCTGTACCCTTGACGGGTCGTGACCATACGTTGCTCGTGCCGTCCTGTTCGCTCAGATAGTAGAAGCTGTTGCCGTCGGGAGCCCAGCACGGGTTGCGGTCCTCGCCCTCAAAATCGGTGAGTTTGGTGTATGCCCCCTTGTGCAGCAGCCAGATGTCACGCGTGATGGGAGAATGATGGTGCTTGCGGAACCAGTCTTCGTAACCCTTCTTGTCGTGATAGAGGATGTCGCCCTGTTTGTTGATGCTGATGTCCTCCATCGCGATTGCCGAGAAGAGCCTGGGGCGCTGGGCACTCAGCGTGACACTGTAGATCTGCGGGAAACTGTTGCCCGGGAACACGATGCTTGAGGCTGTCGGCATGAACTTGCCGCTGAAGAGCACGGTGCTGTCGTTGAGCCATGTCACGGGCGTCTCATTGCCACTGTTGAAAGTCAGTCGGGAAGGGGTGCCGCCGTTGCGGTCGACTACGAAGACGTCGGTGCTGCCCTCGCGACTGCTGGCGAAGGCAATTTTTCTGCCGTCGGGACTCCACACGGGCACGGCGTCGTAGGCAGCATTGGTGGTGAGCTGGGTTGCCTGTCCTCCCGAGGTACCTACCGTGAACAGGTCGCCTTTATAACTGAATGCGATGGTACTGCCATCGGGCGAGATAGCAGGGTATCTCAGCCAGAGAGCCTCGTCGGACTGTGCCTGAGCGCCCATTGCGCAGGCAAGAAGGCTCATTGCTATCAAGTTTCTTTTATTCATAACGGATGAATGCTTACTTTGTCAAGAAATAAATATTCATGCAAAAATAAGTATAATTTTTCATAAATGCTATAAGATGAGGAACAAATCTGCCCGGACTGCCTCCAAAAGTGCCGTTCTGCGAAGCAAAGCGGAAGGAAAAGCAGGGGAGAGGGGAAAGAAAATTATTAAAAAACGTTAGAAACGACAACTAAAAAAAGTTTGAATGACAGCGTTTCAAACCTATTTTATACCTTTGCACAAAATATAATAGCATGAGGATTCCGTCGGAAGAGCACTGCCGCGAGAATGCTGCCGGAAGAGCGCTGACGGTCATGAGATTATCGTATAAGTAAAAAGGGATATGATTTACGTAACGAGAAATACAACTGACTACGGGCCTTACGATGAAAGTGTGGTGGCCCGCTTTGTGGAAGAGGGAAAACTGCTGATGCGTGACAAGGCCCGCGATGCACAGACCGGAGAGGAAGGTACCATTGAGGACTTTCTCGACCGCGCCGGACTGCATCCCAAGGTGAAAAACAACGGGTCGTTGAGACAGCAATTAGCCTATATCGGACGCGAGTTCATCTGGCCGCGCAAGGACATGACTGACCACGACTACACCCAGGACAAGCGCCTCATGGTGCTGGCAGTGGTAGGACTGTCGCTCTCTGTCATCATGCTGTTCCCGATAGGCGGCTATCTTGCCTTCTATGCCGTGTCGCTCTACTTCTCGGTGATATGGGGTCTCTTCTTCTACTACTTCTTCCGTACGCGCCAGGTGGAGCTGGGAACCACGGTGAGGACTTTCTTCCTCACCCAGATTATGGTGTTCGTCATTTTCGGTCTGCTCTATCGCCTCAATATCTTCTATGTCTTTACAGAGACGCCTTTCCCGCTGAACATCGTGGGATTTGTGCTGGGCGTGGGCTTGACAGAGGAATTTGTGAAGATGGTGCCGCTGCTGGTGCTGGTGAGACGCGCCAAGGAACCGATGCTGCCTCAGACACTGGTCTACTACGGTCTCATGTCGGGTATCGCCTTCGGTGTATTCGAGGGCGTGAAGTATCAGACGCAGGTGAACATCGAGGCTGACTATACCACCGCCTTCATTCTGAACATTGCCCGTCTGACCTGTCTGCCCTTCATTCATGCGCTCTGGTGCGGCATCTGCGGCTACTTCGTTGCCTGTGCCAATCTCTATCCGCGCTACCGCCGGTCGCTCTATGTGCTTGCCCTCTTCATTCCCGCCCTGCTTCACGGTCTTTACGACTCGTTTGCATCGGTGGCTTACATCTTCTCTCTTGCCGTTGCTTTCTGCAGCGTGGTGCTGCTCATCACCTATCTGAGAAGAACCAATTCGTTACAACAAAAACTCCGCAAATGAAATATTTAGCTTCGCTTCAACACTGCCTCCTGCCCCTGCTCCTTCTCCTGCCCCTGGGACTTCGTGCCCAGAACGGCGGAAGTCCCGCCCGTGACAGTCTGCAGGCGGCTACGGACCGACTGGCTTATCATCCCGACTCACTGCCCCTGCGACTGGAAAAGGCTGCCTGGAACGTGGAACTGGAACAGTGGGAATATGCCAAGAACGAATATGACTATGTGTTGGACCACGACCCCGACAACCTCGCCGCGCTCTACTATCGTGCCTTCGTGAATCAGAAGCTGCGCCGATATGGATTCGCTCGGCTCGACTATGAGCATCTGCTGAAACTCTATCCCGGATATTTCGAGGGACAACTCGGACTGGCACTGCTCAACGATGCCGATAACAGGAAGACGGAAGCACTGGACCAAATCAACAATATCGTTGCCAATTTCCCCGACTCTGCCGTGGCATGGGCAGTGAGGGGAGGCATGGAAATGGACCGGCAGATGTATGACGTGGCGGTATATGACTATGCCGAGGCAATCCGCCTTGACCCTGTGAACCGCAATTACCGGCTGTCGCGCGTGGAAGCCCTGCTGGCACTGCGGCGAAACAAGGAGGCACGCAAGGAACTGGATACCATCGTGCGTCAGGGTACACCGCGGAAGGCACTTGCCGAATGGTACCGCCGGTGTGAAAATCAGTAAGCGAAACGCCTGCAGGAGGGCACGGCAATCAGGTGCCCGGGAATTTCGAATGCAATCATCAACGAACTTGTAAAGAGAAGGAGAAAGAACAATGGAAAAAGACAGGACGACAGAAGGGAGGACGTACACCGGGAAGGCTGCCGACAGGGAGCGCAGAATCTACCGTGTGACATTGACCGGCAGCTGCGTCAACGCCTTGCTCATTGTGATGAAGCTGATAGCCGGAATTGTAGGTCATTCGGCTGCCATGATAGCCGATGCCGTCCATTCCTTGAGCGACTTTCTGACGGACATCGCCGTCATCGTGTTCGTGAAACTGAGCAGCAAGCCCCAGGACGAAGACCATGACTACGGTCATGGAAAATACGAAACCCTCGCCACCGCCCTCATCGGCATGGCGCTGCTCTTTGTGGGAATCCTCATTCTCTTTAACGGAACCATGAAAATATGGAAGGTGATGCACGGTGTGATACTGCCCACCCCCGGTGTTATTGCCTTCGCAGCAGCCATCGTCAGCATCGCATTGAAGGAATGGTGCTATCGTTTCACGATGAAAGTGGGGCGGAGCGTACATTCGGATGCTCTCGAAGCCAACGCATGGCATCATCGCAGCGACGCCCTCTCGTCGGTAGGCACTGCCCTGGGAATCGGAGGCGCTATCGTCCTCGGTCAGAAATGGACGGTGCTCGACCCGATTGCCGCCGTGATAGTGGGAGTGCTCATTGTGGTTACCGCCTTGAAGCTGCTTCGTTCCTCGCTCGACGAACTTCTGGAGAAAAGTCTGCCAAGGCAGGTGGAACAGGACATTGAGCGCATTGCCCTGTCGGAGCCGGAGGTGAGTGAGCTGCATCATCTTCGTACCAGGAAGATAGGCAGTACCATTGCCATAGACATGCACGTGAGGATGCCGGGTGACATGTCGCTCTATGAAGCCCATTTGCATGCCTCGCACATTGAGGAAAAGTTGCGCAGGAAATACGGGCGCAACACCATTATCAGCTTACATGCCGAGCCACTGAAGGTGGACGGAAAATATCAGAAGCCGACAAAATAAAATCAAGAATCAGAAAGGCAAACCTACGGCAAAATGAAAGGTGAAGTCGCGGCTGAAGTCGGGATGGAAGATGGCATAATGTTCCTGTTGCGTTTCGTAGGCAGGATTGATGGCCTTCATACCCATGTCGAAACGCAGAATGAAATAATCGAAGTTCAGCCGGAGTCCTAATCCGTAGGATACAGCAATCTGCTTATAAAATTCATCTACCTTAAACTGTCCTCCAGGTTGCTCTTCATAGTTGCGCAGCGTCCAGATGTTGCCGGCATCGATGAAGACAGCCCCGTTGAATTTCCAGAAAAGGTAAGTACGCCATTCCGCGTTGAGGTCGAGTTTGACATCGCCGGTGTGGTTGATGAAGTCGATGCGTCCGTCGGTGCCTCTGAACTTGCCGGGTCCAAGCTCTCGTACGCTCCAGCCGCGCACACTGTTGGCACCGCCGGAAAAATAGCGTTTCTCGAAGGGCAGGACGGTGCTGTTGCCGTAGGGCCACGCCAGTCCGAAGTCGCCGTGGAGTGCCAGGGTGTTGCGGTCGTCGAACTGCACGAGGTGCGTGTAGTCGAAGTCGAACTTGACATATTGTGCGAATGCGATGTTGAAGAGCGTGTACTTCCCCTGGTCGTTTTTCTTCATGCCGAAGGGCTTTGCCAGCGCTTTCAGGAGATTGCCCGCCGTTTCGATGTTGGCTTTGAAGGCGTCAGTGCCGTTATTGTAGGAGAGTCCGAATCCCGTGCGCATGATGAAGAGGTCTTCATAATTGTAGCGCAGGATGGCGTTGCGATTAGAGACACTGTCGAGATAATCATGCTTGAAGGTCTCGCTGATCCAAGGCATATAGACATAGTTCAAGTTGAGCAAGTCGTAGCGGTAGGAAGTGTGGCGGTTCGGATTTGCCCACTGGTATCTCCAGGTGGCGGAGAAGACGCGGCGGTGAAATTCCGGCCGGTTTTGCAAGTCCCAGCTGACTGCCACCTCAGACGATGCCGAGCTACGCCGTTTGAAGTCGTGTGAGAGGAAGGGTGCGACGAATCTGGGGAACTGCAATTTTGCCTCCACGCTGTATTCCTCGTAGTTTTCGTCCTGATAGCCTTCCAGTCCGGTGATGGCTTCGAAAGCCCCGCGCAGTTCCAGACTGAAGAGTTCGGAACCCTTGAAGAGGTTTCTGTTGGTATAGGTGAGCGAGGCTGCCGCCCCGAGGTCGCCCGAAGTATTGGTGCCTTCCGGCTGGAAAGAGATGGTGGAAGGCTTGTTGGTGCTGACCAGAATGTTGCAGTCGAGCTGCTGCGAATCCGGAATTTCCTGGAACTGGATGTTCGTATATTTCACGGCTTGCAGTCGGGCGAAGTTGTTATAGGTTTTCTGCAAGTCAGAGCTGCTGAAGAATTGTCCTTCATGCATCGTGGTAGCGTTGTCGAGCACTTTCTGTCTTAGATGCAGGTTGCCGCCCTCGCCGTCGGCATAGTGGATTTTTCGGATGGTGAAACGCGGATGAAGTGTTTCGACAGTGTCTGCCGAAGTCCGGTATTTGAGCAAGTGCAGGGTGATGTTTACCTGGTCGCTGGTGCGTGAGGAGTCGGCTGAATAGACGATGAAATCCTTGTGGAAGCGATAATATCCGGAGTCGAGCAGGATTTTGGTGATGCGCTTGCGCTCCTGGTCCAGTCGGTCTACGGAGAATCGGTCCCCCTTTTTGATAGGTTGGTCTTCTGTTGTCTTGACTTTCGTTTTCTGCTGATGGTCACGGTAATTTGTCAATACGGTGGCAATCTGCGGGTCTTGAATGTCGTAATGAATCTGATTGATGAAGAAAGGAGAGCCGGGGTTGAGATGATAGATTGCCTTCAGCTTCTTGCCTTTGCGCTTAGTCTCGAGAGTGACGGTGGCGTGCATGTAGCCCATGTTGCGCATCGCCTGCTGCAAGTCAGCCACGGAGAGCTGCGCCTGGACGGAATCGTAAAGGACGGGTTCCTCGCCCATGTTGCGCAGTGTGCGGTTAATCCATTTCGTGGTATCCTTTCCTGCGAGCGAATAAGTGCCGAGCGGGATTTTAAAGATGGAAAACCATTTAGAGTTGGCTTTCTGCCGGACATACGACTGAAGCATTGATCCATCGAGATTCTTATCATTGCTTCTCACTTCCACGCTCTCTAAAAGATAGCGGTCGTCGGGTATGAGCTTCGAGACATTGCACGAAGCCAATACCAAGGCCAGAAGAATCAGCCAATGACGGAAAATGGATTTTTTGAATTGCATTCTTTTGCAAAAGTACATAAAATTCCCCGTACCCCTTGCCACCGCGGTAAAGAAAATTTTACGAAAGACGCAGAAAGCCGTTTTTTTATTTCATGTGGTAACTTTTAACATTAAATTTTCCATGCTTAGACCGATTATGCTTAACTTTGCGTAAACGGAGAGCGGAAACGCTCACACCTCAAGGAAGATGATAAGCAAGGCAAAACTAAAATACATACACGCTTTAGAACAGAAAAAGATTCGACAAAGAGAGCAACTCTTTGTGGCCGAGGGCCCTAAGGTGGTGGGCGATTTGCTGGCTCATGCCAAGCCCCGGCTGGTAGTCGGAACAAAAGAATGGATGCAGCGCAACGCCGACAGCTTTGCCTCGGGAAATTGCAGAACGGAAGAGGACGGACAAGTCATTCGCTGCGGAGAAACCGAATTGCTGACCGTTAGCGAGGAAGAGCTCTGCAGGGCTTCCTTCTTGCAACATCCCCAGGAAGTTCTCGCCGTTTTTCCCCTGCCGGAAGAAGGAAAGGCAGATAATGTGGACTTGCATCAACTGGTCCTCGCCCTGGACGGCGTGCAGGACCCCGGCAATTTAGGAACGATTATCCGCGTGGCAGACTGGTTCGGAATCAAGCATATCGTTTGCTCGCGCGACACTGCCGATGCCTACAATCCCAAAGTGGTACAGGCAACGATGGGGAGCATTGCACGCGTGCGCCTTCATTATACCAATCTGGCGGAGTGGACGCGTGCGCTGCCAAAGGAAGTCCCCGTGTACGGACTGTTGCTCGACGGCGACAATATTTATAAGGAAACACTTACGGAAAACGGTGTCATCGTAATGGGAAATGAAGGTAACGGGCTGTCTGCCGAGATGCGAAGGCTGGTAACCCGCCGACTATTCATTCCCAGTTTCCCGCCGGAGAGCGAGACGGCTGAGAGTCTGAATGTAGCCATTGCCACCGCCGTGACCTGTGCGGAATTTCGCAGGCGGAGCTTGGAAAAATAAATGCTTTTCACCAATTAAAATAGTACCTTAACAATGAATACTGAACTCTATAAAATTCGAAGCGTCAAGGCCTGCATAGCCGACGCATACCAACTTTTCGAGGAAAATTTCAAGACCATTCTGCGTCGTACGTGGCTGCCGTCTCTGATTCTTTCTCTGGTGGTGGGCGTGTATCTCTGTTTTAATACTGTTTATTCGGCGATGCCGTCTGCAGGCCTGTCTGTGACAGACTCCATCAAATTGTTAGCGGGGACAGTGGTCTTTATCCTGGCATTCTATGGTGTCCTCTTTTTCCTGTCAGGCCGATTCTTCAGTATGCTGAATGGTCAGCCGGTCCGTTTCAATTACTTCCGGAGTCTGAAATTGACCTTGTTAGGCATTCTCATCGGAGTGGCAATTGTACTTATCACAATGGCTGTGGCAATTCCGCTGACAAAGAATAGCTCACCCTATTTATTCGCACAGGTGTTGAAAGTCGCCGGTCTGGTTTGTCTGGTCTTGCTCATTTTCGCTGTGGCACTAATTCCGCCTATGAGTTATTCGTTCATGAAATACATGATGGAGCCGCAGACAAAGCTGAAGTCCGTGATGGGGTCTTTTCTGCGGAGAGGCTATCGCCGTTACGGTTTCCTGCTGGGCTTGCTCTTGCTGGTGGCACTGATTTACTATGTCATCCAGCTTATTATCAATATTCCCGTCGGCATCCTTACCTTTGCCGGCAGCATCAACCAATTTGGTATAGACGGTGGTGACGTTTCGGGATTGCCTTCCACTTTCGGCATCATTACTTTCGTCGTGACGACTTGTATAACCTTCATTTCCAACTATGTGGGAATGTGGTTCCTCTTGAATTTCTACTATGCGTATGGTTCCGTTGAAGCCCGTACCTCGGAAGGAGGCATAGGAAACGTGAATTTCGATGTGGAGGGAACAAATCGCCCGGAATTGGAGGAATCGGATAAGACACCGAAAGAACTGCCCGAATAGGAGCTGATAAGCAATAATCGATTTAAGTCAAGCAATCATAAAAGCATGAAACAACAACGCATACTCTTCGTAGATCGTGACGGCACTCTGATTGAAGAGCCGGAAGACGAGCAGATAGACTCGTTTGCCAAACTGAAATTCAGAAAAGGCGTGTTTAAGAATCTCGGGTTTATCTGCCAGCATCTCGACTTCCGCCTTGTCATGGTGACCAATCAGGACGGTCTGGGCACGGCATCTTTCCCTGAAGATACATTCTGGCCTGTACACAATTTCATCTTGCAGACACTGGAAGGGGAGGGAATCGTATTCGACGATCAACTGATAGACAGGCATTTCCCGGAAGACAATTCCCCGATGCGAAAGCCCGGAACAGGGATGCTCAAGAAGTATATCGACAACCCTGCTTACGACCTTGCCAACAGCTATGTCATCGGTGACAGAGACAGCGACGCCCAACTGGCAGAAAACCTGGGATGCAAGGCGCTCATCCTCGATCGTGACGGCATGACCTGGGAGAAAATTGCCGAGTTGCTTTTTGCCGGAGAACGCATTGCTGAGGTGCATCGTGTCACCAAGGAGACAGATGTGTATGTGAAAATCAATCTCGACGGTTCGGGCAAGACAGATGTCAGTACAGGTCTGGGCTTCTTCGACCACATGCTGGATCAGATCGGCAAGCACGGCATGATGGATCTCACCATACATACAAAGGGAGACCTCAATGTGGACGAGCACCACACCATCGAAGATACTGCGCTGGGACTGGGCGAGTGTATCGCAAAAGCCCTGGGCGACAAGCGGGGCATAGAGCGTTATGGCTTCTGCCTTCCGATGGACGACTGTCTTTGTCAGGTGGCTCTCGACTTTGGCGGTCGTCCCTGGCTGGTATGGGATGCGGAGTTTCACCGGGAGAAAATAGGCGAAATGCCTACCGAGATGTTTCTCCATTTCTTCAAGAGTCTGAGTGATGCTGCGAAGATGAATCTCAACATCAAGGCAGAAGGTGAAAATGAGCACCATAAGATAGAAGGAATTTTCAAGGCATTGGCTCGCAGTCTGAAAATGGCAGTGCGGAGAGACATTTATCATTTTGAATTGCCCTCCACCAAGGGAGCGTTGTAAGATATTGTATGAATTTTTCGGGACGGTCTGTCCGTTCCTTTGCTTGTTTTCCTCGAAAAGATGGCGATGTATCTGCTTGTAGATGTGGATTCTGCATTCTGCGAGTTCGAACGCAAGCGAAGGCCCGAACTCGTGGGTAAGCCGGTGGTGGTCACTGCCGGGGAGGCTGCCGTTGTGGCTATTTCCAAAGAGGCAAAGGCTTTGGGCATCAAAAGAGGAGAACCGATTTTCAAGCTCAAACAACGAATCCCCAATCTTTCTGACGTAGTTTTTCTGCCAGCCGATCACCACTGGTATAAACAAGCCTCCGACGAGTTGATGGACTTTCTCAGGCAGGAGGCTCCGAAGTTCTGGCAATATAGCATCGACGAGGCTTTCATGGATATGTCGGATGTGAAAGTAAATCTCAAGGAGTGGGGTGAACAACTCTATCAGAAAGTGAGAGATTACGTTCATGTCTCGGTGAGTATCGGTGTGGCTCCTACGAAGACATTGGCCAAGATAGCGAGTCATTTTGCGAAAAAATATCCCGGATATCATCATTGTTGCGTTATCGACACCGATGAACGACGGGAGAAAGCACTGAAACTTACCGAGATAAAAGATGTATGGGGAATAGGCAGGCGGCATCAGGCAAAACTCGTGGCAAAAGGAATTGCAACGGCTGCCGATTTGGTGCATAGTTCTCCGGATTTGCTGAGGCTCGAGGGCTTCCCGTCCCCTCTTATCGCAACGAGAGAGGAACTATGCGGCATCGATTGCATTCCCATGCGCGACCCGGGTCCCAAGAAGAGCATGGCCAGTACGCAGACATTTGCCAAGATGACCAGTTCGTATGAAGACCTGGTAAGTTACATAAGCCTCTTTGCGGCTGATTGTGCAGAGGGCTTGCGTGCCCAACACTCCGTGGCGCGTGACCTTTCTGTTTTCATCGCCACAAATCCCTATCGTACCGACCTCCCGCAATATGAGAAGACCATTCATTTGCGGTTGTCGGTTCCTACGAATCTTACCGATGAGCTTTCCGCCGCAGCACTTTCTCTGCTTCATCAAATCTTTGTTCCCGGCTATCGTTACAAAAGAGCCGGGGTTACCGTTTACAATCTCCAGAGCGAGACAGGTGTGCAGACGAGCTTGTTTGACTTTAATGCGGAGAGGCACGACAAAAGCAGGAAGGTGAACAAGGCAGTAGATGAAATCAACAAGCAGATGGGGACGAATGTGGTACGGCTGGGCAATCAGGTTCAGTCTTGAAACATAAACTGAAAGCGGTGAAACAGAACAGGAACATTCCGTTTCACCGCTTTTTATGATGTTTTCATTCAGTCCGCTTTTACTCTTCCACAGTCAGGAACTTGCAGGAAAGCATATTTTCAGACTAAAATTTCAACGACACACAACAAACTTGCGTCCTTTGGAAATATAGTAGCCGGGAGCAAGTTTTTGTACCAGTTCATTTTGCATATTGCCGACCTTTTTTCCCGTCATATCATAGACAACCATGGCACTGCCGGAATTACCGCCGGTTTTCGTCATGCTGATGCCGTCGCTGACTTTATTCTTATAATGCAGGGTGATGGCAAGAACAGTCTGCTTTTTCTTGATGGTGAATGTCAGCGGACTGCTTACCGGCTGTGAGAAGCTGATGCTGTAAGTCTTGTAAACACTTTTATCAGCGGGGAATGTATAGGTATTTTCATCATACTCCACACCGTTGACTTCACCGATGTAGGCAACTTCATCCGTATTGTTGCGACCGTAGAAATCAATTTGAACGATTTCCTTATCTTCCGGAAATGTAATGGTGCTCTGCATGGCACTGTATTTCAAACCGTTGAAGTCGCTCACTTTGTCGTATGACTTTCCCTTTTCGTTGGTCACGGTGATGTCGTTTTCATAGGCAGCTTCACCTTTGCTCGAAGATGTCTGCGTGTCGCTGCTGATGGTCCATGAGCCATCTTCAGTAACGTCGCCTGTTTCAGAAAGCTCCGTCGCGCCGCACTCGTCGAAGACCGTCACATCATAGTTAGAAGTCCACATGACACCGTTTCCCGGAGTAATCTTTGAGCCGTTGATAAACCGCAAGCTGTCTACGAACTGCACGTTGATACCCTTGGAAGCCTCAATCTGGACATTGTCGAGCGTCACATTCTTTATGTGGCTCTCGGGGCGTCCGTAGAGGAAGATGGCATAGTCGGTGCTACCCTTGGCAACGATGTTCTTGAGCAGAATATTCTTATAGCTGGGTGTGCTGTCCGCGTTATAGACTCTTGCATTCGCCTTGTCGTTTTCGGGAGTAGTATAGTTCTTGTCGTAGAAGCAGTCCATGGAGAAGGGGTAGCGCACATTGGTCATCGTCATGTTGGAGAAGGTGAAATCTTCCTCACCGCCACCTCTCAAGGACCCGTTGCTGTTGACACCCGTCTTGAGTCGGACGCCGGAAGTAGTGTTGGTGAAAGAGATGTTGTCGTAGATGAGATGCTTCACGTTGTGGGTGTAACTGCCTACAGAAGCACCGTGGCCATAGCCGAAAACACAATCCCAGACATGAATGTACTGGCTTTCGCTATCGGCCACTACATTGTCGTCGCCGTTACTGATATCGCAGTTATAGATGTTGATGCGCGGTCCCCACATGGCAATTCCGTCGGTGTTGTGCGAAGCTTTCCCTTTCCCGGCTTCCGAAGCCGGTTCACGGATGATGATGTCATGGATGGTGGCGTCGCTGGCTTTACCGCTTTGACTGATGGTGATGTTCACACCCGGTGAATTCTGAATTTTCAGATTACGGATGAGGTATCGCCGGCCCTTCGGGAAGCGGATGAATGCTCCCGGATGAAAAGCCTCTCCATTCTCCCTTGCCAGCCACCAGCGTGCGCCTTGTCCTTCGAGAATGGAAGTATTCTTGTCTTCACCTTCAATTACGATGTCGGTGGCACCGCTCGAACAGGTGATGAAATTTTTCTTCTCGTTGGAAGCATCACCGTAGGGAGCCAGTTTCAACTTGGCACCAGCGGCGAGGTGCAGAATGGTTTTGCTTTTCATGACAATATTCTGACTGTTGGAGCCGAAGAGCCATGTACCGGCAGGGATTACCACCATGCCGCCTCCGTTTGCAGCTGCGGCATCTATGGCACTCTGAATGGCAGCCGTGTTGTCTACGGTTGAGTCGGCAGTTGCACCAAAATTGCTGTCAGTGATGGTATAGGTGTTATCGGATGTGATTTCAGGAAGCTGTGGAAGAGCTACGGAAGGCCATCCCGAAGGCGTGTTCTGATGGTTCTGTTCCCCGGTAATACCACTGAAAGTCTGTGCAATCGCTGTATTGGTGAGTCCCAGTAAGAAAGTTGCCAGTGCCGATTTAAAGTAAAGTCGTCTCATTTTTGTTTTGTCTTAGTTAAAAGCCCTGTCTTTTCCTTTCGGATTGTAGACAGGGCTTTTTCTTGTTTTTTCGTAAGTTGTTTTGAAGGCAGAAGGTTTCCCCTCTGCCCCTGATGTAATTATTCTTCTGTAATCCAGCGACTGTCGCCGGCGTTGAGCTTCAAGTAGCTGGCGTTGAGGGTGAAGTCCGCATTCTCCGGGTCATTGAACACATCTGTTGCAGAGGCGTCTAAGCTGGTGACACCGTCAAACACCTTGAAGAAATCATTGGTGATGTAGCAGTTGTCAATGGTATAGGTACCTGCTGTACGGATGGTCTTGGTGCCCTCGTCAGGCTGCTTAGAGAAGATGCTGTTGCTGATGGTCAACTTGTCGGCCTTCGCTCCGGTCTTCTTGTCGAAATCGATGAAATAGTTGTTGTTACCGATGCTGTTGTACACGGTGATATGGTCTATTACGATAGACTCCATGTCGGTATTCCTTGAGTAGATGAACATCTTACCGCCCGTTGCCACATTGTAGAACGTGGCGTCGCTGATGCTGATGTTCTTTACCACGCCTTTTCCTGAGCCTGCGTCGACGTGTATGAAGCTGTATCCGCTGCACATATCATGGAAGATACAGTCGGTGATGGTGAGGTTCGTAATTACTTTAGTGTTACTTCCCTGAAGACGGAAGAAGGCATTGCCGAATCCGCTGCCCTCACAATCTGTGATGGAGAACTGGTCTATTGTTGTGGCGTTCGACTGGTTCACAAAGTAGTTGGAGCCGTCGTCTACTAACTTGAGATTCTGGAAAGTGATGTAGGCGTGTGTTCCGGCAAGGTCCATAGTCTTCGGGAATGTGAGTGTCGGGGTATCACCACCAGACAGACCGAAGAAGTTCACGGCCATGCCGTCGGGGATGGTCAGGGCAGAAACGCTTCCGTCATCACTTGTACCGTTTACGCTCACTTCTGAGCCGGCAGGTATGGCGATGGTGACGCTGTAGCTTGTCTCGCTTCCTGCTTTTTCCTTTGCAGTGGCAGCTAACTGGTCAATGAGTTCCTGAGAGATAACCGTTGTACCTGTGGGCAGCGTG
Organism: Prevotella sp.; assembly: GCA_050946475.1. Taxonomy (GTDB): domain Bacteria; phylum Bacteroidota; class Bacteroidia; order Bacteroidales; family Bacteroidaceae; genus Prevotella. The sequence goes on from JBMNUW010000040.1 coordinate 16,224, forward strand.
TACTTGTAGTTGGCGGAAGGCATTGCAGCAGCTGTCGTCACTGTAAGCGTACCGCGCTTTGCACTTCCGTTGTAGATATTTATCTCATACGTCGTGCTTGCCGTCAGGTTGGTGAAGGTATAAGTGCCTGCAGTCTTTTGTTCATCTGTCAGTATGACGGAATCTACCACTTCTCCGTCTTGTGAGATGGTGAGTGAGGTGACGGTCTTTGTGCTATCCCATCTGACAGTGATGTAGCTGTCATCATAGTCGTCGGAGGTCACATCTTCGAATATCTGTTCAGCTTTAGTCTTGAAGTATGCGTTGCCGCTGCCACTCTCATAATATACCCATTTGCTGGAAGTCTTGCCGTCGGCGATGGACCTCATGCGCATATAGTATTTTGTGTCACCAGCCAGATTATAGATGGTATCAGGTGTGGTGGTCAGCGTGTCGAGAATGGAATTGGTGTTGATATCGTCACCATAGAGAGAGTCTGTACTCACTTCCACTTGATAACCCGTGGCATCGGGCATAAGATCAAATGCTACAGCCACCTTTGTGTCGTAGGTCGTCACCGTAATCGACTGGGTGCCGAAAAGACGGTCGAATGTGCTGTCTACGCTCCAGTCCTGGCCGTCGGTGCAGGAAGACAGGGCCATCAGACCCAGTATTGCTGCCGAATATATTTTTCTGAATCTTTTCATCTTGATAGTGCTTGTTGAGAACATTAGTCTGAGAATCCGTAAGAGTTGTGCAGTGTACCGTTGGATGCCGAAATGGTCGTCGAGGCGATAGGCATCAGATAGCGGTTCTTGACTGTTGGCTCAGAGAAGGTAATGGTGCCGCCTGATACGGTGGTCGGTACCAGACCACTGGAGATGGAAGGCAGATTGACATATACCTGCTTATCGCTGGTCTTTGTCACATCGCTGCCTCCGAAAGAGGTAAAGCTGCCGTCGTAGTCTGACTCTGACTTTCCTGAAGGCAGTCCGTTCCATGTCATACTACTCATGTCGAGCTTTGTATGAGCAGTATTTGAGTAGTTGAAGTAAACGGTCTCCTGGTAGGTGCCGTCTTGCAGTTCTTCCAGATATGCTGTCTTCATCTCCTTGATTTTATCAACGAGTAAGTTCCAGCGTATGAGGTCGAATTTACGAGCGCCCTCACCTGCAAGCTCCCAAGCGTTTTCGTCTACGATTGCATCAAAGAAGCCGTCCTTGTCGGAAGGCAGGGAGTTGATATATTCCTGTGCAATGGAGAGATTGGCAGAGTCATAGGCACGTTCGTGTACCATGGCAAGCGCCTGGCGTGCCGTCATGCCTGCGTCGCCGGAGTAGCGTCCGTCAGGTCCGGCAAGTTCGTTCATCACTTCAGCATACCACAGAAGTACCTGTGAGTAACGAATCTTTACTACGTTGATGCCAGTCATGTGCTTTGCAGAGGCAGCCTTGTTTTCAGCCAGCCATGTATCGCTTTCCATTCTGGGGTCCCATTTGCCTACATAGAGGCCGAAGGGCGCATTGCCCAGATTCTGTTCTACAGTAGCTGTATTGCCGTTCACGTCCTTGTCTTCCTTGATTTGGATAGGTGAGCAGGTGATGTCGCGGCGCAGGTCACTGTCCTTGTAAGAGTAGAAGAGGGGAGCGGTCACCTTCATCTTTCCTGAAGAGTTGCCGTAGCCATATTCTGAAGTGATGCCGTTCATACGTACACCGACCGTATAACCAAGTTCACCACTGACGTTGCGGAGCATGGGAATCTCAAACAGATTCTCTCGATAAGTCTCGTCAAGTGTCAGTTGGTTGAGGAGATACCACTCGTTTTTAAAGGAGGGGTTCAACTGGTGAACTCCACTCGTGATGACAGCTGTGAGGTGTTCCAGTGCCAGCTCATACAGTTCCTTGCGCTTTGCAGAACCGGGGCGCTGGGTGGGATAGGTATCATCAGAATAACTGGCTGTCTCATAGCCGTCCTTTGCCTTTTCGCGAATGGCATAGCCGGCACGTGTCAGAGCTATTTGAGCCAGCAGTGCGTGAGCATATCCTTTAGTGACATGCTCGGTGGTGTAGCTGTTTTGTCCTGCCCAAGGCAGCTCGTCGATAGCCTTCTCCAGGTCTACCATGAGGGTGTCCATGATGGTGTCACGGTCGGTTTTGCCTAAGTATGCGTTGCTGAGGTCGGTCTTTGTAGGCTCCAGCTTCATGGGAATATCACCGAAAGTGCGCAGCAGGTCGAAGTAAGTCATTGCCCGCAGTACGCGTGCCTCGCCCAGGTAACGCTGCATGGAACTCTCGTCAGAAATGGAGCTGTGGTTCTCGATACCGTCGATGGCAAGGTTTGCCTGCTCAATGACATCATACATGGCAGTCCATGAATTTGAGAGTTTAGACCAGCCCGGGTCAGAGTTGTAGTTCATGTTACCACGTTCGCTGGAAGTATTTGTTGCGTCACTTCCCAGACCGTCTACCAGTTCACAGTCGCTGTTCATGAGATAGATGAAGGCAAAGTCCTGCGAATAAGTGCGGTCTTGAGTCAATTGACCATATATCTTGTTGATTTGAAGACTTGTGTAGTATTCGGAGTTATAGACATTCTCCGTGTCCTGCTCTGAAGGAGACTTCTGGTCAAGAAAGTCCGAGCATGAGGCGAGGACCAGCATTCCGGCAGAAAGGACTGCCACAGGAAATATCTTTTTCATGATGATATGCTTGTTGTCGTGTTAGAAGTTGATGTTGATTCCGGCCATGAAGGTGCGGCTCTTTGGGTAGGCTGCATAGTCGATGCCCGGGCACATTGGGTTTTTCTTGCTGCTGGTATCCACCTCGGGATCGTAGCCGTCGTAACTGGTGATGCAGAAGAGATTATAAGCAGTGAAGTAGATGCGCAGATTGTCGATAAAACAACGCTGCATCCATTTCTTCGGGAAGGTGTAGCCCACGGTGAGTGTGTTGAGGCGCAAGAAAGAAGCATCCTCTACAGCATAGTCGATGAGCTGCATGTTCGTTGCTGAAGCAGGATTGTAGATGGTGGCACCGGCATTGATTTCATTCAGACGTGCCATCACAGCCTCTGTACCGCCGTAATATTCAACGGTAGAGGAACTGATCTTACCGAGGTTCAGACCTGTCTCAGGGTCAATCCATGTGTAGCGCTTGTCAAGTGTGAAGTCGTCCACGATGTTATAGTTTCGTGAAGAACCATGATAGAAGGCATTGCAGAGCTTCGTACCGTTCACAATCTGGTTGCCCAGAGAGTAGTCGAAGAAGATGTTGAAGTCGAAATTATAGATGCTTCCGTTGATGCCGAATCCGCCGGTCACATCAGGAACGGTGTTGCCCAGCTTCTGCTTGATGGGATTTCCATCCTCGTCGCATACGAGCTTCAAGCCACCGGGATAATAGTTTCCTCCAGTGATGGTAGGACTGTTGTCGCTGATGCCGTCGCGCAGTTTCCAGGTAGTTCCGTCGAGTATGAGTTCACCGTCAGGATTGGTTTCTGCATCATATACGGTGAAGAAACCGTTGGTCTTGTAGCCGTAGACATCGCCGAGACTGCTGCCTTCGGTTACTTGGAAATCTTCGTATTTGGCAAGTGTGCTGCCTGCGAAACTGGAACTTTGCCAGGGATTGTCAGTATTAAGCTTGTCAATCTTGTTCTTGTTCCAGGCGATGTTGCCAGTGGCATTGAGAGAGAAATTCTTGTTGTCCACCAATACGGCGTTCACCGTGAACTCGACACCCTTGTTGGAGGTTTGTCCGAAGTTCTGATATTGATAGCTGTAACCTGTTGCAGAAGGAACTTCAGCCCTCATGAGCAAGTCCTTGGTGGTGTTCCAATACAAATCGAGGGTACCGTTGATTCTTCCGTCGAAGAAACCGTAGTCGATACCGAAGTTACGGGTGATGGTTGTTTCCCATTTCAAGTCGGGGTTTGCCAGATAGCTTCCATGCTCAATCATGGACGTAGATGTCTCGCCGAAGCCGGGGTGCTTGGCAGATGTAGAGGCCATGGAATAAGTGGTGGTAAGCAGACCGCTGGAAATGCGGTTGTTACCTGCTGTACCGAAGCTGAGACGGAGTTTCAGGTTGCTGAGCCATTTGCTGGTGCTCTTCATGAACTGCTCGTCGCTCATGCGCCAGGCAAAAGCTACAGAGGGGAAATAGCCCCAGCGATTGTCTTCACCGAATTTAGAGCTGCCGTCGGCACGGAGCGTAAAGGTAGCAAGGTATTTGTCGGCTAATGTGTAGTTTACACGACCGAAGAAAGAAAGGAGATTATCGTCGGCATTGATATCCGTTTCATTTGGGAGAGCAGTGCCGGCTGCTGCGTTGGCAAGCACTTCGGAGATGGTCATCGTGGCAGGGAAAGCAACGGAGGTATTATATCTGTCCGTTTCCTTATTGGAACTCCACTCCTGTCCCAAGAGCACATTGATATGGTCACGTCCGCCGAACAGCTTATTGTTGTCATAGGTCACAGTGTTGGCATTGCGCCAGTTGCGATAGTCGCTGCGCTCGAAACGAAGCTGAGGCTGGCCGTTGTAGCCGTATTTTGAGTTTTGCACGGCATCGGCTGCCCACACTTGGTCCGTGTTGTCGTAGCGCCATCCGAAACCAAGTTCAGTGCGGAAGGTGATGTGTTCCCAAGGCTTCCAGTTCAGTCCTGCGTTGTAGTCCTGACGGAAACGGCGACGAACCTTATAGGTTGCATCCACGCGTTGCATAGGGCTACGCTGCGTACTCGTTGAGTTTTCCTCGTCTTCATCATTAGCCTGTAACGGTTCTATCGGGCGATAGTTGATGGTAGCAGCCACGATAGAGTTGGCGGCGTTGCTCTGATTGGTCTCAGCACCTCCGCTAAGTCCTTTAATCTTGGCATAAGAGAGACGTGCGTTGAAATCGAGACTCAGCCATTTGTTCAGCTTAGCATTGATTTTAGCGTTGATGTTATCCTTGGTGTATCCGGAACCGGCCATGATACTCTTCTCGTCATTGCGGGCATAACCCACATTGTATTTGACGTCCTTGGAACCACCGCTGACATTGGTGTTCATCTGTTTTTGCAGTCCGGTACGGCCGAAGAGCTGGTCTTGCCAGTCATTGCCTTCGACAGACTTCCAGATATCCAAATCTTCAAAGTTGCCATAGTCGGTGCTGCCAAGCTCATACTGATAGTAGGCAAAGTTATAAGGATCGAGCACCTTGATTTCCTTGGTGAGCTTCTTCCAGCCCAGAGAGGCATTGAAAGAAACATCGGTCTTTCCCTCGTGGCCGCTCTTAGTGGTGATGATGATAACACCATTGGCACCACGGGCACCGTAGATGGCGGTAGAAGAAGCATCCTTCAATACGTCGATGCTCTCAATTTCCGAAGGAGCGATGTCACTGATGCTGCTTACAGGGAATCCGTCTACTATATATAATGGTGAGTTGTCCTGTGAAAGAGAACCGCCACCACGTACGCGAATTTTAACATCGGCGTCTGGTGAACCTTCGGTTGTAGTGATATTCACACCTGCCAGCTTTCCTGTCATTGCCTCACCTACGGAGGAAACAGGAAGGTTAGTTAGCTGGTCACTCCCGATGGAAGCTACTGCTCCCGTGAGGTCTTTCTTTCTCACGGAACCGTAACCGATGACTACCACGTCGTTCAAGCTTGTTGCGTCGTCCTTCATGACCACGTCCACTTTTCCAGCGGAAGCGTCAACAGTCTGAGACTTCATGCCTACGTAAGTGATTTCAAGTTTTTTTGACTTGCCTTTTAGCTGCAAGGTGAAGTTGCCGTCGATGTCGGTGATGGCACCATTACTTGGCATGCCCACCTCTTTCACGGTAGCACCGATGATAGGCTCACCAGTAGCATCGACTACATTTCCCTTCACGGTCTGGGCCATAGCGTTTCCAACCATCAAAAGGAGGAATGACAGCAAGGCCATTCGAAAATGCATTAAATGATTAGACATAATTCGTAGATTAGTGAATTGATTTTTATTTATTTGTTGGTTCGCGCAAAATTAAGTGAAATTATTTTAGTGAGCAAATAAAAAGCAAGAAATTTTGATAGAAAATTTAAAGATTTGACAGAATGTCCACCATTTTTGTTTAATTTGTGTGCATCAGAATCAATCTAACATATTGATTTTGATACAGGAAGAGCACTATTATTATATAGTGTCTAATATTATTCTAAGTTGTGTATCTTGGGATTCACATGACTTTAAAAGTAATAAATTCAACTTTCGCAAGTAACAAACACACCCCATTGCAGGGCTGCAGGCCCCATTCTACTCCCGTTAATCGAGGGGGCTATTCCCCAAAGGTATTCAGCTATCGGACCCATACATGTAACAAAATGCCATGTCGAATAACGGTCGGAAT
>JBMNUW010000041.1:0-21357 GCA_050946475.1 Prevotella sp.
AGCTTATCTATCTGTTCGAAGAGCTGGCGGTACACCTCCTCTGTAATCCAGTCTTCCTCCTCCTCCTCATTGGAAGAGTTAGGTTCTTGTGCCACCAATCCACGATAGTTCTCCTTTACCTGTTCATGACGCAACAAGGAGATGGCCTTGTTGCGTACGCTGTTATAGAGATAAGCCTTTAAAGCTATTTCGGAAACGAAGACAAGTTGCCGTTGCCACATCTCCACGAAGACATCTTGCACAAGATCTTCCGATGTGACAGCATCAGCAGTGAACCTCATTCCATAGACAACTAACATTCGGTAATATTTGTTATAGATGTCATGGAATAGTCCTATGTCGTTTATTTGCAACCTTTGTTCCAAACTACCTGTTTTATCTTGCAAAGATATTAAAAATGATTGAAATATTGCAAGAATAGCTTGAAATCATTATTTGTTGTAAACTCAAGGTATCAAATTCGTTTGTTTTGATGGCATTCTGTCATCTGATAATATTCCTTTTGGAGGAAAGAATCGGATGTTATAATAAACAGCGCATTTGTCGCATGAATTTTAACTTTACTTTGCCCAGCCCTCGATGTTTGGCTAGTCCGGCATTCCGTACTTCATCCCAGCAGATGACTGAGGAGTATCTTCACGCCGATGGCAATGAGCAGGATGCCGCCGAGCAGTTCCGGTTTCAGTCGCTTGCTGACAATATTTCCGAATTTGATTCCGAGCAGATGACCGGCAATGCTAAAAATAAATGATGTCAAGCCAATCAACGTAAGCGGCAGGGCCATGCTTGACAGGGTGGTGTAGCCCATGCAAGTGAAGGAAATGCCCACAGCCATGGCATCGATGCTGGTGGCGACGGCTAAAATGAGTTGCGTGCGCAGCTTCTTTGGATTGAAGTTGTGCTCATCTTCCGGACGGAAAGAGTCACGTATCATCTTTCCGCCAATAAGGGCCAGCAGACCGAAGGCAATCCAGTGGTCATAAGCTTCGATGTAGGAAGCGTAATAGTGTGTAGCCAACCATCCGATGAAAGGCATGAAAGTCTGGAAGAAACCAAAGAAGAAACTGGTGGAAAGAATTTCCTCCCAGTCGGCTTTCTTCAGGATAAGTCCGGCGATGATTGAAACAGTGAAGCAATCCATAGCCAGGGCTATGGACAGCAATATGAGATCAAGAATTGTCATTTATTCGTCAGAGAGTTATCAACGTTTATTATGTCATGGGCTTGACCTGTTCCCGAATGAATCATTTAAAGTAGTGCTTGCAAAATAACTATTTTAGTAGCAAGACTTCGCAGAATCATTATTCTAAGTCAGATAAATACTTGTATGAAATTGCAAAAGTACAAATAATAGGTGAGGAACCGTTCTCTTTTGCTGGATTTTTTCTGTTGACAAGTAACATTCAGATTCGCGTAATTGAATGCGGAATGACATATCGTGACGGTTAATTCTTCTTAATGATAGAGAGCTTCTATAGAAAGTGCCTTCCAAATTTACAAAAAGAGTCACGTCATAACTCTTTGGAGAGTTGGACGTGACTCTTTTTTGCTTATTTCTGTTTCGTTGTATCAGAATTCCACGATGAGAGTCTGCCGGGGAGACAGAGTGAGGTCGTGAGACAGGTCTATGGAAGCACCTGTGATGACATCACGGGCGGTGGTGTGCTGACCGATTACCTCAGCATAGCGCTTCACCGGCATTGTGACCTCGGAACGTTTGCCGTTGAGAATAGTCAGAACGGTACGTCCGTTCAGTTGGCGGGCGATGACGTAGATACCGTTGTATGGAATGAACTGCGTCTGCTTGCCTTGAGTTATGACCTCATTGCCCTGACGCCAGTGGAGGAGACGACTGAGCCATTGAAACATGGCATTTTCTGCTTTGGTACGTCCCTCTGCGGTAAAGCAGTTATGGCTGTCACCTGGGAATCCGCCTGGGAAGTCCTTGCGCACATTTCCGTCGGTAATCTCTTTGGTCCCGTTCATCAGAATTTCTGTACCATAGTAGAGTTGCGGTGTACGGTTGATGGTGAGAAGGAGGGCCAAAGCCTGCTTCAAAGCGGTGCTGTCCTTGCCGTTTCCAAGGAAGCGGTCGGTGTCATGGTTGTCGATGAAGGCCAGCACGTTAGACGGGTTGGCATAGAGATAGTCGTAGCAGAGAGAGTTGTAGATACGGTTCAGTCCGTTCCACCAGGCATCGGTCTCTTCATGCTTTGCCTTGTTGATTTTATCGTAGAAACTGAAATCCATGACAGTCTTCAAGTAACTGTTTACATTGGAGAGCTTCGAGTCTTTTTGCCAGGCGGCGGTATAGGGCGGTTCCGTTACCCAAGTCTCGCCCACGGTGTTGAAGTTGGGGTATTCGTTGTCGAGAATCTTCATCCACCGTGACATCCCCTTGCGGTCGGCGTAAGGATAGGTGTCCATACGGATACCGTCGATGCCCACGGTTTCTATCCACCACTCGGAATTCTGGATGAGATAGGTCATCACGTGCGGGTTCTTCTGATTTAGGTCAGGCATGGTGGGTACAAACCATCCTTCCACGGTTTCTTTCTTATCCACTTTCGAGGCGTATGGGTCGAGCACAGGCGTAAGTTTATAGCTTGTCTGCTGGAAGCTGGTACCTTTGGGATTGGAAGTACCTTTCGACTCCTTGAGCCAGCCGGGCAGATTGAACCAGTCTTTCGACGGCATGTCTTTCACCCAGGGATGTTCGAAGCCGCAATGGTTGAAAATCATATCCATGACGACTTTCAGTCCTTTCTTGTGTGCTTCGTCGATGAGAGCTTTGTAGTCATCGTTGGTGCCGAAACGAGGGTCAACACGGTAATAGTCTGTCGTGGCATAACCGTGATAGGTAGAAAATCCGTTTGCATCGTCAGGTGAGTTGTTCTCCAACACCGGAGTGAGCCACAGTGCAGTGACTCCGAGCTGATTGAAGTAGTCGAGATGTTCGCGAATGCCTTCAAGGTCACCACCATGGCGCAGAGAAGGCTGTGTGCGGTCCTCCTTATAGGCGTTCATGCCCTTCACCTGCTTGTTGTGGTTCTTTGAAGAAGCGAAGCGGTCAGGCATGAGCATGTAGAGTACATCCTTGTTAGAAAAGCCGATGTGGTCCTCGCCTCGCATGGCCCGCTGGCGGATTTCATACTTCACTTTTTTGGATTTGTTACCTTTCTTAAAGTTGAGAGTCATGGTTCCTGGCTGTACTCCCTGCATGTTGAGATAAACAAGGAGATAGTTGGGCGAATCGAGACGCACGATGCTGTCGATGCGCACACCAGGATAGTCGGTAGTGACATCTGCGGACTTGATGTCCTTACCGTAGACCATGAGTTGCAGACTGGGGTCTTTCATTCCCGCATACCAGTTGGCAGGGTCGATACGGTCTACCTTGATTTGTGCTTCTGTCATAACGACTTGGATAAGCAATAGAACGAATAAAAATATTTTTTTCATAATTAAAATAAATAAGGACCCTCCCTAACCCTCCTAAAGACCCTCCCTAACCCTCCCTTAGGGAGGGAATAGCAAAGATGTTAGCGATTTTTCGCCTTTTTCTCCCTCCTTTTTAAGGAGGTCCGGGGAGGATCTGTAGGGTTGGGGAGAATCTTGAGGGTCGGTTATTATTTTGTTCTTAATATGAGTGCCGACTGTCCGTCAACCATCACCTGTCCGCCTTTTACGGTTTCCGTGCTCTGCTCGTTGATGACGCCATCGCAGGCCACAACGATATAGTCGCCTTCTGGAATGTCGAGGGTCTTTGCCTCCCGATTGGCATTGAGCACTACGATGATGTCATTCCATGAGTCAATGCCCTGAAGGTCTTTCAGCTCATAGGCTACGACATTCTGCGGAGCCTCAAGGAAGTTGAGATGCTGACGCACAAGCTCAGCCTTGCCGAGGCGGAAAGCGGGATGATTCTTGCGCAGGTTGATGAGGCTCTTATAGTACTGGAACACCTGAGGATAGCGTTTGAGGTTATCCCAGTCAAGTTCATTAATGCTGTCGGGCGAATTGTAGGAGTTGTGTACTCCTTTCTTGTTGCGAAGCATCTCCTCACCGCTGAGGATAAAAGGCACACCCTGTGAGGTAAAGACGGCAGTTTGTGCCAGCAGGTCAAGGCGGATAAGCTCATCGTCCTTGATGCCGGGGATGGATGCACGCAGACGGTCTACGAGACACATGTCGTCGTGACAGGAAACGTAGCTTATCATCTGTGTTGGATTGTTGGCCCAAGCCTCTTTGCTATAGTTGACTTTCTTCATGTCTATCTGCGGATGACTGATGCAGCCGGCAATGCCGAATTTCAGGCTCTCCTCCAGCCCGGGTACGCCTGCGAGGAAGCCTCCTTTGTGGTCATCGCTGAATGGACCGCGGAGAGCGTCGCGCATGTCGTCGCAGAAGGCACCGATACCATTAAGTTGCTTAGTGTTGGCTTTCACTGCGAGCTTCTCGGTGGGATAGGCGCACTGTCCGGCACTCCAGCCCTCTCCGTATATATATATGGTGGGGTCAATCTCGTTCACCATGTCGCGGATTTGGTTCATGGTCTCAATGTCGTGTACCCCCATAAGGTCGAAGCGGAAACCGTCAATATGGTATTCCTCAATCCAGTATTTCACGCTTTCTTTCATGAAAGTGCGCATGATGGCTTGTTCCGAAGCAGTCTCGTTTCCGCAGCCGGAACCATTGCTGGGCGTACCGTCCGCATTGAAACGATAGTAGGCTTTAGGCCACGACTTTTGGAAATTGCTGTTATCGAGGTCAAAGGTGTGGTTATAGACCACATCGAGGATGACCCGTATGCCGGCCTTGTGAAGGGCTTGTACCATCTGTTTGAACTCACGGATGCGGCAGGCGGGGTCATAGGGGTCGGTAGAGTAGCTTCCTTCGGGCACGTTGTAGTTCAACGGGTCGTAGCCCCAGTTGTACTGTGGCTTGTCGAGGTGAGTCTCATCTACGGAAGCATAGTCGAAGGAGGGGAGAATGTGAATGGCATTCACGCCTAATTCTTTCAGATAGTTGATGGCTTTCGGTTCAGTAAGAGCAAGGAATTTCCCTTTGTACTGAAGTCCGGAAGTCGGCGATACGGAGAAATCGCGAAAGTGCATTTCGTAGATTACGAGGTCGGCGGGAGATTTCAAGGCAGGTCGCTTGTCCTGTTCCCATCCTGCAGGATTGGTCTGTTGCATGTCGATGATGGCACCGCGCTGACCATTGACTCCCACTGCACGGGCAAACACGCCCGGTGTTTCGCGTGGGTTCTTCTTGTCGCCCGAAGCATCAAAGGTATAGAACTTGCCTTTCCAGTTGCCTTTCACCGTAGCCATCCAGCCTCCCTTCTCGCTGGCTTTCATCTTCACGGTTTTCATGGGCTTGCCGCCCAAAGGATCGTTATACAGTCGGAGCAGCACTTTCTTTCCCTTGGGGGGACAACCCAGAAAGGAGAAAGAGGTGCCTTCAGGTGAGATGATTACCTGGGAATAATAATCGAAGGCCATGGTGTCGGGGTTAATACCCTGTGCGGTTGTGCGATTTGTGGCAGAGAGAGCAGTGCCTTGTGCTTGCACTGTAAACAGATGGGCGGCTAAAAAAGCCATAAGCAGAGTTTTAAATTTCATCATGGTGTAGTTTGATTGCTGAGAGTAATAGAAGCCTTAAAGACTATAGATAAATAAAACTATAGAGGCCTTAGAAACTATAGAAGCTATAGAAATTTATAGGAGCTTCCGCTTCTTGTGTTTCTATAGCTTCTAAAGATACTCCTTTATTTAGCGAAAAGGGAGATGGCGAAGCCGCCACCTGAAGCCTCGGTGAGCTTGAGCACGTCGCCCTTCTTCACCGTACGCTTTGTGATGACGTATGCCTTGGGATTCTTGTCGTAGCTGGCATTCTTGGCGTCAGCATAGATGGTGCATTCATATTTGCGGCCCTTGTCAAGGAAGTCAAGCTTGATGGTGGACTTATGACCGTCCTCATTGCATTTGCCGCCGATGAACCAGTTGTCCGTTCCCTTGGCCTTGCGTGCCACAGTGATGTAACGGGCAGGCTCGGCCTCGAGATATTTGGAATCAGACCAATCTACAGCCACGTCACGAATGAACTGGAAGGCGTCATCGTACTTCTTGTAGTTCTCTGGCAGGTCAGCAGCCATCTGCAGTGGCGAATACATCGTCACGTAGAGGGCAAGCTGTCCTACGAGCGTAGTGTGTACATAGTTGGGATTGTCGCTCCAGGTCTTGAGTTGGGTCTCAAGAATACCGGGAGTGTAGTCCATCGGGCCACCCTGCAGACGGGTGAATGGCAGAATGACGGTGTGGTCGGGACGTGAGCCTCCGAATGCCTCATACTCCGTGCCGCGGGCACTCTCGTTGCCGATGAGGTTAGGATAGGTGCGAGCAAGACCTGTGGGGCGTACGGCCTCATGCTGATTCACCATGATATGGTTCTTCGCGGCCTCTTTTATTACATAAAGGTAATGATTGTTCATCGACTGCGAGAAATGGTGGTCACCTCTTGGAATGATGTCTCCTACATATCCGCCCTTGATAGCGTCGTAGCCATATTTCTTCATCAAGGCGAAAGCCTGAGGCATATGCCGTTCGTAGTTCTGCGTACTCGAGGATGTCTCATGGTGCATCAAAAGTTTCACGCCCTTGGAGTGAGCATAATCATTGAGATACTTGATGTCGAAATCGGGATAAGGTGTAACGAAGTCGAACACATAGTCCTTCCAGTGACCAGCCCAGTCTTCCCATCCTACGTTCCAGCCTTCAACAAGCACTTCCTGCAGTCCGTTGGCAGCAGCGAAGTCAATGTATTTCTTCACATTGGCGGTATTGGCTGCGTGTCTTCCGTTAGGTTTCACCTTGCTCCAGTCTATCTGGTCGAGTTTAATAGAAGGATATTCGTCGGTGTAGTTCCAGGAACTCTTGCCTACAATCATCTCCCACCATACTCCGCAGTACTTCACGGGATGAATCCAGGAAGTATCCTCCAGCTTACAAGGCTCGTTGAGGTTGTAGATGAGCTTTGATGACAGCATGGTACGTGCATCGTCGCTTACCATGACCGTGCGCCACGGTGTGTTGCACGGTGTTTGCATATAACCCTTCATGCCTGTGGCATCGGGTGTAAGCCATGATTCGAACACCATGTTCTTGTCGTCGAGATTCAAGTGCATGGTAGCGTAGTTTACGCAGGCAGCTTCGTGTATGTTGATGTAGAGGCCGTCATCCGTTTTCATCTGCAAGGCAGTCTGTACGCCGGTGGGCGAGAAGACAGAAACTGACGAGTTCTCCCAGTTGACGGCGTCGTGGAAACGTGAACGTATTTCTGAAAGTTTTGATTCCTGTGTTTCCTGCTCCTGCGTATCATAGTCGCCGGGAAGCCACCAGGCTGTGTGGTCACCGGCCATGGCAAACTGAGTGTGCTCTTCCTTGATGACGAAGTAGTTGAGTTCCTTCTGCTGCGGGAATTCATAGCGCAGTCCCATTCCCTCGTCGTAAACGCGGAAACGAATGATGATGTCTCGGTTTGAGGAAGGCTGGTTGAGGTTCACTTCCAGCTCATTGTAGTGATTGCGCACGGTGGAAGTTTCGCCCCATACGGGCTTCCAGGTTTCGTCGAAGGTGGAGGTTTTTGAACTTGTCTCCTTGAATCCGTCCATGAGACTGGTCTCGTCTTTGCCTTTAGAGGCGTGCTTGTCCTTGGCCAGCTCGAGTCCGAGGTGTGAAGGCTTGACGACAGGTTTGCCCTTGTACGTCATCTGGTAGGTAGGAACGCCGTTTCCTTCGAGTGAGAATTTCACCACGACATTGCCGTCGGGAGATTTCACTTCTTGAGCCATCATGGCCATGGGAAGGAATACCGTTGCCAATAGAATGTTGACTGGTTTCATTTTCGTAAAGTTTAAATGTCCTTTTGTTGATTATATTGAACAATCACCTTTCACCGTGACACATTGGGTTGTCTGTTTATGACTACATGGATAAACGGTGAATGGGTCGTGGCTCGAGCCACGGCCCATTGGGTAGAATTTGTTGTCAATAAGAGTAAGCGTATGACTTATCTTCCGCTTTCACGCACGAGTTCCTTGACACCTGTCATGAAGCTGTTATCTGCCATAAGGTCTTCGATGTTCAAGTGCATTCGGTAACGCCAATAATGATGTGGATTGGCGGGAATGTTAATGCGCTCGGCATCGGCATCTTTCAGTCTTAGGCGCTCGTCCATGGCCAGCCAGTCTTGAATACTGAGTATGCAGAGCATGGAAGGTGATGTAAGTTGTCTGGAAAGAATGTCGCGTGCCAGCCAGCCAGGTAGCGGATGAGGTGCGGCACCGCTGCGGTAGAGCATGGAATTATAGTAGTCTTGCGTACGCTCCCAGTTCTCGTCCCACCATTGGCGAAGGGTGGGCATGTCATGACTGGAGAAGGTGCAAACCGAACGATAGGGATTGCGGGAAAGATGACCGAAACGTACAGACGGGTCTTTCGGCATGGACTGGATTTCCAGTGAGAGAATCCGTAGTTCATTGATGACCCATGCTACACAGTCGGGAACCATTCCGAGGTCCTCGGCGCATACCAGCATACGGGTAGATTGCACCAGAATGGGCAGCTTCTTCATGGCCTCACGATACCAGAATTGGTTGTTGCGGCGATAGAAGTAGTCGTTGTAAAGATTGTTGAAGGCTGCCTTGTCGCAGTCGTAAAGAGCCTCGTAAGTGAATCCGTATTGAGCGGAGATGCGAGGATGGAACTTGTTGGGGTCTTTATGGTCGCGTACGAAAAGTACATTGCTGATGAGCGAATAGAGGCCGTCGCGGAGGTTGAGTTCCTCCTGGTCCTTTACGTTTTCGAAAGCTTTCTCTACTTTGCGCTGAGTATCGTATTCCGGCTTCATCTTCCAGATGTCGTCGTGAGCGTGGTCGAGGTATTTCTTTTTCACTTCATCAGCGCGTTCGCCGAAGACACGGTCAAGAACCCAGTCGCTGATGAACGGCTCGCAGAACTGTTCTTCGAGGAAGTGCAGTCCATAGCCCTCGATTTCCTCGCGGGTCATTCCGAGCGAGGGAGAGAATTGTCCGAGAAGTCCATGCACGGCATTGATGGGTATTTCCCAAATGCGGAAGAAACCCAGTACGTGGTCGATACGGTAGGCATCGAAGAAATGTGCCATGTTCTGGAATCGACGTACCCACCACTGACATCCGTCCTTGAGCATTTCAGGCCAGTTGTAGGTGGGGAAGCCCCAGTTTTGACCGTTCACCGAGAAATCGTCGGGCGGTGCACCTGCCTGTCCGTTCAAGTTGAAGTATTTCGGTTCCATCCATACGTCGCAGCCATAGCGAGCTACGCCGATGGGGATATCGCCCTTAAGAATGACATTGTGGGCGCGTGCATAGTCGTGTGCAGCCTTCATCTGACGGTCCAGGAGATACTGTACGAAATACCAGAATGATACATTGCGATAAGCTTCTGTACGAGAATTGGAGAGATGTCCACGGTCAGCTTCATCCCATGTGTTGTGGTCGGGCCACTGAGTGAAGTTCCCTGTAGCATATTTCTCACTGAGGAAGCGGTATTGCGCATAAGGCACGAGCCACCGTCCGGCCTCTGCGAAGAACTCCTTGAAGTCTTTTGAAGCCAGCACCTTGTGCCCCTCCTGCTTGTAGAGCAGGTGCAGGTACTCGTCCTTTGCATTGTTCACGCGTTCATAGTCGATTTGCGGCAGGGCGTTTAGCTCCTTCTGCAAGTCTTCGAAACGTTTTCTTTCCTTTTGGTCTTTGAGAGCCGGCAGTTGTCGCAGATCAATGTATTGTGGATGGAGAGCGAAAACCGAAATGCAACTATATGGATAAGAGTCTGTCCAAGTGTGAGTGAAAGTGGTGTCGTTGATAGGCAGAATTTGCAGTACACGCTGTCCTGTCTTGTCCACATAGTCAATCATGGTTTTCAAGTCACCGAAATCGCCAACGCCGAAGCTGCCTTTTGTGCGAAGAGAGAATACGGGGACAAGGGTTCCGGCCAGTCTGGTATTGAAGACGGGCATGAAGGCCTGTGACAGTTGGTAGACCACCACATCGCCGTCGGACATTTCGGGAAGTTCGATGGTGCGGTTCTTTCCCGTCTCCCAAAGCGGTGTTACATCCTCCTTTGTGTCGAGAGCGGCGAACTTAAACTCCATGGTATTACTTTCGAAGCGTGTGGCGTCGAGGTCGATGACCCACTCGTTGTAGTTGTGCTCTGTCAAGTCGATGGCTTTGAGAGCCTTCCATGCTCCAAGATATTCATTCTTGCCCACAATGGCAAGACGCTCCCCGGCACGCAGTTGAGGGCAGCGTACGATGAGTCTCACCGTGCGACTGTAGTTGCTTTGGTGCAACTGTACCGGTTTGCGATGGCAGATACAATCGGTGAAGGCAGAAGAATAGAGATACGAATCCTCTGGAATGTCGTTCCAGTGATCGTAAACGGTGTAGTTCGCCCCTTTCGCACAATTGAGTTCAAGACGGTGACACACGGTGGTCCATTCATGCCGCTCTTCGTTGCCGATACGGTAAACACTGTAGTAATATTCTAAACTTTCCGGGACCTTGTCGAGGTTAAGTTGACAGGTCCAGCGCTGACCGTCCACCGTAGATAGGTGGTATGTCACTACCGTGTCATTTTTTTTAACATTCAGCATAAGGTCTTCACCATAGCTGGTACGGTAGTCGATATTAAAATAGATGTGCATAGACTGTTTGCATAAATTTTTGTCCAAAGTTATAAAATAAAGCAATATCGATGGCCTCTGTCCTTTTATCAAATGCCTTATTAAAAGTGCAAACGTTTGCATTAATGCGCACTTCTTATTGCATAAATCCTAAGTTGGTTGTTTATTAAGACTTGAAACTTCAGAGTTGAATGCGGTTAGGGGCGGGGCGGAGGACAAGTAGATGAGAGATGGAAATCAGTAGAGCAATACAAGTCCGGCAAAGGCTGCGTAGCAAATCATGCGGATGGGATTGATTTTCAGCCAGAACGTGCCGACGAAAGTGGCGATGAAAAGGGCTACGCTAATCCAGAACTGCCAGGGATTGACGCTCGGCAGGGAAAAGTTTTCCTCGTTTAATAGTAGCAGAGTGGCTCCGGCGAGCAGACCCACTACAGCTGGTCGCAGTCCGGTGAAAATGCTTTGCACAGCAGAGGTCTTCATATAAGCCATGAACATCTTGCTGATGAGAATCATCAGAATGAACGAAGGAAGCACGAGGGCGAAGGTGGAAACGGCAGAACCCAGAATAGACATTCCAAGGCTGTAGCCCGCATTGTGCACGGCCGTGAAACCACAGTAGGTAGCGGAGTTGATGCCGATGGGACCTGGCGTCATTTGCGAAATGGCCACGATATTGGTGAATTCGGCTGAAGAGAGCCAATGGTGATGCACCACTGTCTCCGTCTGAATGAGGGAGAGCATGCCGTAGCCTCCGCCGAATCCAAAGAGACCTATTTCGAAAAAAGTAATGAAGAGATAGAGATATATCATCTTATATAAGCGGGTGTATTATGTGAAAGGGATATGATTTGCATAGTGCGCAGACGATGTGGCGTGTCGTTATTCAGTGGGTTGCACGAACTTGCCGTAGAGGAATCCACCGATACCGGCTGCAAGGATGATCCAAATAGGATTGACCCCAAGAAATTTTATGAGGAGGGCCGAGACAATGGGAATCCAGCAGTTGGACAGTCCTATCTTGGCACTCTTTGCCATGCGAAAAGTTGGGGCGGCAATCAGTGCTACCACGGCAGGACGAATGCCGGCAAACATGGCAGCTATAGGCTTCCACTCCATGAAATGATGAAAGAAGAGGGCAATGAGGAGAATGATTAGAAAGGAGGGCAGGGCAGTACCGAGGGTAGAAAAGAAAGCTCCGCGAACCTTCTTCACCCTGTAGCCCACGATGGTGCTGGTGTTGATGGCGAAAACTCCGGGGCAGCTTTGTGCCATGGCTACGATGTCGATGAATTCCTCGGATGTAAGCCAGTGGTTTTTATTCACCACTTCTTCCTCGATGAGGGGAATCATGGCATAGCCTCCTCCCAAAGTGAACATTCCTATCTTGAAAAACGTCAGGAAAAGCTTCTTATACATGAGTGAAAATATTTACAACTGCAAAGATACGAAATTCATATAAAACAGCTCTACCTTTGAGGAAAAAATCCGGAAAGTCCGGGAGGTGGTTGAAGCGGGACGAGAACCTCGCAGCCGAGCTGCGCGGAACGGAACCAGCAGAACAAGACCAACGGACAAGAAAAACGAGACAGGTGGACGGAAAGTGGAGAAAGGAGAGAAAGGCAGGAGACTGAAAGCGCCCGTGTGCCATCGGAAAACGACAGGACGCACGGGCGCTTCATGTATTGAATGTGCTTCCCTATTGTATAGGGAAGGGAAACATTACTTCAAACGTTCTTCAACCCATTTGCGGGCATTTACGAAGGCTTCTATCCACGGTGTCACCTCGTCGTTGCGACGGTCGGCGGGATACCAGGCATTCTGCCAGGGGAAGATGGCGCGCTCGGGGTGAGGCATCATGGCAAGATGGCGACCGTCGGCAGAGCAGATACCGGCCACATTGTAGTCGGAACCGTTGGGATTGCCGGGATATTCGGCGTAGTTATATTTTGCCACAACGTTATAGTGGTCTTCGGGCTCGGGCAGATAGAATCGTCCTTCTCCGTGGGCCACCCAGATGCCGAGCTTGTCGCCCGAGAGCGAGCCGAGCATCACACTGTTGTTCTCAGGAATATTGACACCGAGGAATGCACTCTCGAACTTCTGACTCACATTGTGCGTGAGGTGAGCGCGATGTTTGTGTTCGGGATTGATGAGGTTGAGCTCCACCATGAGCTGACAGCCGTTGCAGATTCCGAGACTCAGCGTGTCCTTGCGAGCATAGAATTTGTCGAGAGCTTCCTTGGCGCGAGGATTGTAGAGAAAGGCGCCTGCCCAACCTTTGGCAGAACCGAGCACGTCGGAGTTGGAGAAACCGCCGCAGAACACAATCATATTGATGTCCTCAAGGGTCTCACGACCAGAGATGAGGTCGGTCATCATCACGTCTTTTACTTCGAAACCGGCAAGCCAGAGGGTATAGGCCATCTCGCGGTCACCGTTGGTTCCTTTCTCGCGGATGATGGCAGCGCGGGGACGTTTTTCCTCTTTTCCGTTGCTCTTGCTGAAGGTCTTTTGAGCCTCGTCTTTCCAGCGGTCGGCGTTCAGACCGTACTGAGAGAGCTTGCCGGTGAAATGATAGCCGAATCTCATTTCCACAGGCTGCTTCTTGTAGTTGAGCATACGCTTACGTGCCATTCCGTTCATGCTTTGGTCACGGTCGAGGAGATAGCTTGTATGGAACCATGTGTCGCGCAGGGCATTGATGTCAAAACTGTGCTGGAAGTCGCCCCTTATCACCTCGATGGTGCGCTTAGCCGGCGTTGGATAAGCAATTTTGGCATAGCCGATGCCCCGCTCCTCTAGGAAGGCACGCAGTTCTTTCTTATACTGGTCGCTCACCTGGATGACCACTCCCGGATTCTCGGCGAAGAGCAGTTTCACGATGTCGTTGTCGTCGCTCTTCAAGTCGTGTAGGTTGACGTGCATACCGCCTTCCTGATTGGCAAAGGTCATCTCAAGCAGCGTGGTGATGAGTCCGCCGGCGGAGATATCGTGTCCTGCCATGACCCATCCCTTGTTGATGAGTTCCTGGATAGCGTTGAAGCAGTCAGCGAAGTATTCGGAGTCTTTCACGGTGGGCACATCGCTGCCGATCTTACCCAATGTCTGTGCGAAAGCCGATCCGCCAAGCCGCTGCTCGCACATGCTGAAATCGATGTAATAGAGCGAGGAGTTCTTGTCATTGACCATTACGGGACTCACCGTCTTACGCACGTCGCTTACCTCAGCACCGCTTGTTACAATGACAGTTCCCGGGGCGATGATTTTCTCGCCGTTGGGATATTGCTGGCTGAGCGACAGCGAGTCTTTGCCGGTGGGCACGTTCAGACCAAGTGAGCAGCAGAAATCGCTGAGTGCCTGTACGGCAGCATAGAGCCTGGCGTCCTCTCCTTTCTGTGAACGGCAAGGCCACATCCAGTTGGCGCTGAGGTTGATGTTGCGCACAGGGTAGGGATGATCTTTGTCCGTAGCAATGGGTGCCCAGACGATATTGGTCAGGCTCTCAGCCACCGAGAGTACACTGCCAGCTGCAGGGTCTGCCATGCCGGCTTGAGGAGCATGTCCCAGTGCGGTGGCAATGCCTGCGCGTCCACGGTAGTCGAGTGCCACGACGCCGCAGTCGGAGAGAGGCAGCTGAATCTGTCCCTGTGTCTGCTGACGTGCCACCTTGCCCGTCACTGAGCGGTCCACCTTATTGGTGAGCCAGTCTTTGCATGCCACAGCCTCGAGCTGCAACACATTGTCGAGATATTCGTCGAGTTTGTCTTGGGTGTAGCTTACGTTGTCATAGTGATGTTCCACTGTCTCATCGCGCATGATGGTCTTGGGCGAGTGACCGAACATCTGAGCCACGTCAAGGTCGAAGGGCTTCACACCGTCGCCCTGCACGAAACTGAAGTGCGCGTCGCCCGTGGTCTTGCCGACAACATACAGCGGGGCACGCTCTCTTTCGGCGATTTTCTTCACGTGGTCGAGGTGCTTCTCATCAATGAGCAGTCCCATGCGCTCCTGCGATTCATTGGCAATAATTTCCTTGGCGCTGAGGGTTTTGTCGCCGATAGGCAACTTGGTCATGTCGATTTCGCCGCCGCAGTCTTCCACCAGTTCGGAGAGGCAGTTGAGGTGACCGGCCGAACCGTGGTCATGGATGGAGACCACAGGATTGGTGTCTTCCTCCACGAGGGCACGCACCAGATTGTAGGCGCGCTTCTGCATCTCAGGGTTGGCACGTTGCACGGCGTTCAGTTCAATGCCGTTGCTGTAGCGACCGGTATCCACCGACGAGACAGAACCGCCGCCAAGACCGATGCGGTAGTTGTCGCCGCCTACGACGACGATATCGTTTCCTTTCTGCGGCTCCTTCTTCAGACAGTCGCGCTTCTTTCCGTAGCCCACACCGCCGGCGAGCATGATTACCTTGTCATATCCGTAAACTTGATTGGTGGTCGAAGCCTGACCGTTGGTAGTATCCTTGTCACTGGTCTTGTATTCAAAGGTGAGCAGTGAACCTACGATGAGCGGCTGACCGAACTTATTGCCGAAGTCGGAGGCTCCGTTGCTGGCTTTTACCAGAATCTGCTCAGGCGACTGATAGAGCCACTTCCTGGGGTCTATGTCCTTTTCCCATGTACGGGTCTCGGTGGTGTCTTCCGAACTGTGCAGACGGGGATAAGAAGTCATGTAGACAGCTGTTCCTGCGATAGGCCAGCTTCCGACACCTCCGCCCATGCGGTCGCGGATTTCACCGCCGGTACCGGTAGCAGCACCGTTGAAAGGCTCCACGGTGGTGGGGAAGTTGTGAGTCTCGGCTTTCAGAGAGATAACGCTCTCGATGGGCTTCACGCGGAAATAGTCGCTTGTACTCTGGTCTCCGGGAGCGAACTGCTCTATCATGGGGCCTTGAGCGAAAGCCACATTATCCTTGTAGGCGGAAAGAATCTTTCCGGGATTTTCCTTTGTGGTCTTCTTGATGAGAGCGAAGAGGCTTGACGGGCGTTCCTCACCGTCGATGATGAATGAACCTCCGAATATCTTGTGGCGGCAGTGCTCGGAATTGATTTGAGCGAATCCGAAGATTTCGCTGTCCGTCAGCGGCCGTCCGTTTTCCTTTTCAATTTTGTGCAGGTATTCTATCTCCTCAGGACTCAGGGCCAGTCCCTCTTCTTCGTTGTACTTCTCGATGTCGTCCACGTGCTTGATGGGTTCAGGTTCGTGGTTGACGGTGAAGATTTGCTGGTCCAGCCCGTTATACATACGCTGCAGCATGGGGTCGTGCTCTGCGTCGGCGCTCTTTACAGGGAAGTACTCCTCAATACGCGAAATGCCGCTGAGGCTCATGTTCTGCGTGATCTCAACGGCATTGGTACTCCAAGGGGTAATCATCTCTCGGCGCGGTCCCACGAAATATCCGTCCAGTTTCTCTGTGTTGAGGAGCTGAGCGTCTCCGTAGAGCCAGCACAGGGCTTTTGTTTCTTGCTCACTGGGCTGATGGTCCATCTCAGTGGCAATGATGTTTTCCTTTGATGTCTTGAAGAAAAGAATCATAGTGATTAAATAATAATATGTGGTTGATGATGATGCAAAGTTACGCTAAAATCGGGAAGTAAACAAGATTTCGCTCAGAAAAATAGTGGGACTCTCTTAAAAATAATAAGTCCGTTTCGACGCAGTGAAGATATTATTTTGTACTTTGCGCCAGAAATAATAATACCAAATGTTATCAGCTGGAACTTGTCAATTGAATCTTAGCAATTAGAATATTGAATGACCGGCAGCATGTTCCTATTTTTATGTTGTTGTCTGGTTAGTCAGAATAAACGAAAAATAGTGTCTGTTGGAAGTAATAACCTGTAAATATCAAAATGAAATTCAATAAGTATTTTCCTGCTGCTGGCTTTTCTTCCGCTGTTGGCTTCTGCTCAGAACGAGAACCGGCGCGTGTCCATCACGCCTTCCTTGTCAGCCTCGGCAATAAGTTCAGACTCTGTGATTTCCCTCTAAACGCCTCGCATAGGCTGCATACTTGTTTTCGGAATCTACACTTCGCTTCGGCGGGTGTAGGTTCCGATTTTTTTTAATTTTAGGGGCTTGCTCCTGCCCGCAGGGTCATTCTTTCGGACATTGTATGGGTGATGCTATTTGTCCTTTCCGGTCGCAAAGTCAATGAGTTGGCGGAAGAGGGGATTCCACTCCAGCGTCTCGCGGTTGCCCAACAAGATGAGCTGGCGACGGGCACGGGTGAGTGCCACGTTGAGCTTGCGGTCGATGGGATGACCGTTTTCCATGAAGGTGTTGGCGGCGAGGAAGTCGAGTTGGTAGCGTTGCTGGATGGTGAACGAATAGATGATGACATCGCGCTGTGAACCTTGATAGCGCTCCACGGTGTCGATAGCGATGTCCTCCAGTTCGGGAATATTCAGCTTCTCAATTTCCTTCCTAATCATGGCAATCTGGTTGCGATAGGGCACAATCACGCCCACGGTTTTCGCAGGGTCGAATCGGTCGCCATAAAAACGGCGGATGCGGCGCAACAGGTCTGCCACGGTGCGGGCTTCGTCGGCGTTCACCTTGTCGGACAGTCCCGGCTGTCGGCAGGGTTTCGAGGGCAGGAATATCAGCCGGTGTTGCTGGAGCATGCGGTCGAGGTCGTCTTCGGCAGGCAGGTCGTAGCCGAGACTCGTCTCCTGTTGGTGGGGCAGGGGCACAGGCTGAATGTTCTCGCGGACATAGAATGCACTGTTGGAGAAGGCCGCCACATCTGGATGCATGCGTCCCTGATGGTTCAGTGTACCGATGAACTGCTGTCTGCCCTGTCGCAGTTCGTTGCGTATCAGACGCTCGAAGAGCGACGAACGGCAGTCGTTGAGCCCGATGTCTTGCAGCAATGCTTCGTCAACGGCACTCTCGTGTTCGTTCTGCTGCACCACGGCTGGCAACTGTTTGTAGTCGCCGATGAGAATGAACTTATCGGGCTGGGTAAGCAGTCCCACGAGTTGCGGTTCGAGAATCTGACTGGCTTCATCGACGATAGCCACCGAGAAGTGCTTCAGTTGAAAGAGATAGGTGCGGTTGTTCAGGGTGGAGGTGGTGCCCACGACGACGCGTGTGCTGAGGATCTTGGCACGTACATCGGTCAGCGTGGCATACTGTTGTAGTTGCTTGTCGATGAGATGGTCGCGGAAGCGCTTGTCACACGTCTGCTCATTGCCGATGCGGGTGTAGTCGATGTTGTTGTCGGTCAGCATCGCGCAGATTTCATCCACGGCACGGTTGGTGTATGCCATGATGAGGATAGAGTCCGGCTGTTTCGTGGAGGCGGCATCGTTGGAGCCTGTCGTGCCGGTCGGGGATGAGGCCAGGGCTTCGCGCACAAGATATTGCAGTGCCATACTGGTCTTGCCCGTTCCGGGAGGTCCCACAATGAGGAAGAAGTCACGTGCCTGCTTGGCTCGCAGTATGATGTCGTCGTAGGTGGGATTGTAGCTCCGCGTCAGTTGCCGGGTGGTGTCTGCCTGTGGCGTGCGCTGACAGAGAATCAGGTCGCGCTTGCCCGACGGGTCGGTGATGAACTGCCGCAGACTGCGAATGGCTGCCGTGGAACCTCCGTCCGACCCGCTGTGCTCCACGCACCAGCGGATGGTTTTCGGCGTATTGAAGTTGCGCTGCCCGCTTGCCTCGAAGATGTCGGGATTCTGCTGCCCGTCGCTCAGATGTACTTGTATGCGGTCGGAGTGTTGTTCCACCAATGCTCCCTTGAAGAGAAGCGACCGGCGCACGTCAGGCTCTTCTCCCTCTATGTAGGGATAGAGGTAGATGCTGTCGCCGAGTCGGAAATTGGGCAGGAAGTCCTCGCCCTGGTCGGGCACGTCGAGGGTGATGAGGTCATAGCCTTTGTAAGGTCCGGTCTGCTCCTTTTCCGTAATGGTCAGTCCGGTGTAGATGTTTCCCGTCTCTCTTTTTTCTGCCAGCGGCATGTTCCAGAGGTCCGCCGTCGCATTGCCGGTGCCTTCCTGTACGCCGAGCTTCGAGGCCAATTGCTCCTGATAGACGAAAGTCATCATCCGGCAGAAGTAGGCCCGCTGCAGGGGTGTCAGTTCGTGGAGCGGCTGGGTGACCTTCGTGAGTCGTGGCAGGATATAGCTGGTCCATAATTTGCTGTGGTCACCGTTCTCGTTGAGGATATCAGGGGTGAGTTGGTCAATGACGGTCTCGAAGCCATGTCGGGCAATATAGAACTCTCCTGCCACAATGCGGTTGCGCAGGTCGAGGGCCTGGAGCACCAGTTCCTTATAGTAGGTGGCGGGCACGAGACCGTCGGGCATGGGATATTTCGAGTAGAGCAGTCGGCCGTCTATCTTGTTGTATCCGAGGTTGAAGTTCCGGCTGAGCGATTCATAATAAAGCAGCACCTGCACGTAGTGGTCTTCTTTCTGATATCCGTCGTGTTCGCCCGGCTGTCGGGTCTGAATACTCCAGTTGCCGCCCGACTTCTGTTCCACGAGCAGTCGCAGGTCGGTGGTCATCAGGTCCACACGTCCTTGCAGTCCCAGTTGTTCGCATACGAAGGACGGTTCGAGGATGGCCTTGTCCCTATCCGCCTTTTCTTCGTTTCGGTCTCCGAAGTTGAGCTTTCCGTTTTCGCCCTTTTTGCCGAAAAGCATTTTCACCGCCTGTTGAATGTGCAGTACTTGCGCCTTGGCCTCTTGATGAAAGTCAGCTCTTTTGTTCAGGTCCGGGCAAGTGCAGTATTCCAGTGCTCGTGTGCGGAAGTTGGTCTTGAAAGTCTCGCGCCAGTCGTAACCGTCGCCCTTGTTGATGATGTCGTCGAGGGCATTTCCGGCAAAGTTTCCGATGAGGATGGCCTGTGAGTTGGCTACGGGCATCATGCGGTTGACGGTGTAAGCCAAAGGATGATGACCGTAGGAGGTGAAGCATCGGGCCAGTAAACTGATGTCGATGAGAAAGTCGGGTTCCACTACCACGGTGGCTTCTGTCATTCCGTCGTCCCCTGTTTTCAGATCGAGAAGATTCACCTGCATGTCGGGTTTCAGCAGCCGGGACAGGTATTGTTGGCGGTCCAGGGCGATGCGGAACGTGTGTTCTTGATGGTCTACAGCCTGTACAATGATTTCTGTCTTCTTCACTTCGCGCACTACGCCACGCAGACAGCGGGCGTCGATGTGACGGTGTTCTTCTTCGGGCTGCGGACTGGCAGGAATATGTTGTAGTAGCGACCCGGGAATGCCGGTATGGTAGATGGCGGAGATGAGTACAGCCAATGACCGGCAGTCGTAGAGCAGTTGTTCATGTGTCAGGGCGTCGGCACGGTTAGAGTCGAATCGCATGCGCTGAATGCCAAAGGTTTCACGGGTGGAGATGCGGAGCCGCTTGCAGAGAATGTCCACCTTAGAAAAGATGTTGCCGGCGGGAAGTCCCTCGTCTGCCAGTCCTGCAGTACAGGCCAGCACCAGCGTCTCGTGCATGATTTTGTTGCGCGTTGCCGGTTCCAGTTCTTCGGCTGTGGCGATATATTCTATACGTTGAAAGAGTTCTTCGGCTGTGATGTTATGCGTGCCGATGGCATCCGCTCCGGCAGATGCTTCTACTGATGTCGCTGGTTGTGATGCCTTTTGGACTTCATTGGTTTTGGTATTGAAAATGATTGGTATACCACAGAAAGGACAGTTCGAATGTATTTCCTCTTGTCTGGGTGGGATGGGGAGGTCAAATTTATGTTTGCATTTAGGGCATCTTATATTCATTTTACTCAGACTTTTTTTACGCCTTCATTTTTCTTTACTTCCTTTTCCCATTCTATGAGCTTTTTCTTCAAGTCGGTCCCCCAGTGGTATTCTCCTACGGAACCGTCGTTGCGCACGATTCTGTGACAGGGGATGAGCAGGGCCAGCGGGTTCTGCAAGATGGCGGATGCTACTGCCCGAACTTCTTCGGGATGTCCTATGCGGTTGGCGATTTCCTGATAGGTAGCGGTTTCGCCGAAGGGCACCATGCGCACCTCACGCCACACTTGCTTCTGAAATTCTGTGCCGCGCAGGTCGAGGATAAAGGGATGATTCTGTCGGTCGAAGAACACTTCCTTGACGAACTGTGCCACTTTGTCGTCGCGCTCGGTCGGCGTATAGACGCCCCATCGGGTGCCGAGTTCATGGATAACTTCCGTGCGATAATAGGTCAGAAACTGTATGTCTCGGTAGCCTAAGGGAGACCGTGCGGCGATGATTTCACCGAAGGGTGTTTCACTGAATCCGAATTTGATATGTTCCATTGTTGATTTATCTTATCTTTACGGGGCGTTTTCGATTATGCCCTCCTTCCAGCCGCCTGGCAGCGGCGGTTCCTTTCGAATTTACAAATATCGAAAAAATATTTCGATGAGACAAATAATAGGACGGAATAATGCGGGGAATTTTATTATATATCAAGGTGGAATAAAAAGACGGGCTCGGTTTTAGGTAGGAGCTGTGTCAAACCTTGCTAACGTTGATACGAAACGATTAAATAATTCGTTTAGATTTGTGAGCACGTTAATTACGCACCCCCCGTT
The DNA here is from genome assembly GCA_050946475.1 of Prevotella sp. GTDB lineage: Bacteria > Bacteroidota > Bacteroidia > Bacteroidales > Bacteroidaceae > Prevotella. Next base: position 21,296 of record JBMNUW010000041.1, read on the forward strand.
CGAGGGGTAACAACATCATCGATGCGGGAATATGTAATCGAAATCACCAAGCGAAACATGAA
>JBMNUW010000042.1:0-21277 GCA_050946475.1 Prevotella sp.
TAGATTATGCAACACTTAAGGAGTAGTGCCTGACGGTATCCTCTTTTGTGTCAATAGTATCCCCCGAGATGTCTCATGTGGAAAAAAATACGTGAAGCTATTAAAAAAATAGACAAGACGCAAAATATGAGAAACATGTATAAAGAAATAAATTGGTTAGTTGGAGACGGTCTTCTTCCAGATTCGTTAATGAATCAATTAAACCAGGCTCTGACCGAGAAATTCAAATACAACCTTGCGGATGCGGATGCGTCTGAAAACGTTGAGATTCAGAAAATCATCAAGCGGGGTAGGATTCGCAATGACAGTGAGTTCAAACTTGTCAAGAACAGAGAAGAAGTAATCTATGCTGATGACAGCCAATGGAACTATGCTGAGACTCTTCGTAAATTGATGTCGGATTATGAAGATATGAAGAATAAGATGTAATGCTCAAAAAGTCCACAATAGTAGTGATTTTTGGAAGAAAAAGCAGATGACAGGAACTGAAAAGATACGAAATTATTATCTTTGTAATTGTGATAAACTCGAAAAAAGATAGAGAATAAGAACTAATGAAGATAATGAAAATACGATATTTTTTCCTCAGTCTGCTTCTCGCGCTATTAGCCTTGGCTTCACCTGCCGCAGCGGCTCAGAACAACAATGAGCAACAGGCCAAGAAAATGTTGATGCAGGCTTACAATAAGGTGTTCGGGGCACAGGGCTGTTTTTTGCGTTATGATGCCCACCTTTCTTTCTTCTTCCACAGTAAAGGCTGGGCCAGTATGAAGAAGGGTAAGTATGCCTATGATGACACGAAAACGCACGGATGGTGCGACGGTAAGAACTATTATTATCTTGATCGCAAGAAAAAAGAAGTGCAGATTCTCAACGGTCATTCTGCCAAGAACGGGTCGGTGATGGATAAGTTTACTTTTCATCCCGATGATTACAGCTATCGTTGGGCAAGTACCAAGGAGGGATATGTCATCACCATAAAGGCGAAAAAGAACGTGAGTGGTGTGAAGACAGCGAAGGTATTACTTGATAGAAAAACTCAAAATCCCCTTCGTATCAGCGTCCGCATAGCCTTCTTGTGGGCCAAAGTGGACATCAGTCAATTCCGTCAGGGAAACATCAACGACTCCATCTTCTATTTCCCGCGTAATAAATACAAGGACTATAAGATAGTGGACAAGAGAAAGTGATACTAATTCATAATTCACAATTCATAATTCATAATCTGAAGTGTGAGGGGGGATGCATAGTACATCTATTAGTCAATAGACAGAGTACATATTCCGAAAATAATGATGAAAGATGTTGACTATTAATAAATTATAGATGGTTATATAGAAAATTATCAATGGATGTATAGAAAAACAACGGCAGCCAATCTGTAGGGCATAAGTGCTCTTGCAGATTGGCTGCCGTTGTTATACGATGTTCTGATATACGATGTACTGATATGTGATGTGCTGTTTTATGATGTACTTTTATATGATGTACTGAAGAATGAAATGGCTGATATCAATGCGCTTCCAGCCAGTTCTTTCCCCATCCGGCGTCTGCGATGAGGGGCACACGGAGCTTGTAGGCTCCCTGCATCTCTTCTATGACAATCTTCTCCACTTCTTCGCGTTCTTCCGGATAAACGGAGAAGTTTAGTTCGTCGTGTACCTGTAGAATCATCTTTGAACGGATTCCCTCTTCGTGGAAGCGACGGGCAATGCGTATCATCGCCACCTTGATGATATCTGCCTCAGTGCCCTGGATAGGCGCATTGATGGCGTTTCGCTCGGCAAATCCGCGCACTGTTCCGTTCTTCGAGTTGATGTCAGGCAGATACCGGCGGCGTCCGAACAGTGTTTCGGCGTAGCCTTTCTCACGGGCAGTCTCCTTTGCTTGTTCCATATAGAGACGCACCTTGGGGAACGTGTTGAAATAGTCATTGATGAGTTGACGTGCCTCACTGTTTTCTATGCCCATTCGCTGAGCCAGTCCGTAGGTTGTGATGCCGTAGATGATACCGAAATTGGCTTGCTTTGCCTTCTTGCGTTGGGCATCGGTTACTTCCTCCATCGGCAGTTTCCATATCTTTGCAGCCGTGGCACGGTGGATGTCCTGTCCGCTGCAGAAGGCATTAATAAGATGTTCGTCGCCAGAAAGATGTGCCATGATGCGCAGTTCTATCTGACTGTAATCGGCGGAGAAGAACAGGCATCCCGGTTCCGGTACAAAGCAGCGGCGTATCTCCTTGCCGTCATCGTCGCGCACAGGGATGTTCTGCAGGTTCGGGTCGCTCGAAGAGAGTCGTCCCGTGGCTGTCACCGCCTGGTTGAATGACGTGTGGATATGTCCTGTTCTCGGATTGACCAGTTTCGGCAGCGCCTCCACATAGGTTCCCAACAGCTTTTTCATGCCCCTATAGTTAAGGATGTCGTCGATGATGGGTGCCTTGTCGCGCAGGGCAGTCAAGGTCTCCTCCGAAGTGACATACTGGCCCGTGCGGGTTTTCTTCGGTTTATCCACGATTTGCATCTTGCCGAAGAGAATGTCGCCCACCTGCTTGGGACTGGAGATGTTGAACTGTTCTCCGGCAAGTTCGTAGGCGTGCTGCTCATACTTTGCCATTCTCTCCTTGAAGATTTTCTCTGTCTCTTTCAGCGAGTCCGTGTCGAGGCATACGCCGTTCAGCTCCATTTCCGCCAACACGCGTACCAATGGCATTTCCATCTCCCAGAACAGTTTCTCGGCTCCCACCTCTTTCAGTTTCGGTTCCAGCACGTTTTTCAGTTGCAGGGTGATGTCGGCATCCTCAGCGGCATAGCGATACACATCTTCGGGTGGCAGGTCGCGCATGTTCTTCTGTTTCTTTCCTGCTGGTCCTATCAGTTCCTCGATGTGGACGGTACGATAGTGGAGGAGCGTCTCCGCCATGAAGTCCATGTTGTGTCTCAGTTCCGGCTGAATGAGATAATGGGCTATCATGGTGTCGAACATCTTTCCCTTGATGTCTACCCCATAGCGATGAAGCACCTCGTAATCGTACTTTATGTTTTGTCCGACTTTCAAGATGTCGGGATTTTCATATAATGGACGGAAAATCTCTACCATCCTTTTCGCACGATCCCAATCGGAGGGCACTGCCACATAAAAAGCCTCGTGTTCCACTACCGAGAAGCTCAGTCCCACCAATTCGGCATCTAACGCATTGGTTGAAGTGGTTTCGGTGTCTAAACTGAGAATTGGCTTTGTTAATAAATAATCACAAATTTGTTTTGCCTTTTCCTCATTATCAATGAGTTCGTATTTTGTTTTAACAGATTTTATGTCTTTGAGAGTGCTGTTTGAAGCGACTTCCTTTACCTCCGTCGATTCTGTCGGGAATAATTCGAGTTGCTGATTTTGACTTTGTTTTACTTCTTTTGATTTATTTAACCATTTGTTAGCCAACGTCTTAAATTCAAGGTCATCGAAGATTTCCCGGAGTTTCTTTTCGTCTGGTGCTTCGAGTTTCAGTTTTTCAAGATTGAATTCAATGGGAACATCCGTGCGAATGGTGGCGAGGAACTTTGACATCTTGATGTCGTCGATGGCCTTCTCCACATTTTCCCGTTGCTTTCCCTTGAGTTGGTCGGTGTGGGCAATGAGTTCTTCGCAACTGCCGAACTGGTTGATAAGTTTCACGGCAGTTTTCTCACCCACGCCGGGACAGCCGGGATAGTTGTCAGCCGAGTCACCCATGAGTGCCAAGAGGTCAATTACCTGTTTGGCAGTTTTGATGCCATATTTCTCCTCAATTTCCTTATTCCCTATGACATCGTAGCCGCCACCGTGTCTGGGTCGATACATGAATACATTGTCCCGGATGAGCTGTCCATAGTCCTTGTCGGGTGTCAGCATATATGTCATCACGCCAGCCTCACCGGCTTTGGTAGCCAAGGTACCGATTACATCGTCTGCTTCGAATCCGTCGACTTGAAGAATGGGAATATTCATTGCTGTGAGGATGGACTTGATATAGGGCACGGAGAGCTTAATGTCTTCCGGTGTGGCTTCACGTTGCGCTTTATAGGGCGGATAGGCTTCATGACGGAATGTCTTGCCGTGGTCGAAAGCCACGCCTATGTATTTGGGCTTTTCCTTGGTGATAACTTCATTCAGCGTATTGCAAAAGCCCATGATAGCACTGGTGTTCAGTCCTTTGGAGTTGATGCGTGGACTACGTATCAAAGCATAATAAGAACGAAAAATCAGAGCGTAGGCATCGATAAGAATCAGTTTGTCCATGTCAATGATAATAATTTCCGTAAAATTACTAATTTTCTTTGATATTATCCGAAAATAATTACTAATTTTGTATCAAATTACCTACCTGACATGGATTATATATCTCTTATCAAAGCCCCTATAGCTTCTGAACTTAACGATTTCAACGCGCTCTTCAATCAGGCGCTTTCCCACTCTGACGGGCTTTTACAACAGGCATTGGAACACATTCGTCAGCGGACAGGAAAACGGATGCGACCCATGCTTATCCTGCTCATGGCAAAGAACTTCGGAAAAATTTCCGATATTACACAGCATGCTGCAGTTGGACTCGAACTGCTCCATACGGCTTCGCTCGTCCATGACGATGTGGTGGATGAGAGCGAGGTGAGGAGAGGGCAGGCTTCGGTCAATGCCGAGTACGACAACAAGGTGGCGGTGTTGGTAGGTGATTATTTGCTTTCTACTGCTCTTCTCCATGTTAGTTATACCCACGACGAGCGTATCGTCAGGTATCTTGCGGAATTGGGACGTACCCTTTCCAATGGTGAAATTCTCCAGCTTTCCAATATCTCCAGTCAGGAAATTTCTGAAGAAACCTATTATAAAGTTATCAAACAGAAGACGGCTGCTCTTTTTGAAGCTTGTTCATGTATCGGAGCAGCTTCTGCAGGAGCATCTGAACCACAGATTGAGGAAGCTCGTCATTTCGGTCAGATTCTGGGTACTATCTTCCAGATTCGTGATGACATTTTCGACTATTACGATAACAAGGAGATAGGCAAACCAACAGGAAACGATATGAGAGAAGGAAAGCTGACCCTTCCTGTGATTTATGCCCTCAATACAGCTCACAACGATGAAATGAACGCTTTGGCATCCAAGGTGAAGAATGGAACAGTTACGGCGGTGGAAATCAGCAGGTTGGTTGATTTCGCCAAACGTGAGGGCGGTATTGAGTATGCTGATAAGAAAATGTGGGAGCTTCATGCTGAGGCTTTGATGTTCCTTGACCAGCAGTCTACTGACGATGAAATTAAGTCTGCTCTTAAGGCTTATCTCGATTTCATGATAGAACGGAATAATTGAGTTTTCAGTTTATCTGAATATCTCTTGAGCGATAACTCCAGAAAAAATAAGCGCGAGGTGTAATGACAAATATCGTCATTCACTTCGCGCTTTTATAGTCTTACCGTATTTCTGTTAGAGGTATAACGGTCTGTTTGCCAATGATGGCTAACGGCTTAAATAAAGTTGTCAGCCACGTAGATTAGAAAAATTTAGTTTCCTCGCCGATGACTTCACTCAACAGAAGATTAGCCAAACGACTTGTTCCAAGACGGAACCACTTATTCGTCAGCCATTTTTCGCCCAGAATCTCCTTAACGATGGTGTAATAGGTAATTGCCTCGGAAACGGTGTTGATGCCGCCAGCGGGCTTAAAACCTATCTGTATGCCCGTTTTATCGTAATATTCCTTGATGGCCTGGCACATCACGTAGGCAGCCTCGGGTGTTGCGGAGATTTTCTCCTTTCCTGTAGAGGTCTTGATATAGTCGGCTCCGGCATACATGGCGATGATGCTGGCCTTCTTGATGTTGCTTGCAGATCCCAGGTCACCTGTCTCCAGAATCACCTTCATGGAATGCTCTCCGCATACCTCTTTCAGTTCGTTGATGTCGTCGCTTACTCCCTCGTAATCGCCTGAGAGGAACTTGCCTACTGGCATTACGATGTCTATCTCTGTGGCACCGTCTTTCAGAGCAAGGGCTGTTTCAGCTACTTTCACTTCCTGGAAAGTCTGTGAGGAAGGGAAGGAGCCACTGACGCAGGTGATTTCCACTCCGTCTACTTCAAGACTTTGGCTTACAATCTTGGCGAAGCAGGGATAGACACAGATTGTTGCCACATGAGGCAGGTCTGGGTACGTCGCATCGAAGGCGTTCACCCGTTCCGTCATGGCGAGTATGCTTTCCTCGCTGTCTGTGGTGTGCAGGGAAGTCAGTTCTACGCTTCCCAAGAGGAAACGCTTTACCTCGCGAGTGTCGTTTTCGGGCACCTTTTCGATGATGAGCTTCCGCACAGCCTCGGCAACTTCCTTGTCGTCGATGTCTGTGTTATAGGCTTTCAGTGCCTCTGTGTACTTATCTGTGGTGTACTCCGGGAGATTGGCTTCCCGTTGAGCCTTCACCTGTGCCATAACCGACTTGTTGGCTTCGGTGGGTTGAATGTCTTTGTTTAGTGTCATCTTTATTTTTTGTATTAGTTTAGGATTATTCTTATGTTATTTGTTTATTAGTTTCGGATTGTTCTTATGTCTTTCCGCGTCGCGTTTCGTCTTTTTCTCCATGCTTTGCTGGAAAGCCTTGGTGAGGTCTACGCCTGTCTGGTTAGCCAGGCAGCAGAGCACCCAGAAGATGTCTGCCATCTCCTCGTCGAGATTATCTTTCTCTCCTGCCTTGAAACTCTGGTCGCCGTATTTACGAGCCATCACCCTTGCCAGTTCGCCTACTTCTTCGGTGAGCACTGTCATATTTGTGAGTTCCGAGAAATAGCGCACTCCATACGTCTTAATCCATTGGTCTACAGCCTTTTGCGCTTCTTCTATCGTCATATTTCAGTGATTCCTTCTTTATTCTTTATTTTTATTTGTATATCTTTATTATATAACATTTTCCGATTTACCATCAATACTTTTCCCAACCTCCTTTTCCCTTCTATTGGTTTTGTTCTCCCTCCCTCTTTCAGGGAGTGCTGGGGAGGGCCATCTCCCTTTCCTATTGGTTTTGCTCTCCCTCTTTCAGAGAGGACCGGGGTGGGTCTTGAGGTATGGTCGGTCTTATTCCTTCCTCTTCGTATCCATGCAAATTGTTACAGGTCCGTCGTTGAGAAGTTCTACCTTCATGTCGGCACCAAACTCACCAGTACCTACGGGTTTCCCCATTGCCTCACAGAGGCGTTTACAGAACTCTTCGTAGAGGGGAATTGCCGTGGCATGTCCTGCGGCACGAATCCAACTCGGTCGGTTGCCTTTCTTGGTACTTGCCATCAACGTGAACTGACTGACTACGATGATGTCGCCGTTCACCTGTCCGATGTTGAGATTCATCACGCCGTTCTCGTCATCGAAGATTCTCAGACCCGTTATCTTCTTTACGAGCCATTCTATATCTTCCTGATTATCAGCTTCTTCTATTCCGAGAAGCACGAGAAAGCCTTTTCCTATTCTTGATTTCTCTTTTCCATCTATCGTTACCGAAGCATGGGCAACACGTTGTATTACTGTTCTCATTCCACAAAGATACTTATTATTTTTCAACAAATCTCACTTTGTCCGCTCTTTTTTAATTTCTATTTGATGACACGGAGAGGGAGTAAGTGCTTCGTATTATCCAAAGTTCTTTCACTGCTCAGACTTCAGACAGAAATTGCTCAGACTTCAGACAGAAATTTATGTTGCATACCCTAATTTTTCTTTAAGGTTGCACAATCCTGCCTTTAATTATTCCTCTTCCCTGAAGTGCTCGAAGAGAATCTTTGCCTTGGCGGCACCCACGGCTTCTGTCAGTTCTTCCAAGGTGGCTTCCTTGGCACGTTTCACGCTCTTGAAGACTTTCAGTACCTCGTCGCGCGTCTTTGGGCCGATGCCTTTGATATCGTCTAACTCACTGTGCAGAGCGTGTTTAGAGCGTTTGTCACGGTGGAAGGTGATGGCATAGCGGTGCACCTCGTCCTGTATTTGCGTGAGCACATGAAACAGCTCACTGTTGGTCTTCAGTCCTATCACCACAGGCGGCCATCCATAGAGCAGTTCGTTGGTTCGGTGTCGGTCGTCCTTGGCCAGTCCTGCGATGGGAATCTTAAGGCCCAGTTCACCTTCTACCACCTCGCGCACGACGTCCATCTGTCCTCGTCCGCCGTCGGTGATGATGAGGTCGGGTAGGGGTGTGCCTTCCTCTATCATCCGGCTGTATCTTCTCCTTACCACCTCTTGCATAGAAGCATAGTCGTCTGGTCCTGTGACGGTTTTTATATTGTATTTTCGGTAGTCTTTTTTTGAGGGTTTCATGGCTTTAAACACCACGCATCCTGCCACGGCATCGGTACCTGAAATGTTCGAGTTGTCGAAACATTCTATCTGATAAGGCAGTTTCGGGAGTCCTAATTTCTGCTGCAATTCCTTCATCAGACGGGTTGCTTTCTGTTCCGGATTGAGCTTTTCAGCCTGTTTCAGTCGGTCGAATTTATATTGTTTTCCGTTCATCTCCGAGAGCTCCAGAAGATGTTTTTTGTCGCCTCTTTGTGGGATGAAGAAAGTGGCACCCTTTATGGTCCAGTCCATCTCAAAGGGTACGATAATTTCTGTGGCATGGCTGTTGAATCGGTCGCGAATCTCGGGTATAGCGGTCAACAGTAGTTCCTGGTCGCTCTCATGCAGTTTGCGCTTGTATTCATACGTAAAGCTCTGATTGATAGTGCCGTTCTTCACGTGAATATAATTGATGAAGGCATTGTTTCCGAGATCGTCGTCGGTAATGGTAAAAACGTCTACGTCTGTGATAGTGTGGCTCACAACCTCGCTTTTCAGCACGAAATCGTTGAGCAGTTGGTAGCGTTCTTTGAGACGTTGCGCCTCTTCGAATTTTAGTTCCTTTGCTTTCTCTAACATCTTGTCATATAGATACTTACTGAGCTCTCGGGTATTTCCTTTCAGTATCTCTTTGGCCTGTTGAATGTTCTCCATGTAATCGGTATGCGTCTGCTTGCCGATGCAGCATCCTTCGCAATTGTGGAGATGATATTCCAGACAGGGTTTGTATCTTTTCTGTCCAACGCCTTCCTCACTAATGAAGTGCCGGCAGCGTCTCGGCTTGTACACCTTGTTGATAAGCTCCAATACGCTATGCATAGCTCCCACCATGGGGTAGGGTCCAAAGTAAGTCCCAAGTCGTTTGTCTATATGTCGCGTGGCAAATATGCGAGGAAAGTATTCGTTGGTGACGATGATGGAGGGATATGTCTTTCCGTCCTTGAGCAGTACGTTGTATCGCGGATTATACTTCTTGATAAGAGCGTTTTCCAGCAACAGCGCATCCTCTTCCGTATTCACCACGGTGTAGGATATGTCCTGGATTTTCGACACTAACACCTTCGTCTTGAATCGGTCCACCTCCTTGTGGAAATAGCTTGAAACTCTGTTCTTCAGGTTCTTGGCTTTCCCCACATAAATGATGGTGTGCTTGTCGTCGTAGAACTGATAGCTACCAGGTTTGCCGGGCATGTTCAGCACAATGTTTTTCAGCCTTGCAAGCCTGGCTTCATTTTCTTCTTTCTTCATTTGTTAACGCCTTTATCTATTGGTGTTTAGAGGACTTTTGTTTCACGTGAAACTTTAACTTTCGCTCTATTTACTGTTGCGTCCATGTCGCCATGAGTTTTCTTTGCCTTGCCTTTGCTTTTAAATCATCCTCACCTCATAGTAGTTTCCGTCTTACTTTGAGCTTGACTTTGCTTTGAGCTTGACTTTGCTTCACTTCACATTGAGCTTGGCTTTGCTTCACTTCACATTGAGCTTGGCTTTGCTTTGAGGCCGGCTTTGCTTTGAATGGAAATAATCTTTACTCGGTTTGAAGCAATCTTCTCTTATCCTGAAGTATGAGACACCACTTGAATCCGTGAACGTCCATAGACTTTCAGCAAGGTATTTCCAACTTCATGTACGTGATATATTGTTGTGTTCTCTATCTTATAATAACGTTTAAGGGATAAGGTTTATTGAGTGAAGATTATAATTATATTTGAGCTGACTAAGAAACTTTATTTTTTATCTGTAGTGAATTGCAATTAAGTCTGTAGATAACCGTAATTGTACCTGTAGGGGACTTTAGTTGTACCTGTAGGGGACTTTAGTTGTACCTGTAGAGGACTTTAGTTGAACCTGTAGAGGACTTTAGTTGCACCTGTAGGGAACTGTAGTTGTGGCTGCAGGGAACTTTAATTGTACCTGTAAGGAACTTTAGTTGTGCCTGTAGGAAATTATATTTGTGATATGTGGGGAAATTGAATGTATGTCTTGTCTGAAATTGAATTTATGCCTTGTCTGAAATTGAATGTATGCTTGTGGGGAATGAATGCGGCATTTTGCTCTTGCTAAGTAATTTTTCATCTCTTTCAAATTAATCTATCGTTTCTGGCGGTATAAAATCATATCTTTAGTAGTTAGATTCATACTGTTTCGCAATGTAAAAGCCTATTTATAGCAATGCTTTTAACGTTAAAATAGATTGATTCCTACTTGGGACATGAACGTCTCCCTCCAGGGACATGAATGTGCCCCAGCTGGGACAAGAACTTCTCCCACGTGGGGCACGATCTTTTCCCACGTGGGACACAATCTTTTCCCACGTGGGGCTCAATCTTGCTCCACGTGGGAAATAATCTCAATCTTATGGTATTCCTGCGTTTATCTACGATTGTTAGACGATGAATAATATAGATATGAGAAGCGCTCTTTGGCGTTCCTTTTATTTAATGGGTATTTCTTTGTCCGGAAATCTTGTTGTCGGATACGAAAAGGCAGACTTTTAGTGATAAATAAAAAACGACATCGATTTCAAGAAAAAACGACATCGATTTCGAACTCAATGATGCAAAAATCGCAGTCTGAAGGAAAAAAGGCTGGGGAAGAAGGAAAAAACAAACTGCACCCTTATAAAATAAGATGAATAGTTTTATAAGGGTGCAGTAACAATTTACGAGGATGCAGTAACGATTATTTCAACTTTCGTAGTATGTCTATTATAAATTTCGTGGAATATTCCTATTAAAGAATAACTGTTATCCCTATTGAAATTCATTAATAATTCATTAGACGTACCTTTCTTACAAAGTCAAACGAAATCGAACAAACTTTCGAAAACATTAGAATTTCAGCAACGAAGTTATTTCAATGTCCTTGTCGAAGATATCGCGGGAATTTGGAAATTCGTGTTGCAGTTCGATGATGAAGTTGCAATAAATCTTCTTAGGATGGAATTTCTTTACCAGGTCGCAGGCTGCCTTCATGGTGCCACCGGTGGCGAGTAGGTCATCGTGCAGGAGCACGATATCGTTTTCATTGATGGCATCCTCATGGATTTCGATGGTATCGGCGCCGTATTCTTTAGCGTAGGACTGTTGTACGGTTCTGCAAGGCAGTTTGCCCGGCTTTCTGCAGAGCACAATTCCTGCACCGAGTCTGAGGGCGATGGCCGAGCTCATTACGAATCCGCGACTTTCGATGCCCACGATTTTCGTAATGCCTTTATCCTTATAAAGGTCATACATCTCGTCACAGATGATTTTAACGCATTCGGCATCTTTGAAGACTGTAGTTACATCGCGGAACATTACTCCTTTTACGGGCCAGTCCGGAATGCATCTTAGGTGGTCGATAAGAATCTGGTTGTTCATGTTTTGAGTTTTACTTTAATGATTAATTCGTTATTTTTCAGTTATTTATGGTATCTAATGTTACACGTGAAACATTCTTACTGCATTGCGTGTTTCATACTGAATGTGGCGGAATATTTCATGTTTTACAGGTGAGATAAGCGCCTGTCATCGTCCCATGAGAATGAGCAGTACATTGATGTCGCTGGGTGAAACGCCGGGAATTCTGCTTGCCTGAGCAAGTGTTTCCGGATCGATGCGCGACAACTTCTGCCGTCCTTCGGTCGAGATTTCTTTCAACTCGTTATAGTTGAAATGGCCTTTGATACGGATGTTTTCCAGGCGATGCATCTTTTCTGCTACGATTTTCTCGCGATGAATATATCCCTTGTATTTGATTCTGATTTCAGCACCTTCGGTAATTTCTTCCTGACGGTTTTCAGGAGACATAAGCACGGCTTTCAATTCCGGGATGAAATCAGCCAATTGTTTCAAAGTGACCCCCGGCCGGCTTGCAAGTTCGGCAATCTTGCACCCCATTGTGAGAGGAGTGGTGCCTATTTTTTCCAGTGCCGAGTTGATATTTTTTGCTTTTACATTCGTCTTGTTGCAGAAATCAACGATACGTTCGATGGCTTCTTTCTTTTGGAGCCACCAGTCGTATCGGTCGCGCTTGGCTAGTCCTAATTGATAGCCTTTCTCAGTCAGACGTGCGTCGGCATCATCCTGTCTCAACAGTATGCGATATTCGGCTCTTGAGGTAAACATACGGTAGGGCTCGTCTACGCCTTTTGTAACAAGGTCATCGATAAGCACGCCGATATAGCTTTCGTCACGTTTCATCACGAAGGGCTTGCCTCCCGCACATTTAATAGCTGCATTGATTCCTGCCACGGTTCCTTGTCCGCCTGCTTCCTCATAGCCCGTAGTACCGTTGACTTGTCCGGCGAGGAATAGTCCTGGTATAACTTTCGATTCAAGTGAGTGATTGAGTTGGGTAGGGTCGAAATAGTCATATTCTATTGCGTAGCCCGGTCGATATACCTTGGCATCCCTCAAAGCGGGAATTTTATGGATGGCTTCCAGTTGCGTTTCCATCGGCATACTCGAAGAGAATCCGTTGAGATACATTTCGTTGGTGTCAACACCTTCGGGCTCTATGAAGAGAGGGTGTTGGTCTTTGTCCGGAAAAGTGACGAGCTTGGTCTCGATGCTCGGACAGTAACGTGGCCCCGTCGACTTGATTTGTCCGTTGAAGAGGGGCGACCTGTCCAGGTCGGCACGCAGCACGTCGTGTGCTTCCTTGTTGGTATAGCACGTCCAGCAGGGTAGTTGCGGCAGAACTCGATGCGGGCCGAAGAAGCTGAACTGGTGGAAATCCTGTTCGCCCGGTTGCTCTTCGAGGTCTTCAAAATGGATGGTACGACGGTCGAGGCGTACTGGTGTGCCCGTCTTCATTCGTCCCACACGCACGCCCCAGCGTGCAATAGATTCAGAGAGGTGGGGTGCAGCTGGTTCGGCGCAGCGACCTCCCGGATATTTGTGAGTGCCGATGTGCATGAGTCCGTTGAGGAAAGTGCCGGCTGTGACGATCACGCAGCGTGCCCTTATTTCCACGTCCCAGATGGTGCGGACGCCCACTGCCTCACCGTTTTCTACGAGAAGTTCGTCGGCCTGGTCTTGCCAGATGTCGAGGTTGGGTGTGCGGTCGAGGACATGTCTCCATTGCCAGATAAACCTGCCCCTGTCGCACTGTGCTCGGGGTGACCATACAGCTGGACCTTTGCCCCGGTTGAGCATCCGGAACTGAATGGCGGTGGCGTCGGTGACCAGTCCCATCTGTCCTCCTAGCGCATCGATTTCTCGCACAATCTGCCCTTTGGCAATACCTCCGACGGCAGGGTTGCAACTCATCTGTCCTATCTTGTTCATGTCCATGGTTACAAGACAGGTCTTGGCACCCATGTTGGCGGCAGCTGTGGCGGCCTCGCACCCTGCATGACCGCCGCCGATAACGATAACATCGTAAGAGAAATTCATCGATTCTTTATTTTTTCGCAAAAGTACGGATTTCTAATCAATTTTTGACCGTTTTACTTTGATTAATCATTAAAATATAGTATTTTTGCACCGTGAACGGTGTACCTATAATAATAAATAGGTATATGACCGGCCAACAGGTTCGTTCGGACATCATGGAATACAGGCATGCCCGAACCAGCACGTGTTTTATAACGAGCCCTGTTGGATAGAGAGCTGCGTGTGTCTACCTGCATCCAAAGCCCTGTGAAGCACGACGTTAACTGATAAACAACTAGTAATTAAAATAATTTAAAATCAGTCTTTTATGTGGTTAAACAATTCACCGATTGGTAGAAAAGTAGTGATGTCTGTCACTGGCATCTGCCTTATCCTTTTCATGACCTTCCACTTGTGCATGAACCTGGTGGCATTCTTCAGTGGCCCGGCCTATAATGAGGTCTGCGCTTTCCTGGGTTCCAACTGGTATGCTGTGCTGGGCACATTGGTATTGGCGTTTCTCGCTATCTGCCACATTGTGTACGCCTTCATCCTCACGGCTCAGAACCGTCGCGCACGCGGCAACAACCGTTACGATGTGACGGTACGTTACAAGGGTGTGGAATGGGCTTCTCAGAACATGCTGGTGCTGGGTATCATCGTTGTGCTGGGCCTGCTGCTCCACTTCGCTAATTTCTGGTACAACATGATGTTTGCAGAACTGTCTGGCATGGAGACCACTCTGGATCCCACCGACGGTTTCGGTCTGATGCAACAGACCTTCTCCAACCCCGTTCTGGCAGTGCTTTACATTGTGTGGTTCATCGCCCTGTGGTTCCACCTGTCTCACGGATTCTGGAGCTCCATGCAGACCCTCGGTCTCAACGGCAAGATTTGGTTCCACCGTTGGAAAACCATTGGCATCGTGTACGTCACAATCCTTATCTTTGGTTTCCTGTTCATCGTACTGTCCTTCGCTTTGGGCTTCGCTCCCAGTCTGCATTGCCTGGGATAACCGGCGTGACAGCGGGCTTCTTGTAAGAAGCGCGACGAACACATTATTCATCAAATCATCAAATCTTAACTAACATGTCTCAGATAGATTCAAGAATTCCAGAAGGCCCCTTGGCCGAGAAATGGACGAACTATAAAGCTCATCAGAAACTGGTGAACCCCGCCAACAAGCGCAAACTCGATATCATCGTGGTGGGCACGGGCCTTGCCGGTGCCAGCGCAGCCGCCTCTCTTGGCGAGATGGGCTTCCACGTTATTAACTTCTGTATTCAGGACTCTCCCCGTCGTGCACACTCTATCGCCGCACAGGGAGGTATCAATGCAGCAAAGAACTACCAGAACGACGGTGACGCCGTGTACCGTCTGTTCTACGACACCATCAAGGGTGGTGACTACCGCGCCCGTGAGGCCAACGTCTATCGTCTGGCTGAAGTCAGCGCTTCCATCATTGACCAGTGTGTTGCACAGGGTGTACCTTTCGCCCGTGAGTATGGCGGTATGCTTGCCAACCGTTCATTCGGTGGTGTGCAGGTGAGCCGTACCTTCTACGCTAAGGGTCAGACTGGTCAGCAGTTGCTGCTGGGTGCTTACTCCTCACTGATGAAGGAGGTGCACAACGGCACAGTGGATCTCCACGTTCGTACCGAAATGGAAGACATCGTTATCATTGACGGTCGTGCCCGTGGTATCATTGCCAAGAACCTTGTGACCGGTAAACTGGAGCGCTATGCTGCTCATGCTGTCTGCCTTGCCACCGGTGGTTATGGCAACACCTATTTCCTCTCTACCAATGCTATGGGCTGCAACTGTACCGCTGCTGTTCAGGCTTACCGCAAGGGCGCTTACTTCGCTAACCCCTGCTTCGTGCAGATTCACCCGACATGTATCCCCGTTCACGGCGACAAGCAGAGCAAGCTGACGCTGATGTCTGAGTCGCTCCGTAACGATGGTCGTATCTGGGTGCCCAAGAAATTGGAGGACGCCAAGAAACTGCAGCGCGGAGAAATTCAGGGACGTGACATTCCCGAGGAAGACCGCGACTACTATCTGGAGCGCCGCTATCCTGCCTTCGGTAACCTCGTTCCCCGTGACGTGGCCAGCCGTGCAGCAAAGGAGCGTACCGACAAGGGCTATGGTGTGAACAACACCGGTCTGGCTGTGTTCCTCGACTTCTCCGAGGCTATCCAGCGCCTGGGCAAGGAGCGCGTGGCAGAACGCTACGGCAACCTCTTTGATATGTATGAGGAAATCACAGACGTGAATCCTTACGAGAACCCGATGATGATTTATCCTGCTATCCACTACACCATGGGTGGCCTGTGGGTAGACTACGAGTTGCAGACTTCTATCAAGGGTCTCTTTGCTCTCGGTGAGTGCAACTTCTCCGACCACGGAGCTAACCGTCTGGGTGCTTCCGCACTGATGCAGGGCCTGAGCGATGGTTATTTCGTCATTCCTTATACCATGCAGAACTATCTGTCCGATCAGATTACCGTACCTCGCTTCAGCACCGACCGTCCTGAGTTTGAGGAGGCTGAGAAGGGCGTTGAGGCAGAAATCGACCGACTGATGAATATCAAGGGTGACGAGAGTGTGGACCACATCCACAAGAAGCTCTATCACATCATGTGGGACTACGTAGGCATGGCCCGCAACAAAGAAGGACTGGAGAAAGCCCTGAAGTTGCTTAAGGAGCTGCGCAAGGAATTCAACGAGCATCTGCGCGTGCCCGGTTCGAAGGAAGGTCTCAATGTGGAGCTTGACAAGGCTATTCACCTGCGTGACTTCATCACCATGGGCGAGCTGATTGCCTATGACGCTCTGAACCGCAACGAAAGCTGCGGCGGACACTTCCGCGAGGAGAGCCAGACCGAAGAAGGAGAGGCTAAGCGCGACGACGAGCACTATATGTACGTGGCCTGCTGGAAGTATCAGGGCAGCGACGAAGTGGCTCCCGAGTTGCTCAAGGAACCTCTCAACTACGAGTACATCAAGGTGCAGACACGTAACTACAAATCATAATCATCGATAGAATCATGGCTAAAAATATTTCATTCACACTTAGATATTGGAAACAGAATGGCCCCCAGGACGCCGGCCATTTCGACACGCACGAGATGAAGAACATCCCGGATGACACTTCATTCCTCGAGATGCTCGACATCCTGAACGAGGAGCTTATCGAAGCCGGTGACGAGCCTTTCGTGTTCGACCACGACTGCCGCGAGGGTATCTGCGGAATGTGCTCTCTCTATATCAACGGTTATCCCCACGGACCTCACTCCGGCGGTACTACCTGCCAGCTCTACATGCGTCGCTTCAACGACGGTGACACTATTACCGTGGAGCCTTGGCGTTCGGCAGCTTTCCCGGTAATCAAGGACTGCATGGTGAACCGCTCAGCCTTCGACCAGATTATTGCCGCCGGCGGTTATACCAGCGTACGTACAGGTCAGGCCCAGGATGCCAATGCCATCCTCATTCCGAAAGAAAAGGCCGACGAGGCCATGGACTGTGCCACCTGCATCGGCTGTGGTGCCTGCGTGGCAGCCTGCAAGAACGGTTCGGCTATGCTCTTCGTCTCCTCGAAGGTAAGCCAGCTCGCCCTGTTGCCTCAGGGTCGTCCCGAGGCTGCACGTCGTGCCAAGGCTATGGTGGCCAAGATGGAAGAGTTGGGCTTCGGAAACTGCACCAATACCCGCGCCTGCGAGATGGAGTGCCCCAAGAACGAGTCCATCGCTAACATCGCACGTCTGAACCGTGAGTTCATCAAGGCTAAGTTGAACGACTAAGACACCGTATGACCGGACGGGCGAGGTTCGTCCGGTCCATACTCTTATAACATAAAAGCACCGGGGAGACACAAAGGTCTCTTTGGTGCTTTTCCTTTTTTTTTCTTAACCTGTCGTCCGTAAACTTTAGGGCGAGACGGGGTGTCAGAACGATGCCCTTTCCGTTTTCTTGTCTCTTAGGGCGGTCTTGCAGAACAGCAGTGCATAATCGCCGGGGCACATATTTCCCAAATTAAAGCATGACAAACACATTAGATAATCGTGGTAATCCCATTAGTTAATCATGGACTAAAATATTAATTAATCGTGGATAAACACATTAATCGAGGACAAATACATTTCCCGGATAACAAATTCCAATCACATGAGGATGAATAAACAAAACAAGCAATTGATAATTTGGCTTCTGGCGCTCGTTTTCGGTGCCTTGTTAGGACTTGTCCCAGGTGCGGGTCTGCAGGCCGTTGTGGACTTCGTGGCGACGGTCTACATCCGTCTTTTCCAGCTTTTGGCCGTTCCCACTATCTGTCTTGCCATCATCAATACGATGATTTCATTCGGACAACAGCGCGACACGGGTCGCATCTTTCGGCATGCGGTGACCTATACGTTGCTTACCACCGTGTGTGCTGCCGCCGTGGGACTGACGCTCTATTTGCTCATAAAGCCCGAGAGTCTGCCCCTTTCGCTCGTGGCCAAGGGCAATGCCGCTCTGCCCGCCGACGTGAGCCATGAGACCTATTATGAGCATATCATAGGAGTTATTCCCAACAACATCGTAGCTCCTTTTCTGTCCGGCAATGTGCTGTCCATTCTATTGCTGTCGTTTGCCATAGGAATCGGCATCAACCATCTGCGTGAAGGTGCGCCCAAGACAACGCTCATCAACTTCATGGCGGGCGTGCAAGACTTGCTTTTCGTGCTCATTCGCGCCTTGATATGGACCCTTCCGGTGGGCATTGTAGCCTTCGCCGCCCAACTATCTTCACAGGTGTCATCGGGCTTGGCAGCCGCTTCGTTAGGACAGTACACGGCGGTGATATTGGGCGGCAATCTGATACAATTCCTTGTGGTGTTGCCCCTTTTCCTGCTGGCTCGCGGTCTGAATCCCCTGCGGGTACTCAGTGCCATGTCTCCAGCAGTACTCATGGCTCTCTTTACAAAGAGTTCCGCCGCCACGCTGCCTGTCACCATGAGTTCAGCCGAACAGCGATTGGGTGTCCAACCGAAGGTATCGCGTTTCGTACTGCCCATCTGTACCACCATCAACATGAATGGTTGTGCAGCCTTTATCCTAGTCACCTCCCTCTATCTCATGCAAAATGGCGGCATGCAACTCACCATTTGGCAGATGATTATCTGGCTCCTTATTTCTGTTGTAGCAGCTGTAGGAAATGCCGGTGTTCCCATGGGCTGTTTCTTCTTGACCCTCTCATTGATGTCCGGCACCGGCGCTCCCATAGGTCTCATGGGCATCATTCTGCCCATCTACACCATAATAGACATGGTGGAGACAGCCGAAAATGTATGGTCGGATAGTTGTGTCTGCGCCATGACTAACCGGGATGTGCAGACAGGTGAGAATGGAGGCACGGGATCAGAAGCTGCTCACGAGAGCTTCGAGCAGTCGACCGTTGAAGTCTGAGATTGAAATAAAAAGAAAGAAAAGATACTTTCTGCCACCTTGAAGAACCTTGAGGCGTTGCAATTGGTCTCGAGGAAAGCCTGTCCCGAGGTTCCGCTAAGAGTGGAGTACCAACTGACGGACACTGGACTGTTGCTCATGCCCTTTATCGCTCAGCTCATCGATTGGGCGAAAGAACATTTCAACGAAGTGGTGAAGGATGCAAGCCTGAATACCGTGAGCCCACAAATCCATTGCCCTCGGTGTTCTCCTTTAGGTTGAAATGCTTGAATATGGGCGGCGTGGGTTTCAGGTCATAATAGTCCAGTTCAGCGATTTCCAACTTGAAATATTTCAGCAAATCGGGCCGCTCATAGAGTCTTGGCAGCACGGGGTTGTTGTCGTATATCCACTGAGCCACCTCAGTGTCCACGTTAAAGTCAGCCACGCCTTTGCATCTCACCATTACCTTGTCGTAGAAGGAGAGAATCTCTATCCTCGGATTCTTAACAAGCTGGAGATACACGTCCTTTTGAGGAGCGGTGGCGAAATAGAGTGTCGTTCCCTCCATCTTCATAATCTGAAAGATGCGCATGTTCGGCACATTGTTTTCGCTCGTCGCCATCACCAATTCATAATGCTCTTTCAGAAATTGTAATGCTACACTGATATCCGTGTTGAAGTTTTGTTCCTGTTGATTCATTTTACAGTGTTCAACTTTTGAAAGTGATTTCTTGATATTTTGCGTCTGCAAGATGCTATCTCATTAATGGAGTACAAACACGAGCATAGCGAGTGGATGTGTCCCTTCGTCATTTGGAATGTAAACTGTACCTGTAAGCTCCTACCTCCCATAGCAGTGGTTTGGGGTAGCGCCTTCCAGGCGCAATCGCATTCCTTGCATATTTCCGCGGACATCCCCTCCGCCATGCTGCGGGTATGTCCGCGGTTACCGAGGTACGGCCTTACAGGCCACTAGGATCTGAAGCTCGCATGCACACCGTGACGACCATCATGCCTATCTTCCCCTTACTGGCCACCAGAAGTTGACGCTCGCCCGTAGGGCGTTACTTCAGTAACCGAGTACATGGAACGTAGCGACATGTGCCCGGATAATAAGACCACACCCGACAACCTGCGCCTAGAAGGCACTACCTACAAGCGTTAAAGTTCACCCCTTATTTCAATCCGCACACATGTCAGCAGACGCTTCCATGTACGCGGTTATTAAGGTATTGCCTTTCCAGGCAATTTTTTTATGTCCGGTGATTAATATCCGATAGTGAAGCGCTCCTTGTGGTGGGCAGGCTTCTCCAGTTCGTCTACCATAGCCACAGCATAGTCCTCCACGGAGATGTGGCTGCTCTTGGTAGCGGGGTCAACGATGAGGTCGTCCTTGCCGAGGCGGAACTTACCGGTGCGTGTGCCTTTCTCGTCGAACGCTCCTGCCGGAGAGAAGAACACCCAGTCGATGCCGTTTTCCTTGGTCAGCACGTTCAGATAGAAGTCGCCGAGAGAACGGACAGCGCCCATGATGCTGTCGGGAATGGCACCGGAATCAACCACACGGAGTCCGGGAGCGCAGAAAAGGGTACCGGCACCTCCGACGATGAGCAACCGCTTCACGCCGCTCTTCTTGGCAGCCTCAAGGATTCGGGGATAGTTTGTCTCCGTGAGCTTGACAATATCCGGATTGGTCCAACCGGGATTGTAGGCGGAGATAATGGCGTCCTTGCCTTTGGCGATTTTGGCGATGGAGTCCACGTTGGTTACATCTTCCTCAACGGATGTCACGTTGTCGTTCTTAGCCAGCTTCGAGGCATTGCGCACCACTGCGGTGACCTTATGACCGCGATTGACCAACTCAGTGAGGATATGAGAGCCTACGAAACCCGTTGCACCGATTAAAACTACATTTGCCATAATTTTGTTTCCTTTCTTTTATTTTTCGTTATTGTTTATAATTTCTTTGTGGTCAGTATCAGAGGTTTATTTCTGATTGACACTGCAAAATTACGCAAAAACAAAGTACGCTGCAAGAAGGCACGAAAAGGTGTGATGGTTACCAAAAAGTAGGAATTTCACTGCGACTACGAGGAAGCGAAATGACTTTAACACATTTTGTGTTTTTTGTCGCTTCGGC
>JBMNUW010000043.1:0-21206 GCA_050946475.1 Prevotella sp.
GCCAAGAACCCGCTGCAGGCGCATATCGCCGACAAACTGCTCTACCGCCACTGGACCACCTACACCGACGGTCACTACTGGCACATCATTGTCTATGACACGCAGAGCAAGAAATACACCGACGTGACTCCGGGCGAGTTTCATTCGCCCGTGTTCTCGCCCTCCGGTCCTTCGGGATTCGTGTTCTCGCCCGACTCGAAGGAGCTGTGCTTTCTGAGCAACCACGACGAGCATCCCGAGGCATCGACCAACTGTGACCTGTGGACTGTTCCTGTCGGTGGGGGAGAGGCACGATGCCTCACGGCTGAGAACAAGGCTTGGGACGGCAGTCCCCAATACTCGCCCGACGGCCGTTACATCGCCTACCGCTTCCAGCGCACACCGAGCTACGAAAGCGACCGCTTCATTCTCGCACTTATCGACCGGAAGACCGGCAAGAAAACGGTGCTGACAGAAAACTTCGACAACTGGGTGGACGATTTCAAATGGAGCGCCGACTCGAAGGAAATCTACTTCCTCGGAGAGGTGAGGGGCTATGAGCCTCTCTACACGGTCAACATCAAGAACGGTAAGATAAAGAACCTCATCGCCCATAAGGCCATCGGTTCCTTCGAGTCTGACGGCAAGGGTGGCTTCTATTATACTTATTCCACCACGGGCAAGCCATCGGCACTCTATCACGCCGACCGCAAAGGACGGGAGACACAGGTCACCCATCTCAACGACGCCCTGGAGCGCGAGGTGGACATCCGTCCTTCCGAGCAAATGTGGGTAGTGGGAGCCGACGGTGACTCTGTGGAGGTGTTCGTAGTGAAGCCCCACAACTTCGACCCTGCAAAGAAGTATCCTCTCATCATCAATGTTCACGGAGGTCCCCAGATGCAGTGGATGGACTCGTTCCGCGGCGACTGGCAGGTCTATCCTGGTGCTGGCTATGTCGTGGCCTATCCCAACCCGCACGGCTCTACAGGCTACGGACAGGCTTTCTGCCGTGCCATCAGTGGAAGCTGGGGCGGACGACCCTATGAGGACGTGATGAAGGTGACCGATATGCTCGAAAAACTGCCCTATGTTGACGCATCACGCATGGGAGCCATGGGCTGGAGCTACGGCGGCTACTTCATGAACTGGCTGCAGGGACAGACCAAACGCTTCAAGTGCCTCGCCTCCATGATGGGACTCTACGAACTGCCCTCCATGTGGGGCGCCACCGAGGAACTTTGGTTCCCCAACTTCGACCTTGAAGGACAGCCCTGGAACTCGGAACTCTATAAGAAATGGAGTCCGTCGAGCTATGTGAAGAACTTCGCCACTCCGACGCTTATCATCACCGGCGAGCGCGACTACCGCGTGAGCTACACGCAGTCGCTCCAATACTTCTCCGTGCTGCAGACCCTGAACATACCCTCACGCCTCATCGTATTCAAGAACGACGGGCACTGGCCCTCCAATCTCCGTTCCATGCCGCTCTACTACAATGCCCATCTGGAGTGGTTCCACAAGTATCTCGGCGGCGACCCTGCCCCCTGGGACAGTGAGGAGATGGTGCGCAACGGCAAGTTCTTCGAAACAGTAAAATAAACATAAATTATAGCGGACTTCAAATGCCCGCAATAAATAAAAAAGGCTGCTCCCTCACGGGAGCGGCTTTTTTGTTTTGCCTTTCTTTTTCGCCTCACGGAAAAGATTATTGCAAAAAAATGGGGACAATGCCGCATGGTCTCGATTATTTGATGTAACTTTGTCAAAGAGGAATATAAAGAGAACGAACCCGCCGACAATACCACTCCGAACAATTGTCGGATTGAGATTGCGGCTATACAATTCCGAATAACATTTCGACACAAGACATCCACACAATGGCACAAAGACTCATTCAAAACCAGACACAACAGCAGGTGCAACAACAGCGACTCACCCAACAGCAGATGCTTGAGGTGAAACTGCTGGAGATGCCCCTCGCGCAACTGGAACAGAACGTAGCAGCCGAACTCGACGACAACCCAGCCCTCGAGGAAAAAAGAGACCCGATGGATGGGGATGCCCACAACGCTGAACTCGGAACTGACGACGGTCTCGGAACCGATAGTAGTGACGACAGCGACGATAACTATGCTGAAGACGACACCCGCAGGGAAAACGAGCTCGACGGTGCGCTCGAGGATCTCGAAAGTG
This sequence comes from Prevotella sp., assembly GCA_050946475.1. Classification (GTDB taxonomy): domain Bacteria; phylum Bacteroidota; class Bacteroidia; order Bacteroidales; family Bacteroidaceae; genus Prevotella. The sequence continues at coordinate 2,176 of JBMNUW010000043.1, forward strand.
ACGACACTCTGCCCACAGCAGACAGTCGACTGGCACAGGCTGACAGCAACGCCGCCGACGAAGAGGAAATGGTGTGGGGAAACACCACTTCTTTCTATGACCGACTCAAAGAGCAGATGGGCGAGATGACTCTCACCGAGCAGGAACAGACCATCATGGAATATCTCATCGGGTCGCTCGACACAGACGGACTGTTGCGCAAGCCACTGGACACTATCTGCGACGAACTTGCCATCTATCAGAACGTGGACGTACCGGTGAAGACCATCGAGCGAGTACTGCGAAAACTCCAGACTTTCGACCCGGCAGGAATCGGCGCACGGTCACTTCAGGAATGTCTGCTGCTGCAAATAGACCGAAAACCCAAAAGTAAGACACAACAACTGATGCACGACATCATTGCCGATCACTTCGACGACTTCACTAAGATGCACTGGAGCAAAATAGCCCAGGCAATGCAACTCTCTGAAGAACAAATCGACAACCTGCAGACGGAAATAAGAAAACTGAATCCCAAACCCGGTGCCGCCCTCGGAGAAACCGAGGGAAAGAACCTGCAGCAGGTGACGCCCGACTTTTTCATCGACACCGACGAGGATGGAAACGTGACCTTTACCCTCAATCGGGGAGAACTGCCCGAACTAAAAGTCTCCGACTCGTTTGCCGACCTTGTAAATACTTACCGCAACAGCAAGCACAAAATGAGTCGACAGGAAAAGGAGGCTCTGCTCTACGCCAAGCAGAAAGTAGACCGGGCACAGGGTTACATACAGGCCATCCGACAGCGCCGCCACACCCTTACCGTCACCATGCAGGCCATCATCGACTGGCAGAAGAAGTTCTTTCAGGACGGTGACGAGGCGGACCTCCGGCCTATGATTCTCGAAGACATCGCCAAGAAGACGCATCTCGACGCCTCCACTATCTCGCGCGTAAGCAATGTGAAATACGCCCAGACTCCCTGGGGTACCTTCCCCCTCCGCTACTTCTTCTCCGACGGATACACCCTGGAGAACGGAGAAGAGGCTTCGACGAGAAAAATAAAAATCGTACTCAAGGAAGTCGTGGAAAAGGAGGATAAACACAAGCCGCTCAGCGACGAGGCACTGGCCGCAAAGATGAAAGAAAAAGGATACCCCATAGCTCGGCGCACCGTGGCCAAATACCGTGAGCAACTCGGCATACCAATGGCAAGACTGCGGAGAGAATAACCCGTAAAGAATAAATGCCGAACCAATAAAAACACGCTTCAGATAATGAATTATCAAGAAGAAAACAAACTGGTGAAGGAGAAAGACATTATCCTCGCCGCACGCATCATCAGCATGGTTTTCACGCCATTCTACCTGCCCATCGTGGGACTGCTCGCCCTTTTTCTTTTCACTTACATGAGCATCCTGCCCTGGAGCTACAAACTGTGGGTGCTGTTGCTGGCCTATCTCTTCACCGTGTTGCTTCCCACCCTTCTCATTCACCTCTATCGGCGCTATCAGGGATGGTCGCGCTTGGAAATTGCCACAAAGGAGCGCCGCATGATTCCCTATATCATCGCCATCCTCTGCTACTTTCTCTGCTATTACATCATGAGTCTGCAACGATTGCCTCAGTTCATGGCCGACATTCTCATGGTGGCACTGATGATTCAGATGGTATGCGCCGTCATCAACGTGTGGTGGAAGATTTCCACCCACACGGCAGCCATCGGTGGAGTGGAGGGGGCGCTAATGGCCTTCGCCTTTCTCTTCGACTTCAATCCCCTCTGGTGGTTCTGCATCACCCTCATCGTAGCGGGCATGGTGGGCAGTGCACGTATGATTCTCCGTCAGCACACGTTGTCGCAGGTATTAGTAGGCTTCTTCGTGGGCCTCATCACCAGCTTCTGGATCATCATATAATTTAATTCATAATGCATAATTAGGAATGCGTCGGCCCCCGTCCCGAATGGATAAAAAGGATAATAAACAACGACAACAATTCATCCCTTAACAATAAAAAAACAACAACTATGAAACCATTAGTAAGCATCATCATGGGTTCTACGAGCGACCTCCCCGTTATGGAGAAGGCCTGCAAATGGCTCGATGAACAGGAAATTCCGTTTGAAATCAACGCCCTCTCGGCTCACCGCACTCCCGACGCCGTGGAGCAGTTTGCCAAGGGCGCCAAGGCTCGCGGCATCAAGGTCATCATCGCCGGAGCTGGCATGGCAGCCGCTCTCCCCGGAGTTATTGCCGCCTCTACGCCACTACCTGTCATCGGAGTGCCCATCAAGGGTATGCTCGACGGTCTCGACGCCATGCTCTCCATCATACAGATGCCACCGGGCATCCCCGTAGCCACCGTCGGAGTGAACGGGGCTCAGAATGCCGCCATCCTCGCTGCAGAGATGATAGCCCTGGGCGATGAGAGTGTTGCTGCCAAGGTGGATGCCTGGAAAGCCGGACTGGGCAAGAAGATCGAGAAGGCCAACGCCGACCTCAAAGAGGTGACTTACAAATACAAGACCAACTAATCGGAGATGATAGACCTTTTCAATTATCATCGACGCGAAACCTCCACGGTGCACATCGGCAAGATGGAAATGGGTGGCAAGGCACCCATTCGAATCCAGTCGATGACCACCACGAGCACCGACGACACCGAAGGTTCCGTAGCACAGGCCGAGCGCATCATCAAGGCCGGAGGCGAACTTGTGCGCCTCACCACCCAGGGGGTTCGCGAGGCCGAAAACCTGAAGAACATCAAGGAGAGACTGCGTAAAGACGGATTCGCCGTTCCAATCGTTGCCGACGTCCACTTCAATGCCAAGGTGGCCGACGTAGCTGCCCTATATGCCGACAAGGTTCGCATCAATCCCGGCAACTACGTTGACCCCGCACGTCAGTTCATCCGGAAGGAATATACCGATGAGGAATATGCCGCCGAGCTCCAAAAGATAGAGGACCGCTTCGTGCCCTTCCTCCGCATCTGCAAGGAACACGGCACCGCCATCCGCATCGGCGTGAACCACGGTTCGCTCTCCGACCGCATCCGCAACCGCTACGGCGACACCCCGGAAGGTATCGTTGAGAGTTGCATGGAGTTCCTGCGTATCTGCAAGAAAGAGAAGTTCGACGACGTGGTGCTCTCCATCAAGGCCAGCAACACCGTGGTGATGGTGCGCAGCGTACGTCTGCTGGTCGACGCCATGGACCGCGAGGACATGCACTATCCGCTTCATCTCGGCGTTACCGAAGCCGGAGAGGGTGAGGACGGACGCATTAAGAGTTGCGTGGGCATCGGAGCATTGCTGGCAGACGGCATCGGCGACACCATTCGCGTATCGCTCTCCGAGGAACCCGAGGCTGAGATTCCCGTGGCACGACATCTCGTGGACTATGTGACCAGGCGAGCCGGACATCTCTTCATCCCCGGTGAAGCCTCAGAAGACTTCGACTGGCTGCATCCTTCGCGGCGCGTCACCATGCCCGTGAGGAACGTGGGCGGTGACAATGTGCCTATCGTCATCTGCAACGAAGAGCCAGAAGCCTCCGGAATATCCGGATTGGCCGAAATATCCGGAAAATCCGGAACCGCCGAAAAATCCGGTTCATCCGGAACCGCCGGCCCGTCCGACAAGCCCCACGCCGACTATCTCTATTGCGGCAACCACTGGCCCGACAACCCCAACGACGGCCGCGAATACATCGTGGACTTCAACATCTATGCTGACAGACTGCGCAAGCAGTTGCCCGTGGACCACTGCTATCCCATCTTCCCCGTCACTGCCATGCCGTTAGTTTCCACATTCGAGGCTCCTATGAAGTTCCTCGTACTGCAATTCGGCACTCCCGCCGAAGAATATCTCACCCTGTTGCGACTGCATCCAGAAGTGGTGGTGATCTGCACCAGCAATCATCAGAACCGACTCGGATGTCAACGGGCTGTGGTACATGAGATGATGAACGCCGGCGTACAGAACCCCGTAGTCTTCGCACAAATGTACCAGTTGGCCGACAAGGAAGAATTCCAGTTGGAAGCCTCTGCTGACATGGGCGCTCTGATGATGGACGGACTCACCGACGGTATCTGGCTGATGAACCACACTACCGACAATAAGTCGAAGAACCACGCCTCGCCCACTGCAAAGGACATCGAAGAGACGGCCTTCGCCATTCTGCAAGCCGCCCGGCTGCGCACCACGAAGACAGAATACATCTCCTGCCCGGGTTGCGGACGAACGCTCTACAATCTCCGGGAGACCATAGCACGCATCAAGAAGGCTACCGAGTCTCTTAAAGGACTGAAAATAGGCATCATGGGATGCATCGTAAACGGTCCAGGAGAGATGGCCGATGCCGACTACGGATACGTGGGTGCCGGGCCTCATCGCGTGTCTCTCTACCGCAAGCAAGTGTGCGTGGAGAAGAACATACCCGAAGATGAGGCCGTGGAACATCTGCTGAAACTCATTGAGAGCGACCAAAAGAAAAACTGATTCCCATGAATATAAAAGAAAGATATACTGCCGCCGAAACTCGCTACGACGATGCAGCCAGCCTCTACTGCCGCTGCGGAAACTCTGGCGTAATGCTCCCGAAAGTAAGTCTCGGCTTTTGGCATAATTTCGGCGGGAACGATCCCTATGAACGGAGCCGTGCCATCACGCACTATGCTTTCGATCACGGTATCACGCATTTCGACCTTGCCAACAACTACGGACCGCCCTACGGAAGCGCAGAGGAGACCATGGGGCAACTCATGGACGATGATTTCCGCCCTTATCGTGACGAACTATTCATTTCCTCCAAGGCGGGCTACGACATGTGGCCTGGTCCCTACGGTAACTGGGGTTCGCGCAAATACCTCATGGCGTCAATTGACCAGAGTCTCAGACGGATGCACCTCGACTACGTAGACCTCTTCTACAGTCACCGCTACGACCCTGAAACTCCCTTAGAAGAAACGCTACAGGCACTTGTGGACATCGTACGGCAGGGTAAAGCTCTCTACGTGGGCATCTCTCGCTGGCCGCTCAAAGCCTTAAAGACTGCCCACAAGTATCTTGCCGAACACGACGTACCGTTGCTCATCTACCAGGGACGCATCAATCTTCTCGACCGCGAGCCTATAGAAGAGGGCATTCTCGACTACTGTCAGAAGGAAGGCATCGGATTCATCAGTTTCTCGCCCTTGGCACAAGGACTTCTCACCGACCGTTACCTGCATGGCATTCCCGCTGACTCGCGCATGGCACAGCATTCTTCACTCCAGGAAAGCAGGCTCACACCCGAGCTTCTTGACAAGTTGAACCAGCTCAACGCCATGGCCGCAAAACGAGGCGAGACATTAGCGGAAATGGCTCTGGCATGGGTGCTGCAGCATCATGGCGTCACTAGTGTACTCGTTGGAGCCAGCAGTGTGGAGCAGTTGGCGAAGAACCTGCAATGCGTACACGCCAAGCCTGTCCCCGACAACCTCTAAACTATAGAGGTAGCGCCTTTCAGGCGAGTCATTGCGCAGCCGATTATGCATTATGAATTATCTTAAGGCCGTACCTCAATAACCGGGGACATACACGAATCGAAGCGTAGCGGAGTAGATGTCTCCGGAAAATAGAACCAGACAAAATGCGCCTGCAAAGGCTACCTCTTTCATGAAGATTGATAAAGGTAGCGCTTTGCAGGCGCATTTTTTATGAGTATCCTCCACAGGGCACATGGCCGTTACGCTCCCACGTACCTTGTTTAAAAAGTATCGCCCTCGGGCGACCCATCCGTCACTTCACCTTCGAAGTAATGGGATTGCGCACCCCGCGCATGCCCACAAGGAACGCCTTGGCTGAGCCGAAGCGAAGGTGCATGTCAAGACGCACGGGTAGATGGTTACTATCATCGGTAACAAAGAAGTCCACAATTTTCTTGTAGCCTTTATTATGCTCATTTTCCATGTAGGCCAGTTTCAGGCAGCGGTAGGTGTGTCCGTTATCGGCCTTGATGTTCACTTTGCCCTCATAGCGCAACCGGGCAGGATAGTGCTTCGTGCCGTCGGCAATGGGGAAGTCCACGTTATAGCCTTTCTTCCATTTGGTAGGCACGAAACTACGGGCGCGCATATAGATGCTCATCATGTCGTAGACACAATAAGAGAGGGTACTGTTATTTCTATCCACAGTGCCGTCGGTATGCTGGCGTGACTGGCGGATGTGACATTTGCCTCCGCCGGGATAGGTGTAATAAACCTGGTCCACGTTGTATCGCTTGCCCTCTCGCGCCCCCTTACGATAATACAGAGGCTCCATGTAGAGCGAGTTATAGCAGAGCAGCGTGTCGCGCAGCACGAACATGTCATCCACCCGATGATTTCCACGAGTGATAAGACTGCCTCGATATGCTGGTATGCCGCGGAAAGTACTCTTCACAATGGACATGGAAGCCGTACCGGCCTTCACCCAAACGAATTTCCAGTTGTAATAGAGATTGTAGGAGATAAACTCTCCTGATTGAAATGCCGTGTTACGAAACTTACACTGGGCCTGCAGTTGGAGAGAAGCCAGAAGCAGGAGTGCGAAGGTTATCCATTTTCTCTTCATTGCAAATTTTTCTTTGATTAAATACTTTATCATCATTCTTTTTTGATGCGGAGAGAATTTCGCCGAAGTTCTCAATTATTCAACAAGGTGAAATGCTCTCACGACCTACTTTTACATCTTAGGCACATACTGTATGCCGAGCTTGGCTGCACGCTGGGCATTGCGGTGCTGAATGGTCTTCTTCTTGTCACCCTTCGTCTTAACGAGGTCAGCGGGCTTCTGCTGATAGAGCGGACGAGTAACGGGATTCCAGGTCTCCGTAACGTCCCACTTGGCCTTACAGGTGATGGGTTCAGGATAATAATAGACCTGTTCGGGCTGCAACTTCTTCTCATAGTCACCTGTGTCCCACTTGCCATTACGGTTAGTGTCAATGAAAATGCTGAGGTAATAGTCACCTTCATTAAGGTAGTAGAACTCCAGTTGAGCATTTTCGGTAACAGCCGTCTTAAGTATCTTGCCCGACTGATCCAACAGTTGTCCCACTACAGGCTTCCCGTTCATGCCTTGAAGAGTGACGAGGAGGGTAGCGTACTGATCGGTGCCACCCACTTTCAGTCCGGTCTTCAACGGTCCGGACATCACGCCGTAGAGATTACAGAAGGCAGCGCTGTCCGTCTCCAGACTGTATTCCAGACCCGGTCTCCACGAAGCTTTGAGTAGATATTGCGACACGCCGGTACGCGTCAATTCAAAGGGTTCCCGATACCATAGCGAATCTTGCTCCGCATGAGAGAACAGGTGTACGTGAGCTGTATCAACGTCCATCAGAGGCTCCTGTGCCGTAATAGTAACATTGTCATCGGGATTCATATTGCCCGAAGGCTTGATGTCTAATTTGAGAGCTTCCACCGGCATGACAGAATCTACGGGAGCACCTTTCTTGGCTTTCTTTTCTTGCTGCTTGCGCCATTGCTCTACCTTCTTCTCCTGTTCCTTCATCCGCTTGGCATAAGGCTGTTTGGAAAGCAGTTCGAGGGTATCGGTCTGCAGGCGCAAGACGCCAAGGGAGTCCGTAATGCGATGCTCTACCGACAGTCGGAGAGTATCTTGATTGATGAGTGCCGAGTCGCGGAGCCAGTAAGTCACGGTATCACGCTTCTCGTTGGCATCCACGAGGAAAGCTCCGTCGGCATTGAAGTTCAGACCGTTGATTTTAGGAAGCAACGAGTCGCCGTAGGAGTAAAAAAGAGAGAACCGATTGGCTTCCTTGCGCTCGCTCTTCAACAGGTAACGGGTGGTCACAATCTCGTTGAACGCACGCAGACAGACGTCGTCGGGCAGGAAGTGGGTGTAGTTCACACGCTGAATGTTGGCGATGTGAAGTGAGTCGCGCCATATCGTGTCCTGTCGGACGTCAGGCTTGAAAGAAGGAATGTAAACCTTGTCATCGAATGCCAGCATCTCGCTCTTCTGTCCGAAACGATAGTCACCGTCGGCATCCTGCAGGGCAAACACATGATATCTGCCGGGTGCCACACCCTTGACCACGAAATGACCGCGTGAATCGGTACGTGCCACTCGGAGCATGGGCAGCTTACAAAATGCTGAATCGGCAAGATTATCATAAAGTCCTACAAGAATGCCCTTTACCGGCTCCAGGTTGTCCGCCTGTACCACATAACCGGCCACTTCAAGCGTATCGATGTGGTCGCCCGTAGAGAAGGTATAAGTATAGTTGCCCAAGGGGTTGCCCTCGTTGTTGTCTGTAATGGCACTCGAGAAGTCCACAGTATAGGTGGTGTTAGCCTTGAGCGAATCCACGAGCTTGACGCTGATGGCCTTACCCTCAGCCTGTATTTCGGGAGTCTCGTTTTGGGGTGGCGACACAATGACATTCTCGGAGACGTTGTCTATCTTGATGTACTCGTCAAAATTGATGCGTATCTTCTTCGACTTCACGTCCGTGGCCTGATCTGCAGGGGTAGCTCCGATGACATGAGGCGGAGTTTCATCGTACCACCCACCGTCAGGATTACCCATGCGGGCGCAGGAAGAGAGCGTGAGCAGCAGACAGCCCATGATGCCCATCAGGCAGCGTTGCCACAGCGTGGATATGTTTCTTGTGTTATGCTTCATTGTTCAAGTATCTGAACTTTCAAGAAGTTAGAATTGCTTTTTGGACGCTATCGAGGTAGTGCCTTACAGGCACGAACCTATCCGATTGCTCACCAATCCGAGCACATGTCCGCTTCGCTCCCATGTACTCGGTTATCGAGGTATCGCCTTTCAGGCGAGTCATCGCGCAGCCAATTTTGAATTTTGAATTAATTCAGCTGCAGCATCTCGTCGATGTTCTTGCGCGAGTTGCTCAGTCTCGGAATCTTGTGCTGTCCGCCGAGCTTTCCCTTCTGTTTGAGCCAGTCGTTGAAGAGTCCCGGCCGAGCCTTGACCACCTCAAGATGCTGGAGGGTAACGTCATGAGAGCGCTTTGCCTCATAGTCGGAATTAAGCTCCTGCAGACGCTGGTCCAGCAGGTCGGAGAAGTGCTGCAGATTGTCTGGTTCAACAGAGAACTCGATGAGCCACTGATGGCGGCACTTGGCGTTCTCGTCCATATAGACGGGGGCAGCGGTGTACTCACTGATTTGCGCACCGGTCTTCTCGCAGGCGTATGCCAGTCCCTTCTCGGCATTGTCCATGATGAGTTCCTCACCGAAAGCATTGATGAAATACTTGGTACGCCCGGTAATGACAAACTTATAGGGGCGCTTACTGGTAAAACGAACGGTGTCGCCGATTTCATAGCGCCAAAGTCCGCACGAGGTAGAGATGACCATAGCATAGTTTCGACCTATCTCCACTCCTTCGAGGGGCACGGCGGTAGCATGGTCGGTACCCAGTTCATCGGTAGGGATGAACTCATAGAACACACCGTAGTCAAGCATGAGGAGCATCGACTTGTCGTTCGGGTCGTCCTGTATGCCGAAGAAACCCTCCGAGGCATTATAGGTCTCCATATAGCGCATCCGGTCGGATGTAATGATTTGCTCATACTGCTTGCGATAAGGCGTGAAAGCAATACCGCCGTGGAAGAACACTTCCAGATTGGGCCACAGTTCCTCCACGTGATGCTTACCGGAAATTTCAAGCATGTGCACCAGCACACTGAGCATCCACGAAGGAACGCCGGAGATATTGGTCACATTCTGATGCATGCACTCTTTGGCAATGCGGTCACGCTTCAATTCGAAGTCACTCAACAGGGCGGTCCGTTTCTTCGGTACGCGTACCAGATTGGCAATCGGATTGATGTTTTCAATGAGGATGGCGCTGAGGTCGCCTACAAGCGAACCCTGTAGATTGTAATTTGGAGAGTGGCTGCCGCCGAGAATAAGACTGCGCCCGTCGAAAATGCGGCTGTCAGGACGGTTGCGCAGATAGAAGGCAACAACATCTGCACCGCCTTTATAGTGGATGTTGCGCAGCCCGTCGGATGAGACGGGAATGAACTTCGACTTGTCGTTGGTAGTTCCCGACGACTTCGCATACCATTTCACGACACCGGGCCACAGCACATTCTGTTCGCCGTGGCGCATGCGATCGATGTCGCCTTTGAGTTCCTCGTAGGTATTGACGGGCACGTTCTTTGCAAAATCACTGTAGTCTTCGCAAGTAGACAAGCGGTGATTGCGCCCGTATTCCGTGAATTTACCCTTGCGGACAAGATACTGCAACACTTCTCTCTGCAACTCCTCTGGTTGTGAGTAATGTTTTTCCAACTCGCGCTGTCGGGGCAGGAAGAACTTGCTGGCTATGCTTGTTAAATTCATGATTAGAGCATTCTTTCAGTTTAAATTGCAAATTTACCCTAAATCTTCGAAATACGCCCTTAATTTAGTATTTTTAATAGAGTGGACACAAAACCTGCAGTTAAACGGCGACAACTATCAACAATTATTCCGGATTTTCTGCAATACAAAAAAGGACACCCTCATGGATGTCCTTTTAGTTTCTAGAGATATGATTAATCTCTAAATTGTTCACAATATTAAACCTATATTATTTCCTGTATTAAACGAGACGACAGAAATGATTAAAGGTCGAACTTATATCCCAGTGTAATCTGGAACACGCTGTTCTTGGGGCTGTCGTCACCGACATCAATCATCTTGGTCACACCCCAGTTGTAACGGGCATCGAGAACGAAATTGCTGTACTCATAGCTCAAGCCCACGGGGATTGAGAAGTCAAAAGACTCCACGTCGTCAGCCAAATCATAAGTTTCGCTTGTGCTCAAGCCTGCGGCAGATGCAGAAACCTTAGCCTTTGCGTTCACATTGAATCCAGGCTGAATACCGAGTTTCACTGCAAGACCCTTAGCAACATAAATGTTTGCCAAGATAGGAATGTTGATATAGTCGGTCTTGAAAGTAACGTCACCGTCCAGGGTATAGTCACTAAAACTTGCAGACTTGTCGAGCTTGCAACCCTGCATGGAGTAGAGTACGCCAGCGGAGAGGCTGAAGATATCAGAAACTTGATATTCGCCCTCAACACCGCCTACGAAGCCGATACGGGGATCGCTGTCATCCATGTTAGTCATGTTGGCGATGTTCATACCCACCTTAGGCTGCAGGGTGAAAGAGCCTACTGCGTGCTGTGCGTAAGTTGCTACGGAAGCACAAATCATTACCAATGAAAGAACTAATTTCTTCATGATTGTGTTAGTTTAATAATTAATTAAATAATTGTGATTATAAAATAATCAGTCACTTGATTTCCGGCGGTCTGTTACCGCCTTGGTTGTTTTTTATATCCGCGGCAAAAATACATACAAAAAAATAATACAGCAACTATTTAACATTAAAAACTGAAATAATCGGAAAAAAAGAACTGTTTCTGTCAATAATAGGTCAAAATGTAACATACGTCTGTTCCTTTTTCCATAAAATAGACGATAGTTCCTTCACTAATTCCGGTTATCTCTTTGAGCGGCATCAACATGTTTTCATCATCCCTGAAATGTCTATGTTATATTATCTCATCTTTTCTTTAATCGATTAGAAAACTCTTCGTAACATCATAAGACTACCTTTGCCGCAATTAAAAATTAGTATGAGGTATTATGTTTTATTGCTGTTTTTAGGAATTACCATGAAAACAAAGCCATCGAAAAATACAAGGTATAACAGCATCATTCCTTCGAACCGTCACTTCGTTTTCAGCAAATTGACAGCCGTTTCTGCAGCATATTGGTGACACTGCTGACTCTGTCAATGCTCTATGATGAAAACAGTTCATTTCTTAAGAAGAAACTGAATCCTGACTAAAAAAGGAACTAAGTCCTGACAGAAAAAAGGAACTGAATCCTAAAAGAAGATTACTAAGAACACTTATCGAAATATGCAAGAGCATATACTAAAAAATGAAGTAATTTAACTCTATAGTAAGTATTAATTCTATGAAAAGAACTTTATTGCTGTTTGGCTTCATTCTCTGCACACTGACGGGATGGAGTCAACGCGTAACTATCCAAGGTCATGTGACCGACGGCAAGGAGCCTGTCATAGGTGCTACAGTACAAGTGTTAGGCTCAAACTCCAAAACGGTGACCGACGTCAACGGTAACTACAAAATTCAAGCACCTGTCAATTCGACGCTTCAATTCAATTATATAGGCTTTAGCCCAGTGAAGAAAAAAGTGCGGAACGGAAAAAACACCATTAACATACAATTAACTGAAGATCTCCAGAAGATGGATGAGGTTGTCGTCACAGCCTTAAACATTAAGCGTAATCGCCGTTCTCTGGGTTACTCGACCGAACAAGTAGACCAAAAAGACTTGAATGTGGGCAATGATGCCAACATGCTCAATCAGTTGACTGGCAAAGTTGCCGGCGTTCAAATAACTGCCGGCAACAGTGGTGCTGGCAGTTCCAGTCGCGTTGTCATAAGAGGCGAGAACTCTTTTAGCACAAATAACCAGCCCTTGTATGTGGTGGATGGTGTCCCCATTGAAAACAACACCTTCAACATGCTGGCCGGAACACCTCAGCAAATAGACTATGGCAATGGTGCGGGAGAACTCAATCCGGACGACATTGCAAGCATCACGGTTTTGAAGGGTGCTAATGCGGCAGCACTTTACGGTTCGCGTGCAGCCAATGGAGTCATATTGATTACAAGTAAGAGCGGGACTGGCAAAGACAAGTTCCGTGTTGATGTCAACAGTACGACAACGTTTGAGAATGTGGCCCGTCTGCCCGAATATCAGAACAAATATAGTCAGGGACTGAATGGTGTCTTTGAATATTGGGACGGAGCTAATGGTCATGGCGGACAAGACCAACAGGACATGTCATGGGGCAGGGAGATGGATGGTTCTCTGGTAGCGCAATATGATTCTCCCTCCATAGGTCCTAATGGTGAACAACTGCGTGGAGGTGATGTGCTGGCTCGTAATGGAGCCGCCATTACTCCGACACCTTTGGTTCCCCATCCTGACAATGTCAAGGACTTCTTTGAAACCGGTGTTACTCAGAACACCAATATAGCTCTGAGTGCCAACAATCAGAAAGGCAGTTTCAGACTTTCTTATACCAATCTGTACAGCAAGGGAGCCATTCCCAATGTAGACCTGAAGAGAAACACTTTCAGTATAAATACTAATTATGATTTTACCCCGAAGTTTCATGCCAAGGCAGTAGTCAACTATATCAATGAGCGAAGTGACAATCGTCCCAGCACCGGATACGGACCTGAGAATCCTATGTATATGTTTGCATGGTGCGCCCGTAACATGAATATTGATGCCGAACGGGAATATTGGCAGAGAGGTTATGTGGGCCTCAAGCAGTACCATACCAACAGCGGATGGAACGACAACCCCTTCTTTACAATGTATGAGAACACCAATGGATTTGATAAGAACCGCGTGTATGGCAACATCATGTTGAGATATGACATTCTGCCCAATCTGACATTAACGGCTCGTACGGGTATTGACTATGCTAATGAACTGCGTCAGAGCAAGCGTGCATATAGTACACAACGTTTCCCGACAGGTGCCTACAAGCGTGAGAATGTCTACTCTTCTGAATGGAATACCGACCTCCTTCTGCAATATTCTACAATTATCACTTCTGATATCAATATGAACTTGACCGGCGGCGTCAACAGCATGATTCAGAAAGGGCGCTACGATTATGGCTTTGCCAACGGATTGTCTGTACCGGGAGTTTACAATTTGGGCAATGCTTCAGGCATCGTCAACTACGTGCAGCGAGACTCTAAGAAACGCATCAACAGTTTGTTCTTTACAGGGGACTGGTCTTACAAAGATTTCCTGTTCCTTAATGTTACCGCACGCAACGATTGGTCGAGTGCATTGACACGTACCGACGGTTCTGGCAATAACTCCTATTTCTATCCGTCTGTAAGCTTGAGTGTTGTGCTCAGCGACATGTTTAAACTGCCTGAATTCATTAATTACTGGAGCGTCAGAACCGGCTATGCCGAAGTGGGCAGTGACACTGACCCCTATCGTTTGCAGAATGCTTATGCCTATGCAACTAAATACGGCTCAGTAGCCGGCATTGTACAGCCCACTACGTTAGCCGACTCCGAATTGAAACCTGAACGTCTTCATTCTTGGGAAATCGGTACTGATATTTCACTGTTGAACAATCGCATCGGTTTGAACTTCACTTATTACAACAGCTTGAACAGCAACCAGATTGTTGTATTGCCTATTTCGACGACAACAGGTTATACTTCACGTTATGTCAATGCAGGAGAAATCCGCAATCAAGGTGTTGAAATATCTCTGTCATTGGTTCCGTTCCATTTGGCTAATTCCTTTAAATGGATGAGCAAATTCAATTTCTCCCGCAACGTGGGCAGAGTGGAGAAGTTAGCCGAAGGCTATGACCAGTATGTCTACTCATGGAGTTCTCCTTACGACGGACAAGATTCTAAAGTATATGCCATCGCAAGGAAGGGTGAACGCATGGGAAACATCTATGGCACTGGATTTAAACATACACCCGATGGAAAGATACTGGTGGACAACAGTGGACTGCCCGTTGCTGACCCGACACTCGTCAAGCTGGGCAACTACAACCCTGACTTCATTTTAGGATGGCAAAACAAGTTCAACTATAAGGGATTCTCTCTTGAGTTCTTGTTAGACTGGCATCAGGGCGGCGTATTCGTAAGCCGTACTTACGGCATGTGTATGGAGTCTGGTGTACTCAAGGAAACAGAAGACCGTACTCCGGAACACATGGTCATTGACGGTGAAGTATATAATGAGAATACGGGCACTTACGTACAAAACACCAAACAAGTATCACCTCGTGATTACTACCGTAACCTCTATCGCCGCTTCCATGAAACACAATTGACATTCTCTGCAACATTCATCAAACTTCGTGAGATTAGTTTGGGTTACACTTTCCCGGAGCGTTGGTTTCAGAAGACACCTATCAAGCAGCTGGGACTTAGTATCGTAGGTCGCAATCTCTTCATGTGGACAAAGGACCAGGATACTGTTGACCCTGAAGTAGTGGACTATAAGAATGGCCGTATCACTCCGGGAGTGGAGGAGATGTCTTATCCAACGATGAGAAGTATCGGTTTTTCAATTCACGTAACATTATAAAAATAAAAAATCATGAAATTGAACAATAGCATTAGATATTTAGGTGCGCTGGTTGCAGGACTTGTATTGTCGATGAGCATAACGTCTTGCACGGACAATTTTGAGAACATCAACAAGAACCCTAACTCACCTACAGAGGGTACCGTGGCATTGCTGTTGAACGGTCAACTCAGAACCATTGTGTTCAATCAATTTGACTATAATGAAGGTGCTCTACTGGCACACCAGATAGCGAAGACCAACTATAACGAGATTGCTCAATACTCTTTCAGTACCGAGGAATCTTTGTGGAATACGCTTTACCTGAATCTGGTCAACATAAATGACATGATCAATATTGCAAAGAAAAACAATCAGCCTTCTTCTGAGGCTATAGGATGCATACTAAAGGCATTCTGTGCTTCACAACTTACCGACCACTGGGGCAATGTTCCTTTTTCTGAAGCTACTCAAGGTGGCAATAACATCTATCCGAAATATGACGAGCAGAGTGAAATCTACACGGGCAGCCAGGGAATCATCAGACTTCTCCAACATGCAGACAGTCTCCTGGCTCAGAGCAGCGACATACTCCCCTCTGACATAATCTATGAAGGAAGCAGAACTAAATGGCGGAAGCTGGCCAACTCATTGCGTTTGCGTTACCTCATTCGGATAAGCAATCGCATGAATGACGTGAAGTCTGTCGACATCAAGGCACAAATAAATGATTGCATGAATAAGCCTCTATTGGAATCCAATGAAGACAACTTCCAGTTGAATTTCCTTTCTGATGCCTCCAACCGTTGCCCCATTTTCAATCTGCGTTCCGGTGAATTTGAGGTTGTGAGAATGAGCAAGGAACTGGCTGACGAGATGAATTCCACGAACGACCCGCGAGAGTCTATATGGTTCCAGCCGACAGTCAACTCTGTGGCAGCAGGAAAACCGGCTTACGATGGTGTGCCCAACGGCTGCTCAAGTACGACTTTGAAGCAATTAGGCATTCAGCAGAACAATCTTTCTGAGCTGGGAGTCATGTTCACGAAACCGGATGCAGCAACTGCCGTACTCATCAATGCAGCGGAAGTGAAATTCCTCCAGGCTGAAGCAGTAGTTCGCGGATGGAGTACAGGCGATGCCGGGAAATTGTATGAAGATGGCATCAGACTCTCCATGAAGCAGTGGGGAGTCAGCGACGCTGAGACTTCTGCTTATCTCCAACGAGAGAATGTGGCATTTCAGTCTGCTAACGGCCTGGAAATGATTATGAGGCAGAAATGGCTTGCCAATTTCCTGGTGGGCTTTGAAAATTGGTTTGATTTCAAGCGGATTGGATTACCCGAGCAGACACTGCCGTTAGACAATCGCAATCCGGGCGGTTCTACCAAGATACCCTCCAGATTCTATTATCCTGAAACTGAACGTGCGGTAAACAAGGCACAGTATGATGCTGCTATTCAAGCTCAAGGAGGAGCCGATGACATAAATACTAAATTATGGTGGGAATAAAAAAAATTTTTTGCCTGACTTTGTTGTTGGGCTTGACTTCTTCTACATGTCTGTGGGCGTTTAATGTCCATGGACATGTCATGACTAAGAAAGGTCCTTTGTCTGACGTAGTAGTAACAGACGGACTTCACTTTTCCTATACGCGCAGCGACGGTTATTATGAACTGGACGCTCCGTCCGATGCGAAGTTCGTTTATCTGCTGACGCCGAAAGGCTATGTCGCTGATTACAGTAAGGGAGTGCCTCAATTCTTTCAGAGCATACACCCGGGCAAAAGTCAATATGACTTTGTGCTTTATCCCATGAAGGGTGATGCAAACAAGACCTTGATGATTGCTTCCGCCGACCCGCAAATAGATACGGACAGCGATGTCACCAGATTCTTTAATGAGACTTTGCCGGATATGCAGTCAGTAATCAGTGAATATCCTGATTGTCAAAAGGCAATGTTCATGGCGGGAGACTTGACATGGGATGTATATGGCAGAAATAGCCAGATTAAAGAGTTTGCCCGGAAACTTAACATCCCCCTGTACCCCGTCATTGGCAATCATGATTACGACAAGTACATGACACCTTCGGCTACAGCCAACTACGCACATACTTATGAAGATAATTTCGGTCCGACTTATTATGCATTCCAGTTGGGTGATAACTATTATGTTGTGCTTAATGATATCAAATATACCGGAAACAAGCATTACACATTAAGTTTGAAACAAGGTCATCAGATGGAGTGGCTGAAAGGTCTTCTGGGTATGGTACTTCAACAGGACAAGACCGTATTTGTTATTGCCCATGCTCCAATTTGCCAGCCTGGTGGAACTCATCTCATTGACGGGGGTGCCGAACTGCGCTCCATGCTGGCTGACAAGCCATTTCGCGCAGCCATCTTTTCCGGGCATATTCACAACAATAGCGTTACCAATATAGGCAATGACATCTGGGAATATAATCTTGGTGCAATCTGTGGCTACTGGTGGACAAATAACTACAGTGGTGACGGAACGCCTAATGGCTATAAGGTGATTTTGACAGACAAGCGTCAATGGCAACAAGTCTATAAAAGCACAGGGAAACCGTTGAGCTGTCAAATGGATGTATACGTACCCGGCAGAATAGCTGACCGTCCCGATGATGTTTGCTGTAAAGTGTGGAACTGGGATTATCGATGGCAGATAAGATGGTATGCTGACGGAGTCTTTCAGGGAAATATGGAGCAGTTCTATAGCTTCGCTCCGGAATACCTTTGCTACTTGAATGGCCGTCTGACAACAGCTGATTATTTTCCTGTCAGAACAAACCATTTCTTCTCTTGTCATCCTGATAAATCAGTTAGGGAAGTGAAAATAGAGGCTGTTGATCCTTATGGCAACATTTATTCAAAGACCATTAGTTTGCATTAATTCGTTAATCTGCATTGATTCATTAATCTGCATTGATTCATTAATCTGCATTGATTCATTAATCTGCATTAATTCATTAGTCTGCATTGATTCATCAGCCCGGATTAATTTATTAGTATGAATTCATTCGTCTGCATTAATTCATAGGACGCACGATTAGATAGAGAGCTCGCACTTCATCTTGTATGCCATAACGTATATACCATGACATACTGTAAGAGCATTGTTGACGAGGTGATTCAGCATCATTTATGACGAGCCCCAGGCGGGGCACGATTTTGCCCCACCTGGGACATGATTGAGACCCATCTGGGAAACGATTGAGACCCACCTGGGAGACGATTGTGTCCCACCTGGGAAACGATTGAGCTCCACCTGGGACAAAATACCATTCAAATGAGGTGTCATCATAAATGACGCTGAATAACTTCGTGAATCATATCGTATGACTTCGTGAATCATATCGTATAACATCGCAAATCATATTGTATGACCTCGTAAATCATATAGAATTACCTTATAAATTCTATTAAAAAACCTCATGAATCTCCATAAAAAGACTTTATGAATGATATAAATTAATAGCTAATACACTGAATATCATCAACTAACGATTTGCATTAAGCTCTTTGAATCATAACAAAATTCTAATACGGCAGACTACTGACAATAATAGATAGAACGGATGCCCGAAACAACGAGTGTTTGATTGGAACAGGTCACAGAAAATAAAATTTCTAAGAAAGCAGCAACTTTCTGATTATTTTTCCTAACTTTGTGTAATGTCAATCTACTGCTTCTTACAGATGCACACGTCCAAGAAAATCATAGACATACTACAACAATCTTCTACCGACGCGGATAGGAGCGACAGAACGAACGACTCCCTCAAAAGACAGATGCCCTGATTCAAATGACAAATAGCCTGAGAAAACCATTTATAAACAAAAAATACATG
>JBMNUW010000044.1:0-21156 GCA_050946475.1 Prevotella sp.
CTTTTGTAGGTAGATAAAACTGAAAGTCGTACATAATTCTTTGTGTTTAGTGGTTTATTATCTTCGACTGCAAAGTTAATGCTGAAATGTGTTTCCGAAGTTTTCTCTGAAGTTAAAAATAACTTTGCTGTAAAGTTTTTCTGCCTTTTGTGAAATGTCCGTATGTTATACGGCAACCCTGCAGTGGATGGAAGAATGGACGGAAAGGGCATCGCCCTGCGGGCGAGATAGTGCTCCATGTTGTTTCTGTTGTTGTCCTAGCCTGCTACTTCTGAAAAAAGTCGATTTGATGAAATAGGAACTTATAAGACAAAAAGAACACCAATCTATATTTATTGAAAGGTTAGGGTTGGATGAGTGTTGTTTGCCTGACAGTTATATTTATTGGTAAAACTCTTCAAATAAGGCGACGGACATCTCCTGATTTTATAATTTTCAAATAAAAATGGAGGAAGAACTGACATTTTCTTGTTTACTTCGGTCAAAATGATTATTTTTGCAATAATACTGCATGAGAATACACCCCACTGAAAAAAATAATAAAAGGATGAAGAAACAAACTCAAGCCATACACGTCCCCTACAGAAGACGTGATGCCTATGGCGCTCTCAGTATGCCGGTCTATAATGCCGTGGCATACGAATTCGACGATGCTCAGACGATGAGTGATGCTTTTTGCGGACGCATTGACGCCCCGGACTATTCGCGTGTGGAAAATCCTACGGTATCTCATTTCGAGGACCGGGTGAAGGCATTGACCGGCGCGGCGAATGTCATTGCCGTAAACTCCGGAATGGCAGCCATCAGCAATACCCTCATAGCACTCACGCGACAGGGACAGAACATCGTCACCTCGAAACACCTCTTCGGCAATACGTTCTCGCTGCTCACTGCAACCTTGAAACGATTTGGCGTAGAGGCAAGGCTGTGTGACCTCACAAATGTAGAAGAGGTGGAGCGCAATATTGACGACAACACGGCATGCATATTCCTTGAAATCATTACCAACCCGCAGATGGAAGTCGCCAATCTGAAACAATTGGCTGAGGTGGCCCATCACCATCGGACATGGTTGGTTGCCGATACCACGACCATTCCCTTCACCATGTTCTCCTCGCACAGTCTCGGAGTTGACATCGAGGTAGTGAGTTCCACAAAATATGTCAGTGGCGGTGCCACGTCGCTTGGAGGACTCGTCATCGACTATGGCACCAACAAAGTCTTCGGTAAACGCATGAAGAACGAAATGCTCTTTAACTTCGGTGCCTATATGACGCCACAGGTAGCCTTCCTGCAGACCATGGGACTGGAGACACTGGATGCCCGATATCGTGTGCAGGCAAATAACGCCCTGCAACTGGCCCAGATGCTGAAAACGCTTCCACAAGTGAAGCGTGTGAACTATGTGGGACTGGAAGACAATCCTTATCATGAATTGGCAAAGCAGCAGTTCGGAGACACGGCAGGAGCCATGATCTGCATCGACTTGGAATCGAAAGATGCCTGCTTCCGTTGCATCAACCGTCTGAAACTGATTCACCGCGCTACCAATCTTTTCGACAACCGCACCCTCGCCATCCATCCAGCCAGTACCATCTTCGGTCTCTTCTCTGATGAGGAGAAAGCCGACATGGATGTGCTCGACACCACCATCCGACTCTCCATCGGTCTCGAAGATGTGCACGACCTCTTTGATGATTTGAAGCAAGCACTCGCTTAATGTCCGGAGACAGGTACAGAATTTATTATAATGTGCTGGAAGAATGAGTCTTTCCTCAAGCAACAAGCTGACAACTAATTTGAATTTAGACTATGGAACATTATGATTTTGATACGGTAATCGACCGGACTGGTTCCGGCGACCTCATGCACGGAGCGCTGCTGCCACGTTGGGGCCGTGATGATTTGCTGCCGATGTGGGTGGCTGACATGGACTTTCCGGTGTGCCCCGACATCATCGACGCTATCCGCAAACGACTGGACCATCCTATCTTAGGTTACACCGTGGAGCCGGAAGATTATTTCCCCGCCATACATGACTGGATAGCCGACCATCAAGGATGGGACATCCGGCGCGAGTGGCTCAGCTTTGTGCCGGGCATTGTCAAGGGCATCGGACTGGTCAGCAATCTGTTTGTGAAGCCTGAAGAGAAGGTGATTGTCATGCCGCCGGTGTACCACCCCTTCTTCCTGACGCCGCAGGCCAACGGCAGAGAGGTGGTGTGGTGTCCGATGCGGGAGGACACTCCGGGCGACTACAGCATCGATTGGGATAAGTTGGCTGAGGTGTGCGATGACAAATGCCGGCTGTTCATTCTCTGCAATCCTCACAATCCTGTAGGTATCTGCTGGTCGGGAGATACCTTGAAACGTTTAGCTGATTTCTGCTACGACCACCATCTGCTGGTCATCAGCGACGAGATTCATTGTGACATGCCGCTCTTTGGTCATAAACACATTCCCTTTGCCAGCGTTTCGGACAAAGCCGCACAAATCAGCATCACCTTCCAAGCTCCCACCAAGACTTTCAATATAGCCGGTGTGGTGTCGAGTCATGCCATTGTTCCCAATCCGGACATCCGCAAGAAGTTCTACGGTTGGCTGCAGGCCAATGAACTGAATGAGCCGCACATCTTTGCTCCCATTGCCACTATCGCCGCCTATCGAAAGGGCGAGGAGTGGAGAAAGCAGATGCTGCACTATGTTGAGCAGAATGTACTGTTTGTAGAGGACTTCTGCAAGAAGTATATTCCTAAGATTCATCCTGTGCGCCCGCAGGCATCGTTCCTTATCTGGCTGGACTGCCGGGAACTGCACCTCAACCATCAGCAACTGCTCGACTTGTTCATCGATAAAGCACACTTGGCACTCAACGACGGTGAGATGTTCGGTCCTGGAGGCGAAGGCCATATGCGACTGAACGTGGGTGAACCTCGGTCAGTGGTAGAACAAGGACTAAAACAACTTGCCGAAGCGGTTGCCCAACTTTAATACCATTATTTGAACAAAAGCAGCACTAAAGTGTTGAAACAAAAAAACATGTCCATAGTTTCTTGGGCATGTTTTTTTGTTTATAAAATATCTTTACCTATTGCTTGTAGGATAGGCTCATCTTTTTATAATAGATGTAGATGACTATAGATATTCCTTATATATATTATTAACCTTTGTAGACGTATGGGCATCAGTTGTTCATCGTGTTCCGTAACGAATTTTCGTTTTTCGGCAGAGCCGAAGGTGCGAAACCATATTCACGCTTGAAGGCTGTGGAAAAATGACTGAGATTCTTAAATCCTACCTTATCATATATTTCGCTGGCTCCCTCATGAGTAGTCTCCATAAGATGACGCGCCTCTTGAAGTCGGCGTCGAACAATCCAATGCCCCGGAGTTTCATGGAAAGTGTCGGCAAACTCTTTCTTGAAGGAAGAGAGTGAACGGCCTGAGAAGTGGGCGAACTGTTCCAACGAAAGATCGCACATATAGTTCTTCTCCATGAAATCGGCTACACTGACACGTAGAGGAGCAGCAAAATCGAACAGTGCTGTCCCCAGCTGTGGCTTAATCTGCAGCAAAGTGAGTACGGCTTCCTCCAACTTAAGCATCATCAGTTCTTTGGAAGGATGCTCTTCGGAGCGGAAATACTGGTCAAGAGATTGGAAGAGTCCTGTAAGGAAAGGATGATTCCCCAATTCATAATATGTATCAAGGTGCGTATTTCTGTCATCCTTCGGCGGAATATGCACCAATCCCTTCTGAAGCATCTTTTTAAGGAAAGGAGTAGTTAACTGCAAGAACAGTCCATAGAATTTTTCTCCGTTTTTCCCCGGTCGCTTGACCTTCTTTACCAGATGATTCTTTCGGATAAAGACAGCCTGCCCCTTTTTAACATGAATGGTACGTGTCGGAGTCAGCAAGTCCATCTCTCCTGATAGAAGATAGGCCAGCATGTGCTCAGAAACTGTCTCCTCACAAAATTTCGTCCCTTCTACCTGAAAGCAGAAGAACGTATGCCAATAGTCGTATTGCTTGACACCTTGTTCCATATTAAAATCTTTGCTTTAGTTTTTATTTTATATAAACTTTCTATAAAGGGCCGGGAAATCTTATTTGAGGGTGCCTGAACGATGTCGGCACTCTTCCAAATTTAGTCCTGTCATCAGTAGGTTCAGCAATCCGTATGTAACCTCACCATGACTGATGTGTCAATCTTCCGGAACCAGTCGCTCAATGTACTTGCATACGATATCGATGCCCTTCACATTCTCACCACCTTCCGGGATGATGATGTTGGCATAACGCTTGGTCGGCTCGATAAACTGTTCATGCATGGGCTTGAGCACTTTCAAATAGCGTTCCACTACCATCGAGACAGTACGTCCACGGTCAATAGTATCACGCTGAATGTTGCGTATGAGGCGCTCGTCCGAGTCACAGTCTACGAAAATCTTCAAGTCCATCATGTCACGCAGCTTCTTGTTGATAAGCGCCATGATGCCCTCGATGATGATAACGGGCTTGGGCTCCACGTGAATTGTCTCTGGCAGACGATTACTGAGAATATAGGAATAGGTGGGTTGTTCAATGGCCTTTCCGTTTCGCAGGTCATTGATTTGACGAGTGAGGAGCTTCCAGTCAAAAGCATCGGGATGATCGAAGTTGATGGCCTTCCGCTCTTCATCTGTAAGTCCGGTCGTGTCATTGTAGTAGGAGTCGAGGGGCACCACTGCAACAAAGTGCGGTGGCAGAGCCTCTACAATTTTCTTCACTACCGTGGTCTTGCCGGACCCGGTGCCTCCGGCAATGCCGATAATTGTGACTTTATCCTTGTTTTGTTCCATAGCCTTAATCTGGAATTTATCGTGTTGTTATTTTAAAGTTGTAGAGTAATATTTAAACTATATCGGTTTCTGCACTGATTTAATAATGAGGCTCAAACCATTCTCAGGTCATCGAGCATCTTGCGATAAAACTCCGCTTTCTTCTCCGTGGCCATCGGATAAGCACGCGAGGAACTTGGCATGCGGTAGAGACGCAGTTCGCGCTCCCGGAATGAGAATGTACGATATTCGCCCATTTTCATTCCTTTGACATCGATGGAAAAGTGCTCCGTAAAGAGACTAGTAGCCAGTTGTCCGGCACATACCACCGCAAGGCATTGCGGCAGGGCATCAAGGAGAGCATCAAGATCTGTGCGTTCCACCACCTCCAGGTCTTTGTCCGAAGCTGTCCCCTTAGTACGGATCACCCGTTTGCAGGTATCATAGAGAGCCACTCCCTTTTCCGAAAGAAAACTCTTAAGCATCTCCAGCCGATAGGTCTTATGCTCCACATCCACAAAATGCTGCTTGTCGCCGAAATAAATAAGACCGAAAATCCGCCACATATCATTGGTAAAGTTGGGATAAAACCACGGCATGCACCATCGCTTGGGGTCGGGAGGAAAGGTGCCTAGCATCAGCAGCCTATCGTCTTTTTTCCCAAAAAAATCAAACGGATGTGTGATAATCTTGTCTTCCATCGGTCTTTATTTCTTCTCCTTCACCACATACACCACTACAGGCAGGTGGTCGCTGAATCCGTCGAGCCACACTCCTCCTGCTGTAGTACGCTTCGGCGTTCCCTTGTATTTACCTTCCGTCTGAAAAAGATAAGGCATACGCTGTATCTCGTTCTTCCAGAATTTCAGCGTGCTGAAGTTACGAGAACCTTTAGGCTGAAGCAGATTCGGAGAGAGAATTATCTGGTCAAAGAGATTCCATCCACCATTATAAAAAAGGGTTCCGGTTCCCTGCTTCACGAGAAGATTATACCAGGGATTGTACATATCGTGCTTTCCTACTTTCTCTATCTCCGGTTTGGCAGAGAATTTCTCCATCATGCTCTTATTGGTGGGGTCATCATTCATATCACCCATGATAAAGACTTTGCAATTAGGGTCATCACGGAGCAGAGAATCTTTCACGGCACATGCCTGCTGCGCTCCAACCTCACGATAGTAGGAGCCATTGAAACGGCTGGGCAGGTGACAGACAATGACAGCTACGTGCTCACCGGCCAACGTGCCGCTCACAGTGAGAAAGCCGCGGGTTTTGAAGCCGGAGTCCTGACTGGCTGTCGGCACATAAGGAACAAGCTTTACATTCCTTACTTGAAAGAGACTCGGTTGATAGAGCAATGCACAGTCCACACCACGCCGGTCGGGGCCCTCGATATGTGCGAACTGATAGTTCCGGGATTTCAACTCAGGCTGATTGCACAGGTCGGTGAGCGCACGAGCATTCTCCACCTCGCTTACTCCTATTAAAGCACACCCCACTTTAGGAAGAGTTCCTGTTCCCATGTCGCTGAGCGCACGTGCCATATTATGCAATTTGTGCTCATACTTCAGTTTGTTCCACTTATAAGAACCTGACGACAAGAACTCATAATCGTTTTTCCCCGTGTCATGACATGTGTCGAAAAGGTTCTCTAGATTATAGAACCCAACACCGTAGACGACATACTTCTTTTGTGCCGCTGCCGGTAAGCAGAGTGCCAACAGGATGATAAACAAAAAAGTCTTTTTCATTTCGAAAGATAAATTTTTGCAAATATCGGAATTTAATTTTAAATCAAGGTCCTGTTTTCACGAAAAATTAATGAAAAAACATTTCATGAATTAAAAAATATTTCGTTACTTTGCAAACATATTAAATTTATAAAACTTAGAATAGATATGCAGAAAACGCTATTTCTGGCCCTGCTGGCGGCCAGTCAATCCACATTGGTGTGTGCCCAGACCGACTCCATCAGTATGGGTGAGGCGGCTTTCACCTTTACTGAGGCACAGTTGGGTGAGGATGACAACAGGGAACAGTCAGTCTCTATAGTCAACTCCAACACCAACATTTATGCATCGGAAGTGGGCTACCTTTTCTCCCCGGTTCGATTCCGTTACCGTGCACTTAACCAGAAGTATAATGAGATGTACATCAACGGTTTGCCCGTCAACGACATGGAGAGTGGACAATTCCGCTATTCCATGGTAGGCGGTCTGAACCAGCAGACTCGTAGCATGGAATCGGCTCTGCCTTTTGAGAGCAACAACTTCAGCGTTGCCGGCATGGGCGGATCCAACAACTACAACTTCCGCCCGGCTGCCATGGCCGTAGGACAGCGTATCACGCTGTCGGGTGCCAACCGCAACTATGTCCTCCGCGGTATGTACACTTACAACAGCGGACTGAATTCGAAAGGTTGGGCATTCTCGGCAAATGTGACCTATCGGTGGGCAAGTGAGGGATACGTTCCTGGTACATTCTACAACTCACTGAGCTACTTCCTCGGTGTTCAGAAGCTTATCAACAGTCATCACTCACTCTCTTTTTCCACATGGGGCAACCCAACGGAGCGTGCAACACAGGGTGCATCGACCGACGAGATGTATTGGTTGGCCAACGATTACCAGTACAATCCCTACTGGGGCTATCAGAACGGACAGAAGCGCAACTCGCGCGTAGTGCACGACTATGCTCCTTCCGCAATTCTGACCTGGGACTGGACGATGAGCGACAAAAACAAGCTCACCACCTCGCTCTTCGGCAAGTATGCTATCTACAAAAGCACCAAGCTGAACTATAACGGTGTGGAAAATCCTCAACCGGACTATTATAAGAAGTTGCCTTCCAACTATTATGATGTATGGGGAACAACCGGGGGCAACCGCACGACGCAGAATCTTCTGAACTTTCAGACAGCCGTAGACTATCTTTCCAGTTCGGAAGAGCATCGCCAGATTGACTTTGACCGACTGATTTATGCCAACCATCAGGCAAATGCCCAGGGCGCCGATGCCCTCTACTATATCCAGGCGCGTCACAGCAACGTCTTCAATATGACCCTCTCTTCGACGTTCACCTCACAGCTAACTGACAAGAGTGTGCTCAATGTGGGCGCCTTTGGCCTGCACAACGTGGGCTACCACTATCAGACCATGGATGACATGTTGGGTGCTACGAATTTCCACAATCTGAACTACTATGCCATGGGCACCTATGCGTCGAACTCCGACAAATTGCAGTACGACCTTAACAACCCTAATGCTTCGGTAGGTGAGGGCGACAAGTTCGGCTACGACTACAATATCCTCGTGAACCGTGTGAT
This sequence comes from Prevotella sp., assembly GCA_050946475.1. Taxonomy (GTDB): domain Bacteria; phylum Bacteroidota; class Bacteroidia; order Bacteroidales; family Bacteroidaceae; genus Prevotella. The sequence goes on from JBMNUW010000044.1 coordinate 8,145, forward strand.
GGGATGGACCAGCTATGCTGAAGACTTCGGCTGGGTGCACTATCTCGTGGCAGGTCGCTTAGGCTATGAGACCATGCAGCGCGACGGTAAGATGCGCAACGGTCTTTTCGCCGACAACTCCTATGGCAAAAGCAAAACCGCAGAGTTCTTGGAGGGAGGCGTTAAGGCCAGTGCCAACTTCAACCTGGGAAAGGGCAATACCCTGACACTCGGAATAGGATATGACAGTAAGGCACCCCAGGCCAGCGTAGCCTTTACCGCACCCGAAATGAACAATGACTTCGTAGCCAATTTGCATAATGAGCACGTATTCTCGAGCGAAGTGGGCTATCAGTTGCTCACCTCATGGCTCCATGCCAATGTGCAGGCCTACTACAACCACGTCACAAACGTCACTGAGTGGACTTGCTTCTACTTTGACGACATCAACAGTTTCTCCTATAACTCGCTTTCCGGACTGAAGAAAAACTATTATGGTGTAGAGGCCGGACTGGACTTTAAGCTTTCTTCCGCCCTCGACCTTAAATTGCTCGGAACTATCAGTGAGGCCAAGAACGTGAGCAATGCAAAAGTACGCTATCTCAACTCTACGCAGGGAACCTACAACGATGACGTTGCCCTCGTGAAGAACATGCGCGAGAGTGGTACGCCTCTCACCGCTACCAGCATCGGCATGAGCTATCATCAGCACGGCTGGTATGTAGACTTGAATGCCAACTGGTACGACCGCATCTATCTGAGCTATTCACCTTACTATCGCTATCAAAGCGCACTCGAGAATACCGGCAGCGTTGACAGTGAGGGCAACTATATTGTTTCTCCTCAGAGCAAGGGACACGGCGGCTGGATGGTGGATGCCTCCATCGGACGCAGCATCTACCTCAAGCACGGCAGTCTCTCCATCAATCTGATGCTTACCAATGTGCTCAACAACCAGACCATCGTCACAGGTGGTTATGAGCAGAGCCGTTCGGACTACAACGTCAAGGGCAACCAGCGCGTTTACAGCTTCTCCAAGAACCCGAAGAAGTACTATGCTTTCGGCACCAACGGCATGTTGAACATCGCTTACAAATTCTAAATTATGCACAAAAAGATGAAAACATTCAGATATCTACTGCTTCTCGCTATGGCGTGCTCCCTCAATGTTGCCTGTATGGACGGTGACTATGATGAGACCTCTGATAGTGAGGTGCAGGCTAAATTGGGCAACGACTCCATCGAAGAGACCAACTTGGTGACCATCGCACAGCTCAAGGAACAATACAGTTCAGTGATACGCACCTCATACAGTTATGAGCAGATTACCACCGACATGCAGATAAAGGGCTATGTCACCGGCAACGACATTCAGGGCAATATGTATCAAGAGATAGCCCTGCAGGATTCTACCGGTGCCATTATCATTCCTATTGAGGAAGGCGGTCTCTGCGGATATCTGCCTTTGGGTGCCGAAGTTCTTGTGAGTCTAAAGGACCTCTACATCGGCAACTATGGTAAGCAGGCCGAGATAGGAGTACCCTACACCAATGCACGCGGCAATACCTATGTGAGCCGTATGAACCGCTACACTTGGTATCGCCACTTCAAACTCACCGGCAACAGTCAAGAAGTGGAGCCCGAGGAGTTCGCTGATGGTTCGACACGGACCACATGGGACCTCGATGAGGACGACGGCAAATTAGGTGTTATCAAGAACGTGACCATCTCCGGTGCCAACGGAACAGCCACCTACGCCAACTACAGCGCAGGCCCCGGCAACGTCAGCGTCTATTTCAAGGAGCAACCGAGCAGTGTACTGATGTATAACTCCAACTACGCTGATTTCGCAGGAGATATTATGCCAACGGGCAAAGTCAATGTTACCGGTGTTGTGAAACGGTATAACAGCACTTGGGAGTTCATCATCCGCAAAATAGATGATGTAGAAGAAGTAAATTAAATGAATAAAAAACAAAGATACAAATGAAAAAGATCATTTCTTCCCTTTTTGCTCTGGCCATGGCGGCCATGACTTTCACGAGTTGCGAGGACGTCCCCGCGCCCTACGACATTCCCGGAAGTGACGACAGTGACAGTACGACCACTACGGTGGAGCCGTCTGGCGAGGGCACGCTGGACTCTCCATACAACATTGCCCGTGCTATCGAACTTATCAAAAACGGCACAATGTCGGAGAGCAATGTTTACGTCAAGGGTATCATCATTGGTTCTCCCAGCATCGATACCGACTATGGCAATGCAACATACTATCTGGCCGACCTCGCTGATGCCACCCAGACAGACTCTACAGCACTGGAAGTCTATCGTGGCTACTACTACAACGGCGACAAATTCACCAGTACCGACCAGATTGCCACAGGCGACACCATCGTGGTATTAGGTCAGCTTGTCAATTACAATGGTACTTACGAAATTACCTCCCGCAGTCAGATTGTCTCCATCAATGGCGTAACCAGCAACTCTTCGGACGATGAAACTGGCGAGGCCGAGGGCGATGGTACAGAGTCCAATCCTTATAACGTAGTGGCAGCCATTAACTATGTGAGCTCGCTCGATGCCGATGTAGCCACAACCACTCCAATTTACGTGAAGGGTAAGATATCCTCTATCAAGGAGGTGAGCACCAGTTACGGAAACGCCACCTATTATATCTCCGATGACGGCACGACAGACACTCAGTTCTATGTGTACCGCAGCAAGTATCTGAACAATGCGGATTTCACTTCGGAAAGTCAGATTGCTGTAGGAGATTCAGTTGTCATTGTTGGAAATGTAGTTAATTACAAGGGCAGTACTCCAGAGTTCAGCGCTAACGACAGCTACCTTTATTATCTCCAGTCAAGCTCTGAGAGCAGTGGTGATGAGAGCGGTGATAGCGAGACCACGTCGGGACTGAGCATCAGTGGTACTACTGTGACGCTGACAAACAGCTCCGTCACTGCAGGCTCTACGACGGTCACATGCGACTTCTCCACTTTAGGTTATGAAAACGCTGAATCCGTGACAACCGTTACCTTGAGTGATGGCTCTACCGTTACCTTTGACGCGAATGGCGAAACCAATGGTCCGAAGTATTATACAGCTACGAATGGAGTCCGTGTGTACAAAAATAATACTATCACCATCAATGGCAAGAGCACCATTGCGAAAGTGGTCTTCGAGTGCGATAGCTATAATGGAACCGACTATGTCGGCAATACCACGGCTACTGTAACGTTCTCCGGTACCACAGCTTTATACACCAATGTATACACTGGTACGAGTGGAGGAGGCGTTCAATTGCGAGTCAAGACAATGACCATCTACTATGCAGAGTAAGCAGCGGATGGATTGACTACGGAATAAACAGATAAAGTGTACTTTAAAAAGTCCTACTGTACAATTTAATCGTTAGTGTATTTTTAAACAGAAATGTTTAGAGCACAAGGTTGTTGTTACGGACTTTTTAAAGTGCACTTTTTTTAAACTTATGCATATTGCTTTTAAAGAGAATTTATTGAAATAATATTAGTACCCGATTCTGTACTTATTCCTATTGGCAATTGACATAAAACTTTTTCGTCCGAAAAATAATTCAATAATCATTTGGCAGGTTGGAGAATTCTTCGTAATTTTGCACCCGCTAAGTGCTTCACAGGCACTGCACTTTCTAAAAGACTGTTGGCTTGAAAAGGCAAACGGTACGGAAAGTCACCAACAAGCATATTAATTTAATAACACAAAAAGATAAAATGAAAAAAGGTATTCATCCCGAAAACTATCGCCCCGTCGTATTCAAGGATATGTCCAACGGCGATATGTTCCTTACAAAGTCTACATGCAAGACTACAGAGACAGTAGAATTTGAAGGTGAGACTTACCCTGTGGTAAAAGTTGAAATTTCCAGCTCTTCTCACCCCTTCTACACTGGCAAGAGCAAGCTCGTTGATACAGCCGGTCGTGTTGACCGCTTCATGAGCCGCTACGGTAAGTTGAAGAAGTAATCATACTCGGGACAACCTCCTTAGTATAAAGACATTAATGAAAGTGCGGTTGAACGTAGTTGCATATGCGTTCTGCCGCACTTTTGTTTTCTATCAGACCCCAATCTCGGCTTCCCCCTCCTATCACGAGCGATGCCACAATCAATTAAACTTATGAGAAAATGGATGTTACTGGCTTTAGTGCCACTTTTCTTTATCTCCTGCGGTGGTTCCGATGACGACGCTACCGACAGTGGCGATGATACTAACAACACTGGTTCCACTAACAGCAGTTGGATAACCGACGACGGTTCGACCGCCAATGACAATGCCAATAGTACCACTACCAATACAGAATATGGCAGAACAGAAGTTCCACGTCTCAGTTCCACGGATGCTCGTGTGCTGACTTATAGCACCGATACTTATGGTGTGAACTATATGGTGGAATGGGACGACGCAAAGAAGGCGCAGCGATGGAGTTGCTATGTGCTCAGTCAGACGACACTTCAGCAGAATACCAGTCGCTACACCCCAGCCGACGGTGAGTCGCAGTATCTCTTTGACACCCGACTTCCCGACTCCGCCTATTTTTCTTCCGACCCCTATTATGGCAATGGTCAACGCTATGAGCACGGACATATCTGCCCCTCTGCTGACAGGCTCTATTCCGCCGAGGCCAACAAGCAGACGTTCTATCTTACTAACATGCAACCTCAATTTGCTTCCTTCAATTCGGGTGTGTGGCTTGTTATGGAGAACGCTGTGCGCAATTTGGCTGAACGGAACAGCTACACTTGGTGCGACAGTCTCTTCGTGGTCAAGGGCGGCACCATCGACGATGGGCAGTGGGGAGGATATAATAAGGTGTATCAGACCTTAAGCAACGGTCTTGTGGTGCCACGCTACTTCTTTGTGGCTTTGTTGGCGAAGAAGGGCAACAGCTACAATGCCATTGGTCTTTGGTTCTCACAGGTGGGCGGCAACAATTCCGATACGGCTTTGGCAAAGTATGCGGTCAGTATTGATGCCTTGGAGGAGCGTACCGGCATCGACTTTTTCTGCAATCTGCCCGATGCCTTGGAGCAAACGGTGGAGAGTATTTGCCAGCCCTCTCAGTGGAATTTCAAATAATGTCTTGGCAAAACATCAAATAGGTCTTGGCAAAACTTTGGGTAATGATTTCCAGTAGGACTTCAAGTAATTATGTCCGGTATAACTTCGGATAATGGTATCTGAAGAGACTTAGAAGAGTATTTCCGTCAGTAATTTTAGACAATAAGTGCGGGCAGATGAGTAATCCGCCCGCACTTGTTGTTTGATTCTGTCCTCACTTATTGCTTGTTTATTCGCTGATTTGTTTGGCTATTCGCCGATTTGTGTGGCGATATTGCTCCGATTCTTGTTGCGGTATTCTTGGGGCGAAGTGCCTAAATGCTCCCTCACATACTTGCAGAAAAATGAGGGATTGGGGAAATTAAGGATATTGCTGACCTCCTTAACCGATTTGTCCGTTGCCTTCAAATAGTATTCTATGTCAGCCAATTTGTACTCCTTAATCCATTGCTGGGCGGTCTTGCCCGAATGTTGTTTGCATATCACGGTGAGATATTTAGGCGTTATGCACAGTCTGCTGGCATAATCTGCCACCGTTCTGAAATTGGACCGTTCATTCTGAAGAAGGTCAAGGAATCTCGGAAAGATATCGGAGCCTTGTGTTTTCCGTGGCAATTTGGCATCACTGCTCTCTTTCGAGAATTTTCCGATAAGTCCTAACAGCCCGCCCTGGATGAACCGTTGAATAATTTCATCCCTAAAGTTGTTGCTGTCGTCTTGCAGGCAGAATTGCACGATTTCGTACGTCCGGCTGATAAACTGTAGGTCCATTTCGGACAAGTCAATCGGTTGGATGCTGTTGGTATACATCATTTCGTTCCACCTTTGTAGATAGGGTCTTAGAAACTGTCTGATGATTTGGTCTGTTATCAACAGCACCTTGCACTGGAAATCCACGCTGAACAGCATGTTCTCAAACCGCGTATTGGGAGGGAACATGATAATCTGGCTTTTGTGGATAGTCGTCTGTTTGCCGTTGATATCTACTTGTGCCGTACCTTCCAGACATATCATAATGCCGTTCATCTTCATCCGCACCAAGGCACTGTCCACCATTTGCTTGATGCTGTCTAAGATGATGATATCATCGTCGGAATAGACGATTCTGAGAGCCATACTGTTATTGACGCTCATTGTGTCGCCGGCCTTGTTGGCCCAATCTTCGAGTGTTTCCATTGTTGTCTTTCTTTATACTTACGAGTGCAAAGATGGGTAATTTTTTTCATACGACAATGTTCTATTTGAATTTTGTTATTATCTTTTTCACTATTGATAAACAAACATGTTGTTATAGTTCCCTTATGGAACATCAAAATGTCAAAAAAGAGATGTTCCTTTGTGCCCGTAAATCAATCAATATAATGCACATGACTATTAGGATTTGTTTGTTTACTCTTGCAGCCGCTGTTGTCTTGGGTGGCTGTGGAGACAAGAAAAAGGAAGAAAAGGACCCGGTTGTGACGGTAAAGACCCTGAAAGTAGCCGAAAGCAGTTCCTCTTTCGGCAATAGTTACGGAGGAACAATAGAGGGGACTCATGCCGTGATGCTCAGTTTCTCGGCTGCAGGAACGATAAAGAGCCTTAATCTTTCCGAGGGGCAGTCCGTCAGACAGGGACAGACACTGGGTCTTGTCGATGCCACTTCCAGCGCCAATGCCGTGACAGCAGCCCATGCCACGACGCGTCAGGCACAAGATGCTCTGGCACAGGCTGAGGATGCTTACCGCAGAATGAAAAAACTGCACGACAGTGGTTCATTGCCCGACATTCGATGGGTAGACACACAAACCAAGTTGAGTCAGGCACAGTCGGCTGTACGGCAGGCCCGCGCTGCTGAATCCATCGCACGCAAGGGATTGTCCGACACACGGCTGACAGCGCCCTTCAGCGGATATGTTTCCCGCAAGATAGCAGAAGTAGGACAGAATGTAATGCCCGGCACTCCCGTAGCTCAATTGGTAAAAATAGATCAGGTAAAGGTGAAAATCAGCATTCCGGAAACGGACATCGACAAAGTGCACGTGGGACAGACTGTCGTGTTCAAGGTCAGCAGCCTCGATGGCTCCAACTTCACCGGGCGCGTCATTGAGAAGGGAGTCGATGCCGACCCCGTTGCAAGAACCTACAATGTAACAGCCCTCGTTGACAACCGTGGTCATCGCTTGCTGCCGGGCATGGTATGCGACGTAACTCTCTCCCAAGGTGAATCTACAGAGATAACACTTCCGGCAAACCTCATTCAGCTTGGCGACGACAATCAGCCTTTCGTATGGACGGTCGTGGGTGGTAAGGCCCACAGGCAGAATGTCGTCCTCGGAGCCAATGTCGGCGACAACGTAGTGATTCGCAAAGGCATCGACCAAAGCTCAGAAGTCATTTGCTCCGGCCAGCAGAAGGTGAGCGAGGGAATGAAGGTAAAGAAGTAAAGACAGACGGTTAAATCATTGAATGTAATGGAAAAGAAAAGAAATATGGTGGAGTGGGCCATGCACTACCATCAGATAGTGATACTCGTCGTCTCGTGTCTCCTTGCCTTTGGCGTCTATGGACTAAGCAAGGTCAACAAGAACGAGTTCCCCGATTTTACCATTCGACAGGGACTGGTCATTGCGGCCTATCCCGGTGCCAGCGTCTACGATGTGGAACAGCAGGTCACGAAACCTTTGGAAGACTATATATTCACTTACAAGGAAGTAGACAAGCAAAAGACCAAATCTTATACCCGCAACGGACTTTCCATCATCCAGATAGAGCTGAACAAGAGTATCGGAGTTGAGGAGAAAGACAACTTCTGGAGCAAAATCAAGGATGGACTGAAAACCTTCAAGGCACAGTTGCCCAAAGGAGTAGTAGCAATTCAAGTCAAGGATGATTTCGGCGACACTTCGGCCCTGCTCATCACGATGGAAAGTAAGGACAAGACCTACCATGAGTTGAACGACTACATGGATGACTTGAAAGACCGACTGCGTCCCATCGAGAGCGTAGGCCGTCTCACGGTCTATGGCATGCTGAAGGAGCAGGTTGCCGTCTATTTGGACAGTAAGCGGTTGTCGCAGTATGGCATCAGTCCTCAGGTAATCGCCACCCAGCTTCTGTCAAAAGGCTTTGTCACGACAGCTGGCACGCAGAAGTCGCCCGACTATGAGTATCCCATTGATGTTCACCGTTCCATCAACATGGTGGGCGACGTGGAACAGATTCTTGTCTGGAGCGACTCACAAGGACACGTGGTCCGGCTCAAGGATGTAGCCACCGTGAAGCGGGAGTATGCCAGTCCTTCCTCCTATATCACCAACAATGGGCGCAAGTGTATACTGCTCAGTGTGGAGATGAAGAAGGGCAACAACATCACTGAGATGGGCAATGAGATTCAGAAGGTATTGGACGATTTCCAGCAGATGCTGCCAAAGGATGTGACCATGTTCACCATCACCAATCAGAGTAAGGTGGTCGACGACAGCATTATTAATTTCCTGCGCGAACTGCTCATAGCCATTGTTGCCGTGATTATCGTCGTGCTGTTGCTTATGCCTATGCGGGTGGCATTGGTAGCCGCTTCAACCATTCCCATCACCATCTTCATCTCCTTGGGAATCTTCTACGCCTGCGACATCGAACTGAATACCGTATCCCTCGCAGCCCTCATTATCACCCTCGGTATGATTGTGGACAATGCGATTGTGATTATAGACAACTACATGGAACTTATCGGACAGGGCATGAACAGATGGACGGCCTCCATACAGAGCGCGTCCCACTTCTTCAAGTCCATTTTCTCCGCCACGCTCGCCATCAGTATCACCTTCTTCCCCTTCCTGCTGACGCTGACCGGCATGTTCCATGACTTCATTCTGCTCTTCCCTTGGGCCATCACCATCGTGCTCTTCATCTCTCTGCTGGTAGCTGAACTGTTGGTTCCGTTCATGCAGTTCTGGTTTATCCGCAAGCCAATAGAGCACAAGGTTTCCAAAGACGGGAAGAAGAGCTTCTCCTTCTTGGATCTCATGCAGCAATACTACGACAAGCTCGTCACTCTCTGCTTTAACTATCCCCGTGCCACCATCTTGTCGGGAGTTGCCTGCACCGTCATCGGCATCCTGTTGATGGGCACACTGCCGCAGAAACTCATGCCAACCGCAGAACGCAATCAGTTCGCCGTTGAAATCTATCTTCCCACAGGTTCGTCACTGCAGCGCACCGCACAGGTGGCAGACAGTTTGGAGCATATTCTTCGCCGGGACAGTCGGGTGGTCTCTGTGGCTTCGTTTAAGGGAATGTCATCACCACGCTTCCATACAGCCTACGCACCGAAGATTGGCGGTAAGAACTTCGCTCAATTCATTGTCAACACGAAAGATGACAAGACGACGGTAGCCGTACTCAACGATTACAGAATGAAATACTCCACGGCTTTCCCCGATGCCTATGTGCGTTTCAAGCAGATAACCTACAGCGACGAAGAGAACAGCGTAGAGGTCCGGCTCAGTGGTTCCGACTGGAATCTGCTGAAGCACGAGGCCGATTCTATCACCAACGAGATGCGCAAGGACGGTCGGTTGTTGCTCGTGCGCAACGATGTTGAGACTCCTCTCTACAAGGACCACATCACCCTCGATGAGGAAAAGGCGGGCCGGCTCGGCATCTCCAACACGACGGTGGAATTAGAAATGGCTTTGAGATACAACAGTGACGGTTTGCCACTCGCCACTATCTGGGACGGAGACTATGGTACCGATGTCGTTCTTAAGGGCGACAAGTCCAACCGTGCCAACATGAACGATGTAGGCGATGAGCCGATTCCCGTACTTGCTGGCACGAGGACGGTGCCCCTGCGGAGTATTGCACGGGTGGAGAAGACACAGGACGACGGACAAATCTGCCACCGCAACGGACTGCGCACCATCACCGTTATGGCTGATGTGGTCGATGGCGAGAATGTGATGGATGTCACTGCCGACCTGCAGAAGAAGTTCCGCCAGGACCTCATGCCTGAGGGCGTAAATCTCAATTGGGGCGGTGAATATTTCAATTCCCAGGAGACGATGCCGCAGATTGTGGGAGCTTTGGCCATCGCTGTAGCTATCATCTTCTTCATCCTGCTCGGTCACTTCAAGCGTGTCAGCACCGCCACATTGTTGCTGATATCACTCTCCATGACTCTCTTCGGCGCCGCAATCGGTGTGTTGATTTCCGGCATCAACTTCTCGCTGACCTGCTTCATGGGCATTGTTTCGCTCATGGGTATCCTTGTGAGAAATGCTATCATCATGTACGACTATGCTGAGGAATTGCGCGAGACGGAGCACGTCACGGCTCACGAGGCTATCTTCGAGAGTGCCAAACGGCGTATGCGCCCCATCTTCCTCACCTCAGCAGCAGCCTCTATGGGTGTGATACCTATGATTATGGGCGGCAGCGGACTCTGGATGCCGATGGGTGTGGTAATATTCTTCGGAACCATTATTACCATGGTACTAATCCTTACCGTCCTGCCCGTGGCCTACTGGCTGATGATGAGCGGCAGCTCTAAGAAGCGTCAGAGACTATTGGAAATGGAACAACATTAAACACAACAAAGATACAGATATGAAATATAGATTGAGTTTTAGCCTGGCTTTGCTGCTGATGGCGGCGGTCCTTCCGCTTCATGCACAGAAGATTGTCACCCTTGAAGAATGTCGGCAGCAGGCATTGGAACACAACATCAATACGCGGGTAGCTGGTCAGCGCACCACTATGGCGAAAGAGCAGAAACGCGAGGCCTTCACCAAATACTTCCCTACGGTGTCGGCGGCTGGTTTTGCCTATCATCCATCGAAGGACATCGTGAAGGGCGACATCAACACTTCGGACATTATTCCCGCTTCTTTGGCTTCCTCGCTCCCTACTTCCATATCAAGCATTATACCCTCCACCTTGCCGGTCAGTCTGATGCGCAATGGTACGGTGGGCAGTGTCTCGGCTGTTCAGCCCGTGTTCATGGGCGGTCGGATTGTCAACGGAAACAAACTGGCACAGGTAGGCGTCGATGCTGCGGAGATACAGGAGGAACTTTCCGGAAGGCAGGTGATACTCACCACCGACCAATATTATTGGAATGTGGTCAAACTGAAAGAGAAGATTATCACGGTGAAAGAGACGCAGAAAATGCTCGCCTCACTGGAGAAGGATGTCAGAACGGCTGTCGATGCCGGTGTCACCCTAAGAAATGACCTGCTTCAGGTACAGGTCAAACAAAACCAAGCCGAGAGCGGTCTGCTTGAGTTGGAGAATGCTCTCAAGACCAGTCGGCGTCTGCTCGCTCAGTACATGGGAGCGGATAGCAGTGAGTTTGACGTTGCCGCCATCGGACCGGCGGACAGTGTCAGTCTGCCCTTGGAGATGAGAAAAGAGCCGGAGACGGCTGCGATGAATACACCGGAAAGCCGGTTGCTCGAGAAGAACGTCGAGTCGGCGGTCCTCAGCAAGAAGTTGGAAGTGGGCAAGTATTTGCCAATGGTCGGCGTGGGTGTCGGCTATGACTACGCCAACTTGATGGACCGCGGCAACAATTTCGGCATTGTCTTCGCCACCGTTGCCGTTCCCATTTCGGGATGGTGGGGCGGCAGTCATGCCATCCGTCGGAAGAAGATGGAGGAGCAGATAGCCCGTGAACAGCTGACCGATAGCCGTCAGTTGCTCAGCATACAGATAGCCAAAACATGGGACGACGCCGTAGTGGCATGGCAAAAGGTGGGCATTGCGAAGAAGTCTGTGAAGCAGAGTCGTGAGAACTTGCGTCTCAACAATCAGTTCTACCATGCGGGGACAGGAAACATGACCGACCTGTTGGATGCCCAGCGCCAGTATCAGGAGAGCCGTGACCAGTGGGTAGATGCCTATGCCGCTTACCAGCTCAAGATTTCAGAATACCGGGAAATGACAAAGTAGCAGACTGCTGCACGTATAGCGGAACTTCAGGCAGGGCTCAAAAGCCCTGCCTTTTTTTGTCATAGCTTATCGATGATATTCATCAGCTGATCGCCCAGCCCGATGGTGTAGCCTTGGCTGACGAATACCACACGATTGGAAGAGTCTGCGATGATAAACACGGGCAGCGTGGTGGCATCAAGGTGCATCTCGCGGCAAATCTGCGAGAAAGCCTTTCCGTCCAAGTCTATGCCGTAGCGCACGGTGCCGGGAAGCGACTTGAATTCGTTGCACTCCATATATTTATGGTATTGGGCTTTGTCCGGGAAGAGCAACACTATCTTCTGTCCCCACCGCTCCAATTGGGTCTTCACGGCAGAGATGTCGCGCAGGGCATGGTTCGTAGGCTCCTGTCCGACACCGAGCACACCCAAGATATAATAGCCTTTGCCGGTGGTGGAGAGGATAGATTTCTCCTCCTTTGTCGCTGCGTCCAGATAGTGGGTCTCCGCGTTGAACGACCCTATCGCCTTTACGTCGTGCTCAAACTGGCGCATCACGAGCTCCGTATTCGTGGTGTCATTGGGAGCCACATTCAGGAACTGCAGACGTGCCAGCACTTCTCCGCTGGAAAGGCGCGTGCCGCTCACCATCACATAGGTGCCTGCGTCTACGGGAGTGCCATTCTTCAGTAGTTTGTTGAACGAGGGACCGCCTCCCATATCCACTTCGCCCTCCTCATAGTTGAGCACGCGCAGGCGTCCGCTCTCAGTGACCTTGGAGATGGTGAAGTGACCGTAGTATTTTGGATTGTCGAGTGTCTTCGTCGGCTTATAGTCTGCTCGGAGCACGCCCTGCACCGGTGTTGCAGGACCATGTCCCGTAAAGTAGACGTTATGCGGCTGTCCGCCTTTTATCCACTGCACTGTGCCTGTTACGGGGTCTATGCGCGAAGGAATGCCCAGCGTCCGAGCTAATGCCACGAAGAAGATGTCACGGCTGCGGGAGTCTGCCCTCCG
>JBMNUW010000045.1:0-21053 GCA_050946475.1 Prevotella sp.
CCACCCTTATGCCAGAAAGAGTATAGATGGCATCGTTGGTATTACTTGTCTCTACATTGACATCCTCTATACCTGTAGCCGTGTTGTTTGTAATCTTGATGTTGTCGAAGGCGACATAGTCTTCTTCCGAACCGCCCGTCGGACGGAAAAGAAGACCGGAAAGCCACAGACTGGTTGCGCCAGAGGTGAACGATGCTGTGATGGCATCACCGCTATCAGGTGTGATGTTGACGGAAACCGCTTTGGTAGAAGTGTTTACGTCAATTTTATAGTGAGCCCAGGTACCGTCGGTGGGAATGGCCAGTCCTTCGGTGAGTTCGTCGTCATTGTAGAATCCAAAGTCAGCAGCATAGTTGTCGGTATTTTCGGTGACGTCATCTACAGAAGTGTTAGACGAAACCTGCTGGCTGAAGAATATATTCTCGTAAGTGTTGTCCTCACTGCCAAGGAATCCGTAATCAATACGCTTTGCGAGTACTGTAGAAGGTGATGAGATGCCTATTTGACCGAATACGCCGTGCAAGCGGGGAGTACCGTTGTCAATGGAAACGTAGGCAGAGCATTGGAAGGCAGCATCAAATTCGATGGTATAGCTCACAACACCTGACTCTTCCATAGCGAGAATATCAGTGCTCGAGGGTGCCCTGTTCAGGTTTTGGGCGGCGCCAAATCCGTAGTAGGCTACTCCTGGCTTGCCCTTGCCACGTGGAAATGCCTTGACATACTTGCCGTGGGTATCGTCCTCGTCAATTTCAATGGTGTTATAGTCATGATAGTCGCGCACGTTGGCAGCTTTCCAGGTAGCGTCCTTCTCACCTACTTCTTGGTCCTCAAAGTCGTTGGAATGAAGGACTGTCTGTGCCGTAATCGGCGAGATTGCGGATGAGAGAGCCATGATGGCTGCTGCTGAGAGTAAATGTTTCTTAATCATAAAGTTTAGTATTAATTGGTTATGTACGTTTGTTTGTTTCTTCAATGTTAATTTCGTCTGTTTCACATTGCAAAAGTATTTGCTTCAATAAAGTCGTTTTAATTCAATTGTTCGATTTTTCATTAATTTGTGCGATTTAGCTAAATTGTCTCGATTCCTTCTTTAAAAATTCCTTCCTTTTGTATCTATATGCAGGCTTATTAATTATATAAGGTGACAGAATTAGAACTTTAATATCGCAGCAATTGAATTTCTAATGATATTGAGGAAAAAGTATACAGCCGATAGAATAATATTTATGTTTAGTTGCATTGGCTGTCATTTCATATAACGTAATTCACAATGCCAGACAATATGAATCACATTGCTAGTCGACATGATTTGTAATGCTAAATGACATGATTTATAATGTTAGTTGGCGTGAATCGTATATCGTTTTTCAGTTAGCGGCAAAGGCGCGACATATCTCCTACCGAATGCTTGTTAACTTAACAATCTTAAATTACGTTGAAATAATGCTATGTAAGTCAAAAATGATTATTGAAAAACAGTATTTGTACAAAATAGCAAATGTTCGGACAATTGGTATTTACTCTCTTTAACGTATTAAATAACTTTGCGGCGATAATTGTTTAAAGAGACTTAAATATTATAAACCTATTACATATCAATGAGCAAAAAAGTATCAAAGCGAAACAAGGCTATTGTCAAAAGGGTGACAAGTGGAAATCTTCGACTTGCCGCGATAGCTGCGGTCTTTCCCATGGCTCTTACTCCAATTTGTAGCATGGCTGAGAGCAAGGCGGCGATAGTGCAGCAAAATTCAGAAGGTGTCATCATAGGTACCGTTGTCGATTCAAAGGGCGAACCCTTGATAGGTGTTACCATATCGACTGGTGAAGGAAAGCATGTAGTGAATGCAGTGACGGATTTGGACGGACATTTTTCCATTAAGGTGGAACCAGGCGTGACCTTACATATATCCTATATAGGGTATGAGGCTATGAACGTCAAGGCAATGCCCGGTATGACAGTAACGCTCAAAGAACTAGACACACAGTTGCAAGGAGTGGAAGTAGTAGCTTATGGTGTGCAGAAGAAAGTTACTGTTACAGGTGCCATTTCAACTATTGGCAGCGATCAACTTAATCAAACCCCTGTCAGCTCAGTTTCGCAGATTCTTGCAGGTCAAGCAACGGGTGTCAGTTCCATTCAGAGTAGCGGAGAACCGGGTAATGATGCTGCACAAATCTTTGTAAGAGGAAAGTCTACTTGGTCGGGATATTCACCGCTTATCCAAGTGGATGGTGTAGAACGCGACATGAACGATATCGACCCTGAGGAAATCGAAAGCATCACTATTCTCAAGGATGCTTCTGCCACGGCAGTGTTCGGCGTACGTGGAGCCAACGGCGTCATCCTCATTACCACCAAGCGAGGCAAGGAGGGCAAGGCCAAGATATCGGCTTCTGTTTCCACTTCTCTGCTCGTACCAAATCGTACTGTTGAGCAGGCTAACTCTTATGAGTACGCTACCTTCTACAACATGACCATGCGTAACGACCTCTACGGCACCGATAGTTACAATGACGAGACAAAATGGAAGGTTTTCTCAGATGAGATAATAGAAAAGTTCAGAACGCAGAGTGAACCAATCCGATTCCCGAGTATGCGATGGACCGATTACATCTTCAAAGACCATAGTCTTCAGAGCAAGGCCAACTTGAACATCTCTGGTGGTACCAGCACGGTACGCTACTTCATATCTGCAGGTATGTACACGCAGGAAGGTCTTATCAAGGAATGGGATGAGGACTATGATGCCGGATACAATTATTCTCGTTTCAATTATCGCACCAACCTCGATATTGACGTTACGCCAACGACCACACTTTCCGTGAATCTGGCGGGTAGCGTGGACAATGTTGCTCGTCCATTAATCGGTTCTACCTCGGCTTTGATGAAGCAAATCTATTATGCATCGCCATTCGTGAGTCCCGGAATTGTAGACCATAAGTTTATTACGACATCTACTGATTACACCGATTTGGCTTTACCTTTCACTGGCAGCAACCCGATGGGATGGTATGGGACAGGATATTATAAATATGGTACCAACCGTTTTACCAGTGATTTGGTGTTGCGTCAGAAACTCGACTTCATCACAAAAGGCTTGTCTTTCCATATTAAGGGAGCCTATAATACAGCTTTCACCGTGGCTAAGACCGGCGATGCCAGTATGCCTACCTATACACCGGTCCTCACAGGATATGATGATGACGGGAATCCCATCTACAATTATAAGCAGAACGGCAGTTATAGTCGTGCCAAGGTCTCTACCAGTTCCGGCAAATCGAGAGACTGGTATTTTGAAGTCGGATTCAACTGGAATCGCAGGTTCGGCCTGCATAATTTGACAGCTCTGCTGCTCTACAATCAAAGTAAGAAATACTATCCCAGCACCTATTCGAACATTCCTAAAGGTTATGTGGGGCTTGTAGGTCGTGTAACCTGGGACTGGAATAATCGCTACATGGCTGAGTTCAATGTAGGTTACAATGGTTCGGAGAACTTCCGCAAGGGCAAGCGCTATGGCATCTTTCCTGCTTTCTCTGCAGGCTGGGTAATCAGCGAGGAGAAGTTTATGAAACCTCTTGAAAAGATAATCAGCTTCATGAAGATTCGTGCTTCTTGGGGACTTGTCGGCAACGATCAGACGGGCAGCGAACGTTTCTATTATACGCCCGATGTCTATACCGTCAATCAGGTGGGTTATTTCTTCGGAGTAGATCTCAGTACTCGCTCGCAGTCTGCCTATGAATCTACCAAGCATAATTCAGAAGTAACATGGGAAAAATCGTTCAAGCAAGACTATGGCGTGGACATGAACTTTTTTGATAATCGTCTGAGCACTTCGTTTGATTATTATCATGAGCATAGAAAAGACATTTTGGTTTCTGATGCCTCTGCCCCCGCATTCCTCGGCTTTACTGTTCCGAAAGCCAACTTGGGTATAACTCACAGCTGGGGATGGGAGGTATCGGCAAAGTGGCGCGATTTCATTGGTAAAGATTGGGAATATTGGGCAGGAGTCAATCTCTCATATAACCAAAACGAAATTCTTGAAATGAAGGAAGCTGTGAAGAACAATGCCTACGAAATGCAGAAAGGTCACCGTATTGGCGCTCGTTCTTTGTTGAAATTCTTTGAATATTACAGTGAGAATACTGCAGCCCACTATAAGGAAGTTTACGGTGTGGATCTTCCCACGCAACTTGTTTCTGATTTGCGACCTGGTGATTGTGTTTACGTGGATCTTGACGGTAACGGCAAAATTGACTCCGACGACTACAGTTACGAGTCTGGCAAATACACTGATGATCCTGAATACACAATTGGCTTGAACTTAGGCTTTCGTTGGAAGGATCTTTCCGTTAACACTCAATGGACTGGAGCTTGGAATGTGAGCCGGTGTATTTCAGGTATTTTCCGCTATCCCTTCTATACGTCTTCGACTTTTACACAAGGCGGTCTGCTGAAATATATTGTGGACAACAGCTGGACAGAGGACAACCCGGACCCGAATGCAAGATATCCTCGCTCGTCTTTCGACCACGGCAAGGTGAACAATTATGCGGCTTCTGACTTGTATGAGGAGGATGCCAAGTATCTCAGACTGAAGACACTGCAAATCAACTACAATTTTCACTTTTCCTTCATGAAGAAACTGGGACTTGAAACTCTTCAGGCATCCCTGAGCGGCTATAACCTTCTTACCTTTACGCCGTTCATCTTCGGCGATCCCGAAACTTCGGTGAGCGACGCTCCATCTTACCCTTTGCAGCGAACTTACACTCTCAGTATTAAGGTAGGTTTCTAACTCTCTAAAAACGAAATGAATATGAGACTTCATCATTTGAAAAAAATCAATAAAATATTCCTGTTGGCTATCACGACAGCTTCCTTGTCAACGCCGTTGTTGACCACCGGATGTACCGATCCCATCAAGTTCGGTGACTCCTTCCTGGAGAAAGCTCCTGGTGGTGACACCAACGAGGACACGGTGTTCAATAGTTCTGTTTATACAAAGCAATTTCTCAACAGAATCTACCGGTTGCAATATTATGGACTGACCTACGGAAGTGGTAACGCCAACTGCAATAGCGGATGGACCGGTAAGTTTGAGGCCTTGACCGATTGCTGGGAGCTCTATTATGCATCCGCCTTACCTTGGAAATTGTATTATACCGGATCTCGTGATGCCAGTAGTGATGGCATCTTTGGCTATGATAATGAATATGTATGGGAGGCAGTACGCGCTTGCTACAAACTGCTTGAACATATTGACAATGTTCCAGGACTTACCGACTCTGAAATAGCTTGCATGAAGGCTGAGGCTAAGTGCCTCATTGCTACACGTTATTTCGATGCCTTCCAGTTCTATGGAGGTCTGCCTATCGTTACACAGACTTATTCGGGTACAGAAGGTACTTACAATCTTCCCAGGGCTACCGTAGAAGAGACGGTGAACTTCATGGTGAATTTGCTTGACGAGGCCATTGCTACACCACAGTTCCCTTGGGCCTACGACGAGACTACCCTACAGACCGAAGCCGGTCACTGGACAAAGGCAGGTGCCATGGCGCTCAAGGCACGCATACTGACTTTTGCCGCATCTCCGCTTTTCAATGCAGAGCAGGGCTATTATGGTGGTACTTCTGAAGCTGAGCAGCAGCATCTCGTATGGTACGGCAACTATGACCAGACTCGATGGACTCGTGCAAAGGAAGCCTGCAAAGCTTTCCTGGACAGCCTTAATGCAAACGGCGGATATGAACTGGAGCAGGCCGAAGGTACACGTCCGCAAGATTATCGTGTAGCTTTCCGTCATGCTTATTTCGACGAGGGCAGTTCCGAAGTACTCCATTCCGTTCGAGTGACCTACAAGGCAGGCTCTAATTATAACTGGTATTACTGGGTAAGACTGGGTCGCTCGGCATATGCGGTGACTGAGGAGTATGTGGAAATGTTTCCCTGGTCCGACGGTACGCCTTTTAAATGGGAGCAAGACTCAATTGACGGTAAATTGAATCACCTCTTCTTAAAGGGTGATACAGTGAGTGGCAATGTCATGTTGCAGAACGTAGAGCTTACGCGTGACCCGCGTCTTTATGAATCAGCTGTCGTCAACGGAATGATGCCGACACTCGACTGGAGTACCGGTGCAATGTCTGGTGTGCCTTACGAACTATGGGTAGGCGGACGCAATGCCCTCTATAATTCTGAGCAGGAGACAGGTACTTGGGCTACTAGCTATATCAACATGAAATACAGCTTAGGTGATGGCAACAATTCTGACTACAACGGACATGGCTTACAATGGGTAACTCTTCGGCTGCCCGATGTCTATCTGATGTACGCTGAAGCGCTTATCCAGGCTGACGGCAATCTGACGGAAGCCCTGAAATGGATTGATAAAGTGCGTGCTCGTGTCGGTCTGAAGGGGCTGGAGGAGATAGATTCCAATTATGAAACTGATGCTTCAGCCCTGCTTGAAGAACTACTCAACGAACGCGCTCGTGAGTTGGGATTTGAGAATGCGCGTTATTTCGATCTCATCCGATATAAGAGAGCTGACATTTTCGAAAAACAACTCCATGGAATGCATATCTACAGGATGGTGAAGAATCCTACTACGGGAGGTTTTGAAAGATGTGACGTCGCCTGGTACAATGCCAGCAGAGGTACAACTTTTACTTGCTCTGACGGAACAGAAGTAAAAGTGTCGCGAAAAGATGGTGTAGCCCAGCCCAGCGTATTCACTTATGAGCGCTATCCGCTTACTCGCGGTTCGCGTATTTGGTGGACGGAAGGCTTCGACCCTAAGTGGTATCTTTCTCCTTTTCCCTCTACAGAGATTAACAAGAATTACGGACTCATACAAAACCCAGGATGGGAGTAATTAATGTATAATGCTTAATTCATACTGCATAATTATTATAATGCACAATGATTGAGGCACTATGAATTGAAATGGTAGAAATAAGAAGCAAAATAACAATGATTAACTGAAAAGGAAATGAACAGTAAATCAATCTATATACTCATGGCCCTTGCCTCTTTGGCGCTGCAGGCACAAGCACAGCGCGACAGCATTAAGTCTCAGTTGCAAGGCCAGAACATCGAAGATGAGACAGTGGACATTGGTGCCGATCGAAAGTTCAAACTTTCGGAGTCTACAGCGTCTGTCTTTGTTATTCAGAACAAAGACATAGATCACCGCTCCTCGAAGAACATCGGCTATTCGTTAGTCGGGCAGGGTGCCGGTCTGATTACACAGGAACATCAGGGAATTTACGGCTCAACCAATGCCACCATGATAGTTCGTGGTCTGCAAAGTCTGTCAGGGAGCAGCCCTCTCATCCTTTTAGACGGCATTGAACGAAGTGTTGATGATGTTAGTCCAGAGGAGGTTGAACAGGTCACTGTGCTTAAGGATGCGGCTGCAGTAGCTCTTTATGGTTACAAAGGTGCCAATGGTGCTGTGCTCATCACTACCAAGCGGGGTACCTACAATAGTGGCAATCACGTGAAGGTGAGCTATGACCATCTATTCAATTTTATGCCTAACCGACCTGATTTCGTGGATGCCGGTACATATGCCGATGCCATAAATGAGGCCTACGCCAATGATGGACTGGATCCGCGCTACACTTCGGATGAAGTAGCAGCCTTCAAAAATGGTACCTATCCACTCTATTACCCCAATGTCGACTGGGTAAGTGAAACATTCCGCAAGCATGGTATGACTAACAAATATGGTGTAGAGTTCACGGGAGGCGCTTCCAAGTTCCGTTATTATACATTGCTAAATTTACTCTCTGACAAGGGCTTCGTCAAGAATCCCGATGCAACCGAAGGGTATAGCACTCAGGACAAATATGTGAAGGGAAATGTGCGTGTGAATCTGGACATAGACCTTACCAAGACCACCAAGATGCGTGTAAACCTCTTTGGGAGTCTCAGTGAGCAGAGTATGCCTGGTAGTGCCGCTGATCTCTGGGGCATGGTTTATACAGTTCCGTCCGCTGCTTTTCCAATCAGCATCTATAATGAAGAAGCAGGAAAGACAGTGTGGGGAGGAAGTACTACGTGGGCAGGTACCAGCAATCCGGTAGGACAGTCTACTGATGCAGCTTATTATAAATACCATACTCGTAGTCTGTTTGCCGACCTCACCTTAAATCAGGACTTGTCTGGCTTCGTGAAGGGACTGAGTGCGTCCGTACGTTTAGCATATGACTTCTCTTCAACACTTTACGAGAACTATTCGCGTACCTATCGTTACAATGTGACCACTATTCCCACCGATGCCTGGGTTAATGGTGTACTAGATGAGAGTGCAATTACCAACACCCTCTTTGGCAAGGATACGGAAATGGGTGATGGAGCTGCTACAAAATCGTTTAATCGTCGTTTCCATTTCGACGGAGGTTTTCAGTATACTCACGACTTTGACGAAAAAAATTCCATTTACACTCAGTTGAAATGGGATTATGAGTTCAGTGACCTCTATTCTACCAACTCCACAATTTATCGTCAAAACGTGTCGCTTTTTGCTCATTATGCCTTCGACAAGAAGTATATGGCTGACCTTACACTTGTTGAGTCGGGCACTAATAAGTTGGCCCCTGGCCATAAATGGAGTTTCTCTCCTACGCTTTCTGCCGCTTGGGTGATAAGCAGGGAATCTTGGATGAAGAACATCCGGTGGATAGACTTTCTTAAGTTCCGTGCTTCCGCAGGTATGCTCAATCTTGACTTGTTGCCCAGTGACGACAGCTATTGGGCTTATTACTTACAGGGATATTCGGACAGTGGTTCTTCCTATTATTTCGGCAGCAACTACGAGGCTACAGCTGGTCGTACCGTCAGCAATCTGGCCAACACTTCCAGTTCGCACGAGAAAGCCTATAAATACAACATCGGTGTTGATGCAAGGCTGTTTGGAGGTCTTAACTTTACATTGGATGGTTTCTTCCAGCGTCGGTCTGATATCTGGGTTTCTGGTTCAGGAGCCTATTCGAGTATTGTAGCCTTTGATGCTCCCTACATCAATGCCGGACGAGTTTCTCAAATCGGCTTTGAAACTAGTCTCGATTACACCAGGACCTTTGACCAGGTGACAATTAATGCTGGAGGAAACATGAGCTATTCTCATTCCAAAATCAACGACATGGCTGAGGAACCACGGGCATACGATAATTTAGTGCAGACGGGTAACCAGCTCAATCAGTTGTATGGTTTGATAGCGCTCGGCTTCTTTGAAAATGAAGAAGACATCAATAATAGTCCAACTCAGACTTTCAGCACAGTAGTTCCTGGTGATGTAAAATATAAGGATGTCAATGGTGATAATAAGATTGACGAAAACGACGTAGTAGCTATCGGTCATACCACTACTCCGAATCTCTATTATCAATTTCATCTTGGAGCTGAGTACAAGGGATTTGGTTTCTATGCTCTTTTTCAGGGTACAGGACTATATTCAGGCATGCTCAACACGAAAGGATACTATTGGGGCCTTATTGACAATACCAATATATCTCAGTATGTCTACGACAACAGGTGGACGACAGAAACAGCTGAAACGGCACTCTTCCCCCGTCTTAGTTCCAGTAGCAACGACAACAATTATCAGAACAGTACCCTGTGGCTTTGCGATCGCTCTTACCTGAAGCTGCGTACACTGGAAGTTTACTATAATTTACCGCAAGTCTGGCTCAAGGCACTCAAGGTGGTTAATGGGGCAAAGGTCTATCTGCGAGGTACGGACCTTTTCACATTTGACCATATCACTGAAAATGATGCGGAAGGGTATGCTGCTGCTCAGCCTCTAACCAAGAGCTTGGCTCTCGGTCTAAAGGTCTCTTTCTAATTACAAACTAAACAATTCAAAGTTAACTATCATGTTTGCAAAATATCACTTGAAGTCCAAATTAAGTGTTATGCACTCGGCATTGTTTATTAATTGCATCTTGTGCGTTTCATTAGTACTGGTTTCTTGCTCAGACGAAATGAATTATAATGAAATCTATGTCTACGACAAAGATTACATGACCCAGCAGTTCGAACGTGCAGAAGGGTTTCTAACTACAGCTTATAACGAACTGGACTATGACATGGGACAGAACATGAGTGGAGCTATGCTCGCTTCTGCTACAGATGAGGCTGAATATGCATATTCCGGAAATGCTGTGGAGGACTTCTATAATGGTGCATGGAGTCCTACAAATCCTCATGCCTTTATTTGGACATCTTGCTTCAATGGCATTAGGTACGTCAATCTTTTTCTCGACGAATTCTCCGACTTGGATTTTGAAAATTTGCAGTACAACGACGACTATGCAGCCCAAATGTATCAGTACAATAATATGAAGTTTGAGGCTCGTTGGCTACGTGCCTACTTCTATTTCAATCTCGTGCGGGCGTATGGCGGCGTACCTGTCATTACCAGGAATATTAGTGCTGATGAGGCAAACTCTGTTTCCAGGAATACTGCTGATTCGGTGTTTAACTTCATTGACAACGAGTGTGATGCCATTAAGGATTCCATCATTAAGGACTATACAGATTTGGGTGACTATGCTCTCTCTGTCGTACCCACAGGTCGCGCAAATCAGTTGGCTGTACTTGCGTTGAAGGCTCGTGCTGATCTCTATCATGCTTCGCCGCTCTTCAATACCGAAAATGATAAGGAATTATGGTATAAGGCGGCTAAGTCGTGCAAGGCTCTTCTCGACTCTGCGGAAGTTCAAGGCAAAGGACTAGCTAAAAGCTATGGTTCTTTATGGAGCGCAAATAATTACAATACGAGCAGTATTCTTAAGGAAATAATCTTTTATCGGGCTATCGGCGAGAGTAACCAGTGGGAGAAATATAATTTCCCCATTGGATTGGAGAATTGTCGGGGAGGTAACTGTCCGACACAAGACTTGGTGGATGCTTATGAGATGCAGGCAACTGGATTGGGAATCAATGAAGAAGGAAGCGGCTATGATGCCAGCAATCCCTACGACGGCCGTGATCCGAGATTTGAACTTACTATCTGTCATAATGAAACTGATGGTTGGCCAAACTGGAATTCCGAATCCGTATTTACTTATCAAGGCGGTGCCAACGGACTTCCTCTCAACGGAGGTACACCCACGGGATTCTATCTCAAGAAACTTTTCAATGCAGCTGTAGACACCCGCACTTCGACAGCCAACAAGATGAAGCACAACTGGGTTACGTTCCGTATGGGTGAAGCCTATCTCAACTATGCCGAGGCTGTATTTAACTATCTGGGATCTGCCGACGCTACGACTGACGAGTTTCCTATGTCAGCCCGAGAAGCTGTTAATAAGACGAGACTGCGTGTGTCCATGCCAGAGTTTCCAGAGGGCATGAGCAATGCTGATTTCAAGGCAAAATACGAGAATGAGCGCCGTGTAGAGCTTGCCTTCGAGGGGTATCGTTTCTGGGATGTGCGCAGATGGAAAGAGGCTGACACGTATTTCTCTTCTATCACGGAGATGCATATCACTAAAAATTCCGACGGGACTTACACGTATGTGAAAAAAGCAGTGAGTCGAGACTGGGATGACAAGATGTATTTCTTTCCCGTACCGCAGTCGGATATCATGAAGAATCCCAATCTAACTCAGAACACCGGATGGTGATGACTTGCACATGAAACCGGATGAAAATGAATAATCAGCAATGACAAGTAATGTAAATTCAGCCATGAAGAAACTGTTGTTATTATTTTTTGTTTTGAGTTGGTCCGCCGTGTCTTTCGCCCAGATCTCGAACACCGATCCGCTTGCAGGGAAGCGAATCGGGGTGCTGGGCGACAGTTACGTGCGGAATCACCGCAGGCCTTACACTGAGGCCTGGCACTACCTCTTTGCGCAGAAGCACCATATGAAGTATTACAATTACGGACGTAATGGCAACTGTATTGCTTTCGACCGCAATAAGTGGGGACCTGCTATGTACAAGAGATATAAGGATATGAACGATTCACTCGACTACATCGTAGTGATAGGCGGACATAACGATACCGGATTTATCGACTCTTTGGGACTGGATACCTTTAAATCCAGATTGGCCCAGCTCTGTGAGGGCCTCTGTGAGAAATATCCGAAAGGACACATTTATTTCTTCACTCCGTGGGCACATGCTAATCCATCTTTTATCAAGGTGGTTAACGCAATGCTCGAAGTGTGCGGAAATTATGGCATACCTGTGTTCGATGCTTATCGGAACAGTAATATACATTCTCTGAATGACAATTTCCGCAGAATTTATTTCCAGGGCAAAGAACGTGACCATGCTCATCTCAATGCAGAGGGACATAAGCGTTTTCTTCCAGTAGCCGAGCAATTTATTTTGTCGCACTGATCGGACTAGATGACGAATGGAGGTTTTTGACGGTATTGAAACTCTCATGACCTAAAAATCTCTTTGATGTCTTTTCTTTAAAACAGAAAATAAAAGTCTATGCCTTTTTATCTTTATTTATTAATAATATGAGGAGGATAATCTTTTTCAAGAAACAGTCTACAGCAATAGTGACAGTTGCTGCTATGATGTTTTGTGCTTCCAGTGCCTTTGCTGATGATCGTGCATTGTGGGGTAGCATTAATGGTACGTCAAGTTCTACGTATATAAAGACGGATTTGAACAAGATTCTGTTAACTTGGCGGATGCTTCCTGGCGATAATGTGCAGACAGCATTCGACCTATATGAGTCAACGGATGGCGGGGAAACGGAAACGAAATTGAACGATAAACCAATTTATGCTACCAACTATCAGCTCACCTCTTTTCCTACGGATACGGACTTGACATTTAGACTTACTATGGCCAGTTCCAATGTGACGGTTGGCAGATATACCATTAGTCAGTCACAGTTGACCAACAAGCTTCCTTACATCTCCATTCCGTTGAAAGGAACGGAGGATGTGACGGAACTGGACTCAATCAGATACTGTGCCAACGATGTCAGTGTGGGAGATCTGGACGGTGATGGACAGATGGAAATTGTGGTAAAATGCCTTCGTTCTATCATCGATCCGGAAACAGGAGAAATCAAGTCGGACGGTTCCGGTGCCGGCATGGGACTTCCCAACCTTCGTCACAATGTTCTTTGGGATGCCTATAAGCTCGATGGTACTTTCCTCTGGCGGGTAAAGTCAGGTCCCAGCATATCTTTGGGCAACAGTTCAAGTTTTGCAATTGCCGACTTTGATGGTGATGGTAAGGCAGAAATGGTTATCAAAACCGGTGAGGGCACCGTATTCGGCGACAGTACAGAAATCGGTGACACCAATGGGGACGGTATTACTGACTATCGTACATGGACGGGAGGATACATGGACCATTACAATTCTGCCGGTCCTGAATTTTTCTCGGTTATTGATGGTGTGACAGGAAAAGAATTGGCCCGTGCCGATTATATCAATCGCGAAACGAGTGAGTCATGGGGTGATGGCTATTGGAAACGCGCCAACTCTCATCGTATGGGCGTTGCCTGGTTCAGTACTGACTATCCGAGCATCTTCATTGGTCGAGGAGTATATGCCAGGACTGTAGCTGAAGCATGGGATTACAGAGAAGGACAGTTGACGCGCCGCTGGCGTTTCGATACATCCGACTCTGTAAGCAATAACAAGGACGGAAAGCTCAATTCGGCTTATGAAGGTCAAGGTAACCACTCTTTCAGCGCGGCAGACTTGGATGGTGACGGAAAGGATGAGATTATGTACGGCTCCATGGCTATTGATGACGATGGATGTGGTCTTTGGTCTACTGAACTGGGCCATGGAGATGCCCAGCATGTGGGTAAGTTCATCGCAGACCGCGAAGGTTTGCAAGTATGGCATTGCATGGAGAGCGGAACAACGGCTGCAGCGTTGCACGATGCCAAGGATGGTAGTGTCATTTGGGCTCATGTGGATGAGGCCTCAAGTGATGTCGGTCGATGCCTGGTGGCAGATATCGACTCGGCTAATCCCGGCTGTGAGTACTGGTGGGCCGGACATGTCAATGCTCACGATGAACAGGGTAATGACTTGGGCTATAAGCCGTCCTCCTGTAACATGGCTATTTGGTTCGACAATCTGACCAACCGTCAACTCATCAATGCCGGTACCATCAACAGTTACTCCAATACGAAGGGTCGCATTTTCACGATGTATCGTTTCGACGAAAGCTTTATCAATAGTTCCAAGTCGAATCCTTCGTGGTATGGTGACATGCTTGGTGATTGGCGTGAAGAGATTATCGTACCTGATGCTACGAAGCTTGTAGACTTGAAGATATTTTCTACGTGGTTTAAGACAGATCATCGATTCCCTTGGCTTATGACAGACCATACTTATCTTATGAGTGCGCTCAATGAGAACGTAGGATATAACCAGCCTACTCATTTAGGATATTATCTTGGTTCTGATTTGACAAGCGACGAGGAAGCTTGGACGACAGGTATTACCGAAGTTAAGGACAAGAAAAGTATTTACGACGGAAAGTGGTATAACCTGCAAGGACAGAGAGTTACCTATCCGTCACATGGAATATTTATTAAGAATGGTCGCAAATATGTGGTGAAATGAAATGATTGCTTGTTGAGCCGTGCCGAGTGTCAGGTCTTGGTACGGCTCTCTTTTTTTACATGAAAAAGGAACCGCATCTAAAGCTATACTTTTAGTGCGGTTCCTTTTGTTTCGTCATAATAGATTATGGTAGTGGTACAAGTAATGGGTGGTATTTGACTGACATGAGGATTATTTTCGTCTTTTGTTTTTGTACTCAATAACGTATCCCACACCAGTACCGTTGAATTTGTTGTATTTTCCGTCGTCACATAGAGGTAGCATGGATTGCTCGCTTCCTATCGGAGCTCCGTTGGCAAAGAAACGTAATGAGAGACTGTCGCATTGCACAGACAGGTCTGCGTTGGATTTGCGATAAGGTAGTGCTGCTATAATTGTTTTCTTTCCGCGTTCTATCTTAATGAGCTGGATGTGCTTCTTTCCCTTTTCTAGCATATAATAGCTGTTGACAGTGCGGAACACGGTGATGCCTTGTGCGCCAGTGTTTTTTCCGACACGATGTTGGAACGACCACTTCAGACTTGTTAACTTTTTCAGTCGCAGGTTTGTATTCGTCATGGGTGTGTACCATGTCGTGTCGGTTTCTAAATCAACATTGTCAACAGGGAGGGGTGAGGGTAATGACTCTTGCAATTGTCCTGCGCCTGGGGCAAAGACCAGTTGCCCGTCCTCTATTCCTACCCGGCACAGCCAGGTTTCTCTTCCTAACGGACTTACCCAAGGGGTGTTTGAGTCGTCCTTAACCGGTAACATTCTGTTGGCTAAACATACGGCCATCCATTCTCCGGATTGCAACTGAACCAAGTCGGCATGTCCTACATTCTGCACTCTGAAGTGGCGTCCAAGGTGCCTGTGAGTCAGCACCGGATTGATTTGTTGAGGCTTGTAGTTGCCAAATAGCGAGTCTGACCAGTGAACCGTGACGGCGTGATATTTTCCAGAGCCTCCTTCGGCCATCAGCAGACAATAGCGGTCTTTTATTTTGTAGAGGTGCGGTCCTTCGGCATATCGTGCATTGGTTGCATGTCCGTAACTCAATATCTTAGGACTACCCTTAAGAGTATAGCAAGGTGCTTCGAACGAAAGCCCTGATTTTTTCTCAGTCACCGTCCGTTGTTCTATGTGATCAAGGTCTATCTCTTGAAGCCATATACCCACTTGCCCTGACCATGCATGCTTGAAGTCGTAACGATTGCCCAAATAATAGGTTCGTCCATCTGAATCCCAAAAGAGTGTTGGATCAATGCCGCTGGCTTGCGGTATCCATACGGGATGACCCCATCCTTGTGAAGGGTCGGAAGTCTGTAGAATGAAACTTCCTCCACCGTGATAGAGGGTGCATATAATATAAAATGTTCCATTGTGGTAGCGTAGGGTGGGAGCCCATATTCCATCGTTGTCGGTTAGTCCTTTAAAATGGAAGTCCTTGATGTTGTCGGAATTGATGGCGTGCCCGATGAGTTTCCAGTGAGCTAGGTCGCGACTGTGGTAAACGGGAAGCCCGGGGAAGAACATAAATGAACTTGTAACAAGGTAGTAGTCGTCTCCTACACGACATATTGAGGGATCAGGATTGAATCCCGGTAGGATGGGATTGGATATTGAGGATATGTTTTCATGTGAACAAGCTGAGGTCCGGGCCGGACAGACTACAGGACTAGTAGCAATTGTTATGATACTCGAGACAAGTAGAATAGCGGCTCTTGTACTTATAAAACAATTTATTCGTTTCATTATTCTTCAGTATGATTTGTCAGTAAGATTTTAATAGGTATATTGATATTATAACTCATGTATTTCAGTTTGAGTATGTCAGCTTTTATATATTATTTTTATTTAATGTGTTTCGCAAACAGTTCCATGTAAATTTTTCCTCTATCAGGCTGAATATTGATTAAGCTTATGATTCCTTTGTTCTTCACTCTTAGAGGATGCCCGTCTTGCTCTGCCTGCGTTACTTTGCCTTTTACGATGAGCGTAAGCGGTTCTCTGAAGATATGTTTGTCAAGAGTCATTTTAGGTATTATCATGTAGCCGTCACCATGCTTCTTTACTTTAATATGCACGTTGTTGCGTTCCTTGATATAGGCAGCGACATCACAGAGAGGAGCTATCCATAATTTGTCGCGTAGATTTTGTATGTCGGCAAAGTGTCTCCAAAGTACATCGGGATTTTTAAAATGGTCATATCCGGACGAGATTCCATGTGTCATGCCTACGCCCCATTCACCTTCATCTATAAGGTCGCGCACCCAGTCGTGCAGCCATTTATAGTCCCTTTTGGAGCCGATGCTGATTTGTTTGATTCTCGCAGCCACTCGTCCCTGTTCTACGTAAGCTACCTTATCGGCACTTTTACGGTTGCCAGGGAAACAGTAAGTTAATGGGAAATGTCCTGTATGATACCAGATGGCAGAGTCATTGTGCTGTACTTCATATCGTAGTTCTTCTCCGTCAATGGTCGTAACGTTTTTGTGAGCCCAGCCGTGCGAAGATATTTCATGTCCGGCATTGCTGATCTCTTTTATCATATTCCATGTCATGCGCGGTTTGCTGAAACCGGTCGTGTCGTTCCCGGTTCGTTTTAAGTGTTCCTCAAATTGATCTATAGGCTGTCCGCAGATTGCAAATGTAGCCTTGATTCCGTATTTCTGAAGCTGAGGGAAAAGTTCTGTATATTGACAAAGTAATCCGTCATCGAAAGTGTAGCTCACGGCAGCACGACAATTGTCGAGATAGTTTGCGACTGTAACCTTCGGCTGGGATGACAGGCTGACCAGTCCGGCAAATAATAAGTAAAACATTAATATCAATGATGTAGAACGCATGGATGTTTGTATTTTTAGTTTAAGGATGTTGTGAATACAATGCAAATATACAAGATTTACTCATGATGAATTGAGGCGATTGTACGATAAATGTTCTTTTTGTACGAAAGTTTGAAAATAGCGAAATCTTACTTGCAAAAATCGTACATCACAAATGGATTTGCGGGCAAAAAACATTATATTTGCAAGTAAATAGTACCGAATTTGAAACCTTGAAGTTCATGATTAAGAATCTTTTAGTGCTCTTTCTACTGTTCTTTGCAACGGTCTCCAATGCTTCGAACCGTACGAATTTTAGAGTAACACGTATTACGACGAGGCACGGTCTGCCCGGCAATACCATACGGGCGATGGTGCAAGATACTTATGGATTCTTATGGTTCGGAGGCTCTGACGGGTTAGCTCGGTATGACGGATATAATCTCATAGATTTTAACGACCTTACTTTAGGTAAGAAATCGAAGAACATTGGCTTGCTTTATATTGATAATGTAAACCAACTTTTATGGCTCAGTACTTCTACTTATAGTTATAGTTGTTACGATTTAAAAACCGGGAAATTCCTGAAATTTACAGGCGGAAAAGATCAGCCGTATAGTAAGCGCTTCCATAGCTCTACAGGTGAATGGATGTGGGACAAGTTGCTGGGAGTGCGGCATGCTGTGTATGAAAATAGTAAAATTGTCTTGCATGACTATACTAAGGAGAACGGTAAGCTGACTTCAAATTACGTGACGCGAATGACGGAGGACAGATATGGGAATATTTGGGTATCGACCCGGAAGGGACTTACGCGGATACGAGGAAACAAGTCCATGACAGTTTTGAAAGACAAGAATCTTGAAGATTGTATGTCTACCGATAAGTACATTGTAGCTTTTTGTAAAGACAATCAAACGTTTTATGTAGTCGATTTTAAAGGAAAAGTGATTTTCTCCCGGAGAATTACAAATCCTGACATGAGGGTGGGAAGATTATCCAATGCCCTCTATTGGCAAAAACGTTGTTTGTATTTTACAAATCGTGGCACTGTTGTTTTCGATCCGCGGACAGGGATCATTTCACGTCCTCAGGAGTTACAACTTAAAAGTGGTACAGTTCAAGGAGACACAAAAGGATATAAGATGGTGGCTAATCAGCAAGGTGAATTACTCATTTTACCTCCCTATGGCAGCTCAAAGAAGTTGTTGCTCAATAAAGGATTGAAGACAACCAATGAAAAGAAAAAGATATTTAGTTTTGCTGTAGGTAAAAACCATCTGCTCTATATTGCTTCATACGGCATGGGACTTTTTATTTATAATCTTCTTACAGGTCAATTGGAGCAATACACGGCTCAGGACTCAGAACCGGTAATCTATTCCAATTATATTCATGATATCTTGGTAGATCGTTTGGGAGACATTTGGCTTAGTACGGAGGCGGCTGGGCTTATTCATCTCCATACGATAGACGACTATTCGGCTCAATATTTTTATGTTGACAATAAAATAAGGGGAGATTGGACGAACAATGTGCGTCTCATCTTTGTTGACAAGCATGGAGAAATCATAGCCGCAACTAAAGATAATAATATGTATCAGTTTTCCTCTGTCGATGGTACCTTTAAATTCATGCGAGAGACAAAAGCCGGCATTTCAGATTACATGATTGACCATGCCGGTCATGAATGGATATGCACGCGTGGCGACGGACTTTATGTCGATGGAGTTCACTACGGCAAAGGTATACCAGGACATGAGCTGCCTGTTAATGATCTGTATAATGCCCTGGAAGACAAATACGGGCGAGTGTGGATAGCTACATGGGGCGGAGGATTGCTCATGACGGAATTGATACATGGCCATCTTAAACTGGTGAAGCAATATCTTACGGAACAATACAATGCTCAGCGGGTACGCGATTTGGAATTGTCTCCTGATGGCTTGCTCTTCGTTGGCTCATACAACGGACTTTATGTATTGGACACGAAAAAGAAACTACCATCTCAAAAAGATTTCGTAGTCTATAATTCTATATCTCAAAATTTCCCGGGTGACGAAGTGTTGTGCTTGAAGTACGCGTATGGCAGCCTTTGGGCGGGCATCATGTCTGTGGGCGTGGTGAAATGTGATTTCTCCAAGGGAATAAGCCGTATGAAATATCGAGTGATAGACAAATATAACGGCTTGGCTGACAATGGTGTTCGTACTATTTCCTCTGATAGTTATGGAGCCGTATGGGTGGGTACGAGCTCGAGTCTTTCCCGTATCGACTGTAGGGATAACGTCGTTCGTAATTTCTATGTCAGTCAGAATCCGTTGAGTAACGCTTTTACAGTGAATGGTTCCATGGAAATGAAAGACGGTCGTTTGTTTTTTGGTACACAGGAAGGACTTTTGGTCGTGCATCCTAAAAAACTAGGCTCTATGAAGCCTTATGTAAAGAAAGTTTCTCTTACAGATTTGCAAATCAATGGATTGTCTATCTATAATCAATCGGATGTAGATTTCATGAGTCAAGCCATACAACTGACTAAGAAAATTACATTGGATCATAGCCAAAATTCTCTTCGCATTAATTTCAGTACACTTGACTTTAATGGAGAGGATGCCCAACTGTTTCAAACCAAACTTGACGGGGTAGAAGACAGCTGGAGACCTGCTACTAACAGTAATTTCGCCATTTACACTCATCTTGCTCCCGGACTATACAAGTTCCATGTGCGGGCTTGGAATGGAGTTGAATGGGGACCGGATACGATATTGACAATTAGAATTTCCCAGCCTTGGTGGAACACTTGGTGGGCATGGTCCATCTATTTGTTGCTTGCTGGATTGTTAATACTGTATATCTATGAAAATACACGTGCAAGGTTACGACTTCATCAGGAGATGAAGATTAACAAGCAAGTCACAGAATTTCGTCTTAACTTTTTTACCCATGTCACTCATGAATTCAGAACGCCACTTGCAATTATTCAAAGCGGGGTAAGCAACTTGGTTGATTCGAAAACTCAGAAAGTATCAAAGTCGTCGGTTCAAACTGTAAAACGTGGAACGAAGCGGTTGCTGCGACTTGTAAACCAACTGATGGAGTTTCGCCGAATCAGTACGAACAATCGAAAACTTCATGTTGCTGAAGGTGATATTGTTGTATTCGTGAGAGATATATGGCAAGATCTTTGGAGCATTGCCAATCAGAAAGACTTGGGTTATCACTTTATTCCTTTCGAACACCATTATCAAATGTTATTCGATCACGAGATTGTAGAGGCTGTGGTCTATAACTTGTTGTCTAATGCTTTGAAATACACAGGGAAGGGTGGTAACGTGACAATGAAAATTGCTTTCGAGGAAGGTAATGAAGACCAATTGGTTTTCACAGTGGAAGATGATGGCCCGGGTGTTTCTCCCGAGCATCTTGACCAACTCTTCCAGCCTTTCATGCACGGTTATGCTTCCAAAGGAGGCATGGGTATAGGATTGTATACAGCCCGGAAAATGGCGGAGACCCACCATGGGTCGCTTATTTATGAACGGGTGAGCGACAAAGGAGGTTCTCGCTTTATTTTTACGCTGCCCAATGATCCGGGCGTTTATAGCGAAGATGAAATATGTCAAGATGTAGCTATTAGTGTTGACGAGAGTGCAG
>JBMNUW010000046.1:0-20764 GCA_050946475.1 Prevotella sp.
GGGGGGGGGTAGGTTTTGAGTAATGTCATCTCGCCCGTAGGGCGATACCTTAGAAACCGGAGTACATGGACGCGGAGCGGACTTGTGCCCGGATAAGAACACTCCTAAAAAAGAAATGCTTCTGTCCATTGTAAATCCATCTCATTCGCAGAATAATTTAATAAAATTGAAGAAATAGTTGGTCGGAAAAATAGAAATTATTACTTTTGCGGTCAAGTATCGTCACAGCCCCGTTTGTGTCGGGGGTGGCTTTGCATCATTAAACAACATCAATCAATGAAAGTATTAAAGTTTGGCGGAACGTCTGTAGGTTCCGTAAAAAGCATTCTTAGTCTGAAACGCATCGTTGAAAACGAGGCCCGCCGACAACCCATTGTTGTTGTCGTAAGTGCATTGGGCGGTATTACCGATCAACTTATTTCCACATCAAAATTAGCCGTCAGTGGCGACGAACGATGGAGAATTTCGTTCGAACAAATGGTGGACCGGCATCATCGAATGATTGACACTATCATCACCGATGCCCACGACCGCGAGCAACTTTTCAACACCGTGGACACGCTGCTCGATCAGTTGCGTTCCATCTATTTCGGAGTTTTCCTCATTCATGACCTGAGCCGAAAGACCGAAGACGCCATCGTGAGCTACGGTGAACGTCTCAGTTCAAACATCGTATCTACCCTGGTGCGAGGTTCCAAGTGGATTGACTCCCGGGAAATGATAAAAACCATGCAGTCCAACGGACGCAACATTCTTGACAGCGAACTTACCAACAGACTGGTGCGCCAGACCTTCGCCGAACTGCCCCGTGTGTCGATTGTTCCGGGCTTTATATCAACAGACCGTGACAGCGACGAGACCACCAACCTGGGACGTGGCGGTTCCGACTACACCGCAGCCATCATCGCGGCTGCCCTCGATGCAGACATTCTGGAAATATGGACCGATGTGGACGGCTTCATGACCGCCGACCCGAAAGTAATCCGATCAGCCTACACCATTGACGAGCTGAGTTACGTGGAAGCCATGGAGCTCTGTAACTTCGGCGCCAAGGTGATATACCCTCCCACCATCTACCCCGTTTGCGTGAAGAACATCCCCATAAGGGTGAAAAACACGTTCAACCCCGATGCACCCGGCACCATTATTAAAAATAAAATCGAGAACGACCGTAAGCCCATCAAGGGTATCTCATCCATCAAGGGCACCGCTCTCATCACTGTATCGGGTCTCTCTATGGTGGGGGTCATCGGTGTGAACCGCCGAATCTTCACCGCCTTGGCAGACAAGGGCATCAGCGTATTCCTCGTGTCGCAGGCTTCATCAGAGAATTCAACATCCATCGGTGTGCGAGAAGAAGATGCAAAAGAGGCTGTTGAAGTGCTCAATCATGAGTTTCAGGACGAAATCGACGACGGTGCCATGTTCCCCATGCATCTCGAGACCAATCTGGCTACTATCGCTATCGTAGGCGAGAACATGAAGCACACGCCCGGTATCGCCGGAAAACTCTTCGGCACACTGGGACGTAGCGGCATCTCGGTCATAGCCTGTGCCCAGGGAGCCTCGGAAACCAACATCTCCTTCGTAGTGAACGCTGCTTCGTTGCGCAAGTCGCTCAACGTAATTCACGACTCGTTCTTCCTCTCCGAGTACAAAGTACTCAACCTCTTCATCTGCGGCGTCGGAACGGTTGGCGGGAAACTGATAGAACAAATCAGAAGTCAATACGAAGAACTGAAAAAACATTCACGACTGAAACTCAACGTAGTGGGTATCGCCAGTTCGAAGAACGCCATCTTCTCCAGAGAAGGACTCGACTTAGACAACTATCGTGAACTGTTGAAGCAATCGGAGCCTTCCAATCCTGAAAAGCTGAGAGACAACATCCTAAACATGAACATCTTCAACTCCGTCTTTGTGGACTGCACCGCCTCGCGCGAAATCGCAGCTCTCTATCAAACGCTGTTGGAGCATAATATCAGTGTAGTGGCAGCCAACAAGATTGCCGCTTCCTCGAAATACGAAGTCTACCACAAATTGAAGGAAACAGCGCTGACAAGAGGTGTGAAGTTCCGCTACGAAACCAACGTGGGTGCCGGACTACCCATCATCGGTACCATCAACGACCTGCGCAATTCAGGTGACAAGATATTGAAGATAGAAGCCGTGCTGAGCGGCACGCTCAACTTTATCTTCAACGAACTCTCCGCCGATGTTCCCTTCTCGGAAACCGTGCGTCGCGCCAAGGAACAAGGCTATTCCGAACCCGACCCACGTGTAGACCTCAGCGGTATAGACGTGGTGCGCAAGCTTGTCATTCTGACTCGAGAAGCCGGCTACCGCGTGGAACAGGAAGACGTGGAACGCCATCTCTTCGTACCCGACGACTATTTCAAGGGCTCGCTCGAAGACTTCTGGCGACGACTGCCCGAACTCGACGCCGACTTTGAACGCCGCAGGCAAGCACTGGCCGCCAAACATCAACGCTGGCGCTTCGTGGCCACGATGGAAGGCGGACGCACAAAAGTATCGCTTCAGGCCATCGGTCAAAACCACCCCTTCTACAACCTCGGCGGTTCCAACAACATCGTGCTGCTCACCACCGAGCGCTATAAAGAGTATCCCATGCTCATACAGGGCTATGGAGCAGGTGCCAGCGTAACGGCTGCCGGCGTGTTCGCGAACATCATGAGTATTGCAAACATCTAATAATGCACTAAAGATTCTGAGTTAGAATGAAACACATTATTATATTAGGCGACGGCATGGCAGACCATGCTGTGGAAAGACTCGGAGGCAAGACCCTGCTGCAATATGCTGACACGCCCTATATGGACTTATTGGCCAGACGCGGGCGGACCGGACGACTGATGACCATTCCGGATGGATTTCTGCCAGGGTCGGAAGTAGCCAACACTGCTATTCTCGGCTATAATCTCAATGATGTCTATGAAGGACGAGGCCCCCTCGAGGCAGCCAGCATCGGATATGACATGAAACCTGATGACCTTGCCTTGCGTTGCAATATCATAGAGCTGAAAGATGGCGTAATTCTCAACCACCACGGCGGTCACCTCAAGACAGAGGAAGGCGACGAGCTCATAAAATATCTCAATCAGCAACTCGGTAACGACCATATACGTTTCATAACAGGCATTCAATACCGGCATCTCCTTATCATTCAGGGAGGCAACAAACACATTGTCTGTGCTCCGCCCCATGATCATCCCAACGAGCCCTGGAAGCAACTTCTCGTAAAACCAGAAGAGGGATGGGCCGACCGCAAGGACGGAACGCGAATGACCGGCCAGGAAACGGCCGACCTTATTAATGACTTGATTATAAAGAGCCAGAAACTGCTCAGTGCTCACCCATTCAACAAGGACCGGAAGGACAAAGCCAACAGTATCTGGCCATGGGGAGGCGGTTACCGTCCGAACATGAAACCGCTGCAACAGCTCTATCCGCAAATCAAGACAGGAAGTTGCATCTCGGCAGTGGACCTTATTCGCGGCATCGGCTATTATGCCGGACTTGACATCGTGAAGGTACCCGGTGCTACCGGTCTGGCAGACACCAACTATGAAGGCAAGGCCCAGGCTGCCATAGAAGCCCTGCGCCACCAGGACTTCGTATTCTTGCATCTCGAGGCAAGCGACGAGGCCGGTCATGACGGAGACTTGAATTTGAAACTCCGCACTATCGATTATCTGGAACACCGTATCGTGGAACCCATCTATCGGGAAGTGCGCACATGGAAAGAGCCCGTATGCATAGCCGTAATGCCCGACCATCCCACCCCCGTGGAAGTACGTACACACGTTAAGGAGCCCGTGCCTTTCCTTATCTGGTATCCGGGAATAAAACCCGACAACGTTACCGAATACGACGAGGTGTCCTGTGTTTCCGGCTCCTACGGCTTACTCCATCTCAAAGAGTTTATGGAGACCTTCATGAGCGTATAAATTTAATTATGCATTGTGAATCGCCATCCGAATTACACTTTCAATTATGAATTATGAATTGTGAATTATGAATTACTATAGCACCAACCACAAAGCACCACTTGCATCACTTCACGATGCAGTAGTTCACGGACTTGCACCAGACCGCGGTCTTTACATGCCGGAGCGCATCAAAACCTTACCCCGCGAATTTTTCGACCACATCGAAGAACTCTCCTTTCAGGAAATAGCCTTTAAGGTGGCTTGCGCCTTCTTCGGCGAAGACATCCCTGAAGATGACTTGCGAGCCATCGTCTACGATACACTGGCGTTCGAAACTCCGCTGGTTCGCGTCACGGACAACATCTATGCACTGGAACTTTTCCATGGTCCCACGCTGGCTTTCAAGGATGTAGGCGCAAGATTCATGGCACGACTGCTCCGCTATCTCGTGGCCCAAGACGCCCAAAAGAAAGGTCAGCCGCTGAAAGCAGGACATAACGGTGCCGCTGTGAATGTACTTGTGGCAACCTCCGGCGACACAGGCTCCGCCGTGGCCAACGGCTTTCTCGGTGTAGACGGGATCCATGTCTACGTGCTTTATCCAAAGGGGAAGGTGAGCCCCATTCAAGAATGCCAGTTCACCACTCTCGGACAGAACATCACAGCCATTGAAGTAGACGGCGTCTTTGATGACTGCCAGGCACTGGTGAAAAGCGCTTTCATGGATACGACTCTCAACAAAGAGATGATGCTTACTTCGGCCAACTCCATCAACGTTGCACGATTCCTGCCCCAGGCATTCTATTATTTCAACGCTTATGCCCAGGCTCGCAGACTGCATCTGATTGACAATGGCCGGAAACTCACTGTCTGCGTACCCAGCGGTAACTTCGGTAATATCACTGCCGGACTTTTCGGCAAGCGTATGGGACTGCCCATTCAACATTTCATTGCCGCCAACAACGCCAACGACGTTTTCTTCCAGTATCTCAAGACCGGCGAATATCATCCCCAGCCGAGCAAACAGACACTGGCCAACGCCATGGACGTGGGTGCACCAAGCAATTTCGCCCGTGTGACAGACCTCTACAACAACAGCTGGGAAGCCATTCGCAAAGATATCAGCGGCGCTACCTACACAGATGAGCAAATAAGAAAAGCCATGAGACAATGCTTTGAGGAAAACGGATACGTGCTTGATCCTCATGGAGCATGCGGCTATCAGGCTCTCCGCGAGCAACTGTCTCCCGATGAAACAGGTATTTTCCTTGAAACAGCACATCCTGCAAAATTCAAGGAGAAGGTGGATGCCATCATCGGTCAAGACATTGCCATTCCGGAAAGACTTCAAGCTTTCATGAAGGGAGAAAAACAACGCGTGGAAATGCCAAACGACTTTGAGGCTTTCAAAGATTTTCTGCTTGCACAGTAGAATCAACTTATCCGAAATAACCAAAAGGAAGACCTGCCTTAAGCGAGTCTTCCTTTTTTATTGTTCAAAGCTCCTCTTATTCTGTCCTCCATTCTTTCTTTTTTCATCCTTTTTGTTTGATAATCGAACAACTCTTTGCTCAAAATTCTATAAAAAAGCACCAAATTATACGTTTGAGTTACTTGTTTTTATTAACTTTGCATCGTTTATTAGATAATTCCACAACATTCTCTATAACGAAATTATGAAACAGTACAGATTAGTGGACAATATTCTGGGCTGCCTTTCCTTTCTGATTGCCGCCTTTGTCTACTGCTCCACCATCGAACCAACAGCCTCTTTCTGGGACTGTCCGGAATTTATCACCACCGGCTACAAACTGGAGATAGGCCACCCGCCCGGGGCACCTTTCTTCATGCTCACAGCCAATCTTTTCAGTCACTTTGCCAGTGATCCGACACAGGTAGCACGCATGGTGAACATTATGAGCGCTTTGCTCTCTGCCACCACCATTCTCTTCCTTTTCTGGACCATTACGCACTTGACAAGGAAACTTATTCTGAAGGACTGGAGCGAACTGACAACAGGTAAGCTCATTGCCATTGAAGCCAGTGGACTGGTGGGCGCACTAATCTATACATTCTCCGATACTTTCTGGTTCTCAGCCGTAGAAGGTGAGGTTTACGCATATTCCTCAGCCTTCACAGCCATCGTATTCTGGCTCATTCTGAAATGGGAAGACCATGCCGACGAGCCTCACTCCGACAGATGGCTTGTACTGCTGTTCTACCTCATTGGTCTTTCGATTGGCGTTCACCTGCTGAACCTGCTTTGTATACCGGCTATCGTGTTGGTGTTCTGCTATCGTCGCTTCCCCAACATCGAAGTCAAAGGCTCACTCATTGCCCTTGCAGTTTCGTTCGTAATCGTAGCAGCTGTGCTCTACGGCGTCGTGCCTGGAATCATCACTGTGGGAGGCTGGTTCGAGTTGTTCTTTGTCAACGTACTGCACATGCCATTCAACACGGGCGAGATTATCTATGTCATCCTGCTTGTGGCTGCCGTACTGTGGGCAATTTACGAGAGTTATATCGGTACCAACAAGAAGCGTGAGAACATTTCTTTCCTCGTGGCATTCGGTCTTATCGGCATCCCGTTCTATGGCTATGGATGGACAGCCGTTGCTATCGGCGTAGTGGTACTCGCCATCGTATGGGTACTGCTCAACCGCAAGAAAGTAGTAAACAAGCGCCCCATCTATCTTGTTTCGTCACGCATCAAGAACACGGTACTGCTCTGCATGCTCATGCTTATGATAGGTTATTCGAGCTATGCACTCATCGTCGTTCGTTCTACCGCCAATCCGCCGATGGACCAGAATTCACCGGAGGATATCTTCACACTTGGCTCTTACCTCAGCCGAGACCAGTACGGAGACCGTCCACTGCTCTACGGACAGGCATACACTTCTCAGGTTGCCCTCGAGGTCGAAGGCAATATGTGCAAGCCCAAGATGACAGAAGGCGCACCCATCTACAGCCGCAAGGAGAAGAAGAGCGCAGACGAACCGGATTCTTACTTTGTCGTTTCACACAAGAACAAGTATATTTATGCCCAGAACATGATTTTCCCACGTATGTACGATGCTGCACATGCGCAGGATTATGAGTCATGGATGGGCGGAGTTGACGGAACCGAAGTTCCCTATGACCGCTGTGGAGAACAGATGACCGTCAAGGTGCCTTCACAGCTTGACAACTTGAAGTTCTTCCTCTCTTATCAGTGCAACTTCATGTACTGGCGCTACTTCATGTGGAACTTCGCCGGAAGGCAGAACGATATTCAGGGAAATGGCGAGCCCGAACACGGCAACTGGATTACGGGAATCAGTTTTCTCGACAATCTCCGTCTTGGCGACCAAAGCAAGTTGCCTGACTCTCTGAAGAACAACAAGGGTCACAATGTATTCTACTGTCTGCCCTTGCTGCTCGGCCTCATCGGACTCTTCTGGCAGGCATTCCGCGGCCGTCGCGGCATTCGCCAGTTCTGGGTGGTATTCTTCCTGTTCTTCATGACAGGACTTGCCATCGTAATCTACCTGAACCAGACACCTGTACAACCGCGTGAACGCGACTATGCTTATGCCGGTTCCTTCTATGCCTTCGCAATCTGGTGCGGACTGGGAGTGGCTGCGCTCATCGACCTTGCAAAGAAATATCTCCACATGGACAACGCAGTGTCCGCAGGGGTGATATCTCTTCTCTGTCTGCTGGTTCCTGTTCAGATGGCCAGTCAGACATGGGACGACCACGACCGTTCGGGACGCTATACCTGCCGTGACTTCGGTCGCAACTACCTCATGACGCTGCAGGATAAGGGAAATCCTGTCATCTTCACCAACGGTGATAATGACACCTTCCCTCTCTGGTACAATCAGGAAGTAGAAGGTGTACGCACCGATGCCAGAGTTTGCAACCTCAGTTACCTGCAGACCGACTGGTATATTGACCAGATGAAGCGTCCTGCATACAATTCTCCCTCACTGCCCATCACATGGCCGCGACTGGATTACTGCTCTGGTACAAATGAATATGTAGAAGTACAGCCTTCTCTCAAGCAGCAAGTGCTTGATTTCTACAAGCAAGACCAGAAGAATGCTGAAGCACAGTTCGGCAAGAACCCATTTGAGGTGAAGAACGTCATGAAGTACTGGGTACGTTCCGGCAATCCGGACTTCCACGTCATCCCCACTGACACGCTCTACGTCACTATTGACAAGGATGCCGTACGAAAGAGCGGTATGATGATGGCAAGCGATTCCATACCTGACCAGATGGTCATCTCGCTCAAGGGAAAGAATGCTCTGTACAAGAGCGACCTGATGATGCTCGAAATGATTGCCAACGCCAACTGGACGAGGCCTATCTATGTGGCTCTCACCGTGGGATCGGATAACTATATGAATCTGGGTGACAACTTCGTACAAGAAGGTCTGGCCAATCGTATTACGCCATTCACAACGAATGCCAACGGCGCCAAGAACTTTGACACGGAGAAGACGTATAACAACGTGATGAACCGTTATCGGTACGGCGGCCTCCGTCAACGTGGTCTCTATATCGACGATACGGTGATGCGCATGTGCTACACACACCGACACATCTTCGGACAACTTGCCCTGCACCTCATTGCTGAGGGAAAGAAGGACAAGGCATTGAAGGTACTCCAGAAACAGGAAACGGAACTGCCTTCTTACAATGTTCCGATGAACTACATGAGTGGAGGCTCGGACATTGCACGCGCCTATATCCTCCTCAACCAGAAGCAAAAAGCCAAGAAGGTGATTGAGGATATCTGGAAGGATGCCTATCAGTACGCTCAATACTATGTCACTCTTGATGACAGATATTTCACCATGGAGCAACGTGATTTCATGCTGCAACTCAGCATCTGTTCACAGATTAATGACCTCATGAAGCTCGTGGACAAGAACCTCGCTAACAAGCGTATGGTACAAATAGATAATTTGTATCGTCACTACCTTGGCAGAGGCGGACGAAATATGTACAGTGAACAATAGGCTCAGGCAATGACATCACCAACAGAAAGAATAAAGGGCTAGACATATGTTCATAGAACAACCGGCAAAATGGCTCCGATGGATTTATCCCCATGCTATATGGAGGATGAACCCTGAAGAGCATGCCGTCTACCTGACCTTCGACGACGGTCCTATCCCGGAGTCAACCCCTTTCATTCTTGAAACACTGAAAGAGTTTGACGCGAAGGCCACTTTCTTCATGGTAGGTGAAAATGTGCTACGCTATCACGACCTTTACAATCGTATTGTGAACGAAGGTCACCAAGTGGGCAACCATACGTTCAACCATATCGGCGCCTTCAAGCACTGGACCATCACTTACGCCATGAACACAGCCAAAGCCAACGAGCTCATCAAGTCGCACCTTTTCCGACCACCCCACGGATGGATGCGCCACTCAGAATACTGGTGGTTGCAACGCACCTATAAGATTGTGATGTGGGACCTCGTCACGCGCGACTATTCCAAATGGCTCACCGCCGACGATGTGGTACGCAACGTGAAACGCTAT
This sequence comes from Prevotella sp., assembly GCA_050946475.1. Taxonomy (GTDB): domain Bacteria; phylum Bacteroidota; class Bacteroidia; order Bacteroidales; family Bacteroidaceae; genus Prevotella. The sequence goes on from JBMNUW010000046.1 coordinate 9,495, forward strand.
GCCCGCAACGGGTCCATCATCACTTTCCACGACTCGCTCAAGAGCATTGACAAGCTCAAGACGGCTTTGCCGGAATCTTTGAGATGGCTCAAGAATCAAGGCTTCGAGTTTAAGACTTTCGAGTAAGAAGTAGCTACTCAAGAAGTCGATTGTGGAAATTTAACAGGCTGACGGTAAAAATGCCACAAATAATTGCTGGCTTTTAACGAAAGAAACCGTAAATTTGCAAGAGCTTAGACGCCATAGACTATAGATTAAAGCACATTGAGCAGAGAATTGAGAACATTTTCCGCTGACTTCATCAAGCGGGAAGCCTTATGGTTAGGGTTCACTGCTTGTGGCATAGCCAAAGCCGAGCATGTCAGCGAAGCTGAAGAACACAAGTTCAGAGACTGGCTGGAAAGGGGTCTCCATGCAGACATGAAGTATATGGAGAACTACCTTGAAAAAAGGATGGATCCTCGTCTGCTGCTCGAAGGTGCAAAATCCATTGTCTCCGTGGCGCTCAATTACGCCCCCAAAAAGGTGATTCCACAGGAACAGCCACAGATTGCAGCCTATGCATTGGGGAAGGATTATCACGACGTGGTAAAATCCAAACTCTTCCAATTGGCCTCATCACTACAATGCGAGGAAGGCAGTTTCAAGGTCTGTGTCGACACCGCGCCCATTTTAGAACGCTATTGGGCTGTGCAAGCAGGTCTAGGCTGGCAAGGCAAGAGCCAGCAACTCATCATTCCCAAGGCTGGAACAATGTTTCTTCTCGGTGAATTGCTACTATGCCGAGAGGTAGACCATTACGACCAGCCTATGGCGAATCGTTGTGGTAAATGCCGGAAATGTATCGACGCTTGTCCTACAGGTGCTCTCTCGCCAGACGGCAGTTTCGATGCGCGACGTTGCCTCTCCTATCAGACGATAGAAAATCGAGGTGAAATAAGCGAAACAACAGCAAGGGCCATGGGGAACGTCATCTACGGATGCGACCGATGTCAATTAAGCTGTCCCGTTAACCGTTGGGCCAAACCGACAGACATCCCCGAGCTACAGCCTTCCGAACAACTACTGCAAATGACGACTGAACAATGGGAGAAATTGACGCAAGAGGAATATAAAGCTCTCTTTAAAGGCAGTGCCGTAAAACGTGCCAAATACGCCGGACTGATGCGGAATATCAATGCCGCACTTCACGGCAAAAATGAAAAACAACTTGCTCCCGAAGCAAAAGTGAAAGAGAAGCCAGGTTCATCAGACAAAGAAAATTGACTTTCTCTATAACACAAGAGCAGGACCCGGCAAACAGGCAAATACATGACAATACACTCCTGAACAATTATATAAAATAAAAACACTCCTAAACAAAACTGAAAAGGAAATGATAGACGAAGAAATTCAGCATTTTTTCCGTAATTTCGCTCTGGAGATTCTTACTAAAGCACAAGCCGACCTAAATAATCCGAAAGAGGTAAAAATGGCAATGCTCGACCACTATGAGGAAATTTATCCGGCTTTCGCCAAGACCGAAACATTCAGACAGAATAACGGTACTGAGCATCACGAAGAAATGGTCCAGGCCTATCGTGAATGCTTCTCAATGCTCCTGATGGGCAGACTACCTTGAGGTTTTCCGACGGTGTCTTGACCTCTGTCGATTTTTCTCCTATTAACATCGGCAAACTTCACCGTTAACCTCGAAGACCTATCCCATAACCTTCGAAAAATCATCACCCGATATACGGGCTACGCAAGGTGCAGTTTTTCTGCTCCACTCTCTCAGCTGACCCGCAAAATCAAATAAAATTATTAACATTAATAAATAAATCAACACGCTTATGGCAACTACTAATCAAAAAGGTCGCACCATTGCGATTATCGCCATGATCTTCCTCTTCGGAATGATCGCCTTTGTGACAAACCTTGCAGCTCCTATCGGAGTAATCTGGAAGAATCAGCCCGGATTGGCCGGCAGTAACACGCTCGGTATGATGGGAAACATGATGAACTTCCTTGCTTATCTCTTCATGGGTATTCCCTCCGGTAAGCTCCTTGTGAAAATCGGCTACAAGAAGACAGCTCTTCTGGCCATTGCCTTCGGCTTCTTTGGAGTGCTAATCCAGTTCCTGTCCGGCCAGGTTCTCACTAACAGCATGTTAGGAGGTCTTCCAGCCAACTGGTTTGTCTATCTTCTCGGAGCTTTCGTATCCGGAATTTCAGTGTGCATGCTCAACACAGTAGTGAACCCCATGCTTAACCTTCTCGGAGGTGGCGGCAACAAGGGTAACCAGTTGAACCTTATCGGTGGAACATTCAATTCACTTCTCGGCACACTCACACCTATGCTCGTGGGTGCTATGATTGGAACTGTTACTCCGCGTACAGCCATCACCGATGTCAACACGGTTCTTTTCCTTGCAATGGGCATCTTCGCATTGGCATTTATCATCCTTTCATTTACGCCAATCGCCGACCCAGAGCAGCACTCTGCAGATACCGTCTATGAAAATTCACCTTGGGACTTCCGTCATTTCAAGCTTGGTGTCATTGCTATCTTCGTCTATGTAGGTGTTGAGGTAGGTATTCCCGGAACACTGAACTTCTATCTTTCCGACACCACAGACGCAGGTGCAGGTCTCGATCCGGCAACTGCAGCAACCATCGGCGGCTTCGCAGCAGGTACCTACTGGTTCCTCATGCTGGTAGGCCGTACAATTGCAGGATTCATTGCAGGTAAAGTTTCAAGTCGCACATTGATGACTATTACAAACACAACCGCTATCATCCTCATTGTCTGCGCCATTATGCTGCCCAAGACTGTGACTGGTTCAATGCCGGTATTTACCGGTTCCGGATTTGAGATGACCACCTTGCCTCTTTCCGCCATACTGCTGGTTCTCTGTGGTCTCTGCACATCTGTAATGTGGAGTTCCATCTTCAACCTCTCCACCGAAGGCCTCGGCAAATACACCGCAGCAGCAAGTGGAATCTTCATGATGATGGTAGTGGGCGGAGGTATCCTCCCCGTAATTCAGAACGCAGTGGCTGACAAGATGGGTTATATGACTTCTTATATCATTCCTCTGCTGGCAATTATCTACATGCTTTGCTACGCCATCTTCGGTTCAAAGAATGTCAACAAAGATATTCCAGTTTAATAAGGCCATTCTAACAACGTTCGACTTGACAGATAATTTCATACTTCAAAGAGTTCTTAGAAGCCCTATCGGAGATTATCAATTATTATTCAAGTTGTTCGTCAGGTTATAAAAAACAGGAGGTAAACATCACTGAGCGATGTTTACCTCCTGTTTTTTTATATCTCTATTAAAAACTGTCCGAATCTATTGTATCTCAGATTATCACCTTAGGAAAGAAAGGCATTAAGGGAAATATTTCCTTGCCATTCTAACGATGTTCCTGAGATTAGGATATTTTTTCCCTGACTTACTCGTATAAATAAAATGATTCAAATCATAGACGTCGCAACCTCTGGAAGAGTCCGGTGCGTCAATGATAGGCACACAAAGCTGAGGCTGAACTATCAAACAAGGTTTCTGAGCATAATCTTCAGGATAACGAAGGAAGCGATTAATCATTTCGACAATCTGCTGTACATATTCTCCAGCTGTGTTAAATTTCTTGGTAAGTTTCATAAGCATCTATCAATTTGGTTGTGTAGGCAAAGTTAGTTCATCTCGGTCAAACCTCCAAACATCTATTCACTATTTACAGATGTTTTCGGTTTCTTTACAATAGCCTTTAATCTGCCTATTATCTACAATGTCCACTTATATAAATTTATTCAAGTATCGTAAATTTCTAACTCACATGCTTTAATTGATGGAATTGCACGAAATGGTTATGTTTACCCGTTCTGCTCAGAAGGAAGCCTAAGATATTCTTATCTTCGAAGCTGAGGCAATCGGAATCGCAACCTCATTGAGGCTTAATGGTTGTTAATCTTTACTAATATATTCGGTGCTCATTTGGCATTATGAAACTAATTTACGTAATTTGTGCTGCATAAAACATGAAGCGTAAAACATGAAGTCACTGAACAATCCTTTCGTGGAATACGGCTACAAGGGCCCGGAGTATTTCTGCGACCGGGAAGAAGAAACCCGTCAGATGGTCAAGGATCTGCAGAATGAGAGCAACATCGCCCTGATTTCTCCTCGGCGCATCGGCAAATCGGGGCTTATCAAGCATGTGTTTCACCGAATGGAACAACTTGAGCCCGAGTCGGTATGCATATACATGGATATTCTCAACACGCGCGACACCACTCAGTTTATCAACCTCTTTGCCTCACGTGTTGTTGGAGCCCTGGACACTTTCTCGCAGTCGGCTTTGCGCAAAATCATGCAGTTCTTCAGCAGTATGAGTCCCACCGTGTCATTTGATGAGCTCACGGGTACTCCTCAGCTGTCCTTCTCCATTCAGCCACACCAGCAACAGCATACGCTGGAGAGTGTGTTCCAATACATTGCACAATCCGGTCGCCGTTGCTACATAGCCATTGACGAATTTCAACAGGTGTGCCAGTATCCGGAAAAAGGCATTGAGGCCCTGCTGCGGTCACAAATACAATTTTTAGCAAATGCGACATTTATCTTCTCCGGAAGTGAGCACCACCTCATGGAAGAGATGTTTCTCTCGGCCCAACGTCCGTTCTATCTCTCCTCGCATATCACGACATTGGACATCATCCCCGAGGCTGCTTATCTTCAGTTTGCAAACGGATTCTTTGCCCGTCAGCAGCGACAGATGGACAATTCTTCCTTCCATCTGCTCTATCAACTCGTGGACGGTCAGACCTGGTACGTGCAGAGCATCCTTCACCAGCTCTATGAGATGGCAGACAGTCCTTTGGACGACCATGCAGTCAAGTCCGCCATCGATTATATCGTAGGCAGGATGAGCGGTGCCTACAGCAACTACTATGCCTCGCTCACCGACAACCAGGCCTCGCTGCTACTTGCCATTGCCAAGGAGCGTCATGTGAAATCGCCTTTTGCCCAGGACTTCATCCGCAAATACCATCTTCCTGCACTGAGTAGCGTGCGCATTTCGCTCAAGGCCTTAGAAAGTCGCCAAATGATATATCTCACGCCCAGCGACGGTTACATTGTCTACGACCGTTTCTTCGCCATGTGGCTGCAACGATTATAGCATGCTCCAGTATGTCGTTTCCCCATTCTCCTCTGCCGTTGGTGAGTTCATCTCCCAATCTGCTTTCGGCATAGCTCCGTATTAACCTTTGTCGCACGAACATATATTATATAATATGTAAACAACCGAATATGAAAAAATGATGTTTTATCTCGACAGTTGCCTTTATCATGCTGTCTTGCATGGCCTCTTCGCCTCGACAGAGAATGTACTTTCATTGCCATGACGACCTTATATCAGCGGATTGGCCGCTTACGATAGTTAGGTTAGAAAACCAATAAGAAAAAGAAAAAAGCCTCACAGGTGCGGGCAACCAACCCGCAAAGTCCTGTGAGGCTTGATGAAAACTTTTGTTTCGGTCAGTGCATCCTAACCGTTATATGAAAAGATTGACGTTGGCTTTGTCCGCGCGGCCCATGTAGGTTGCCACGCCGCCCACCGTCACCTCATCTATCAACTCTTCTCGTTGTATGCCCATCATATCCATGGACATCTGGCAGGCAATGAACTCGACTCCGGCATCAAGAGCCTGCTGACGAAGCGACTCGAGACTGTCGATACCTTTCAAATGCATCAAATGACGCATCATCTTACTCCCTGCTCCCATCATATTCATCTGAGAAAGCTTGAGCTTCTTAGAGCTCGACGGCAACATAAAGCCGAACATACGTCCCCATATATCTTTTTTTACCTTCGGTTTTCTCTCCTTCTTTAGCACGTTCAATCCCCAGAAGGTGAAGAATATCGTTACTTTCTGTCCTGTTGCCGCAGCTCCGTTAGCAAGCACAAAGGTAGCCAGTGCCTTGTCCAAGTCGTCACTGAAAAGAATGAAGGTTTTGCCACGAGGCACAATCGAGAGAATGTCAGGACTGCAACTTGACGGCTTTCCACCGGGAGTAGCCTGCTGCACTCCACCTTTCTTTATGACTACGGTGTAACGACCTTTCTCTTCATGGCGCTCTTCGAGGCTGTTACCTGTCATGGAGCACCATGATTCTGCATCGCGTGCAAATGCCGGATCGGTGGCTATAACCTCTACACACTGTCCTTCATGAAGTTTGTCAACGGCTTTCTTTACCTGCATAATGGGACCAGGACATTGTAAGCCACAAGCATCTACATGAATGGTGACTTTCTGCTCACCGGTACACGAATCTCCATTCTTAAGTCCGTCATTTTGAAAAGAATTGCCTACTTCTGTATTTTCAGACAACCTTTCTGATTTATCTTCGGAGTCTGGTTGAGCAGAAGTTGACGGGTCAGGAAGTGGCGCCGTGGCAGACGAATAAGTACGATAGCCTCCCTTGAGATTACGTACGTTGGAATATCCATTGCCCATCAACAACCGACAAGCCACATAGCCACGAAGCCCTACAGCACAATAGATTACCACTTTCCCCTCTCGAGGCACCTCTTGCAATCTGTCACGCAAGTCATCCAAAGGTATGTTTATTGCACCTTGGATATGGCCGAAAGAATATTCTTCGGGAGTGCGCACATCGATAAGAGTCACCTCTTTACGCTCTGCCTGCAATTCTCGCCAACTGATAGCCGGCATAGTGCCATTGATGATATTTCCAGCCACATAACCTGCAATAGCCACGGGGTCCTTGGCCTGGGAGAAGGGTGGCGCATAGGCTTGTTCCATTGCCATCAAGTCATATACGGTTCCATGATGCTTGATGACCAAAACAATCTCATCAATACGCTTGTCCACACCATCGTGTCCTATACATTGGGCCCCATAGAGCATGCCCGTCTTAGGATGGAACGTAAGTTTCAACGTCAACGGCATTGCACCCGGATAATAGCCTGCATGAGAAGCCGTATGGGTGACACTGCTTTCATATTCCATTCCCCATTGCTTCAATCGTTTGGCGGGTAATCCTGTTGAACCGACCGTCAAATCGAAAACCTTGGCGATGGAAGTGCCGATAGCTCCTTCGTATTTCTCCTGGTTACCCTTCGTCATATTGTCGGCTGCAATCCTTGCCTGCCTGTTAGCCGGACCTGCAAGATAGCAAAGCCAGGGCTTGCCGGTCAACGGATGAGGATATTCTATTGCATCGCCAACAGCATAGATGTCTTGTTCTGAAGTTTGCAGATATTCATTTACCCAAATACCTCTTGCTTCACCAACTTTAATGCCAGCATCTTGAGCCAATTGAGTATTCGGGCGAACGCCAATAGACAGGAGTACCATATCAGTAGAAAGCCACTTGCCACTTGCCAAGCGAACTTTGATAGTATCGTCGTTCTGCCTCTCAAAAGCCGCTACTCCTTCATTAAGATATAGAGCCACTCCTTTGTTAATCAATTGCTCGTGAACTAAAGCCGCCATACTATAGTCTATAGGCGACATTACCTGGTTTGCCATTTCTACAATTGAAACATGTACTCCTGCATGATGAAGATTTTCTGCCATTTCCAAGCCGATAAAACCGGCTCCCACAACAACGACATTCTTCACCTTATGTTCTGTAAGATAAGATTTAATATTGTCTGTATCTTCCACATTGCGCAGGGTGAAAATGCCAGGCGTTTCTATCCCGGGCAAATTCGGTCGAACAGGATTGGCTCCAGGCGAGAGCAAGAGACGGTCATAGGTCTCTTCGTATTCTCGACCTTCGGCATCTCTCACAGTGAGGACTTTTCTGTCTGGATGAATTGCCGTTACCTGATTACTCACACGCACGTCTACGTGAAAACGACGGCCAAAAGATTCCGGAGTCTGCACAAATAATCTCTCTCGATTCTTAATCACATCCCCTATATAATAAGGTAGTCCACAATTGGCATAAGAGATATGAGGACCCTTCTCGAGCAACAGAATCTCCGCTTTCTCGTCGTTTCTTCTTATTCGGGCTGCAGCGGTTGCACCACCTGCTACGCCTCCTATTATTACATACTTCATATTAGTTAATTATGATTTTCGGCAAAGATACATCTAATTTTCCAATGAATATAATTTCTTATGGAAATTATTGTTAATAAGCTTGATTTTTTCTTTGAAAGCAGTATAATATGTCTTTTTTAAATGATTTCTCAACCTTTCTATAATCATTCGAGATTATAACGCTACAAACAAAATTACGGAGACCTGTTGCAGACGTTCACCAAATAAGTCTCTCGATGCAAGTAATACTTAGCTATAAGACTTAGTCTAAAGTCCGGGGAAATGTATCGAGAACAAATAACAAGAGACAAATAATATTTAAAGGTAAGAAGGCAAAAAGGGTATAAAGCTAAGAGGGTCGATTTAAACTAATCGAGCATAATGTAATTATGCTTAGAGGAATCAAAAGCATAAATATAAAAGGTTAAATATTATAGAACAGAAACTACAATCATCTACAATTGGATAGTTTTTCTAAATGACATTTCTCACTTTGACCAAGATTCACTATCTTTGCCGCAATTGTAACAAAAAGGGAACATACAATCATATAAAAACATGAAGGAAAGAATTAAAAGGATAATAACAAACATACAAGAGGGCATCTTTGAAAAGGATCAGGAAATTGCTCTTTCTCTGTTGGCCGCCTTGGCCGGCGAGAGTGTTCTGCTGCTCGGCCCTCCCGGAGTTGCCAAGTCTATGGTGGCACGCAGACTTAAATTAGCTTTCAAAGACGGAAAAGGATTTGAATATCTGATGTCCCGATTTTCAACGCCTGACGAAATATTCGGTCCCGTTAGCATCACTAAACTGCGGGAAAATGATGTGTACGAACGATCTGTCGAGGGATATCTTCCCACCGCCGATGTCGTTTTTCTTGATGAAATCTGGAAAGCAGGACCTGCCATTCAAAACTCTCTGCTCACAGTAATCAATGAAAAACTGTTCCGTAACGGAAAGACAGAAACTCGTCTACCACTAAAGCTCCTCGTGGCTGCCAGTAATGAACTGCCGGCAAAAGGTGAAGGACTGGAAGCTCTTTGGGATCGCTTCATCATTCGCCTGGAATGCAGCAATATCGAGAATGAACAGTCCTTCATCCGTATGCTTTCCGATCACACCTGCCAGCCGACAGTAAAAGAGACCGACTGTATAAGTTCCGAAGAGTATCTGCAATGGACAAAAGAAATAGACAAAGTCGTTCTCTCGGACGAGACCTTACGTGCCATCTGCAGTTTGCGCAAATCACTTCGGACTGTAAGGTTGTCATCCACCGGTGAGCGCAGAAACATTTACATTAGCGACCGCAGATGGAAAAACATTGCCCGACTGTTGCGTACAAGTGCCTTCGTACAAGACAGGAATGAAACTACTTTAGCAGATTTACTGCCTATCTACCACTGCCTTTGGCAAGAACCTGAAGAACGCGATGCCGTGAGACAACTCGTAATGCAGACTGTCATAGCGCCTCAAGCTGAAGTTCTTGCGCAACTCAAAGAGGACTTGCAAGAAGAAATAAAACAAGCAAAAATAAAGAGAGTGCATGGAAAACTCACCGACAGACAATTGAAAAGAGACAGTGACAAACGAGTATACAACCAATTTTACTATCATCTTGAAGGTCATGGCTCAGGTAATACATACATTATGACTTCCGACTTCAAACAATTGCCCGTTGGGCTCGACAAGAACTCCGTAGAGGGAATACTCTACAATGATCGGAAACAACCGAGCGTCTCTATCATCCGTTCCTATGATTCCAGCATGGGCGCGCCCGTCGGTAGTATGCCCATAACATTGAAACGCGACAATGATGCCGTCTACATTGATGGCACTCGCTATATGATTGAGAAAAATTCCGATGCCGCAAATAATGAAGACCTACCGCTTTTCAACACAGCTACAAAGGAGAATGACAACCGCAATCCTCAAGATGAAGAGCGAGACTTCGCAAAAGAGATTGACGAAATAGCCGACAGACTGAATGCGATGAAAACGCAAATTGTCGACAACATCTTCGCTTCTGAAGAAGATAAGAAACAAATGAATGCACAGATGTCTGCGTTCTTCAAAGAATTAGCCTTCACCAGACAAGATATCGGCAAACTCTACGACTGAAAGGAAGATACATGAATCAAGATCTGCAACACGGACTTTCTTTTAGATCAGACGTTTTCCGTAGCCACGAGCTTGGACAAACCGAGGTAAGTCACTCTGCGACTACAGGCGACAATTTTTGGCAACGCCCTGCTGAAGGAGGTTTCCTTGATGTAGGACTTTACCTAAAAATGCTTGAGACATTTGTGCATTCAGGCGACATACCTGACAAGGACGATATGTTGCGTGACGGTGACAAGCCCTGGACAAGATTCGACGACCCATTGCTCCACTATCTTGTGCAATTGATGAGTGACCCTCAAATACAACTACAAGTATTCTCCAGCAAGGCTGCCGGCGAAATATTCTATGCCACTGTCGGTCGTTTCGTTGTGGGATGTTTGCACAACATGAAATTTGAAAGCAAGCGACACTGGACAGAACAGAAGAGAGCTTCCAAAATACCTCACTGGAGTCTTGGTCAACGACAAGACAATTGGGAAGCGTTGATTCAAGAATTAAACGAAAAACATGCGAACGATGGATTCGACGGACGCTTCTTCATGCATCTTTTTTCCGAAGAAGGATGGAAAGAACAACAAAATTGGGAAAAGCTCTCACACGACTGGCAGGAAGCTATTTTTGAACAAATACGGAAACAGGAAGAAGACCGAATCCACAAGAGTTCTCGACAATTGACTAAAAAATTGGAAACAGCCTTTCAGCAAGTTAAACAGATTACTCAAGCCGTGGGAGCTTCTGAAATTGAAGCTGTAAGAGCCTGGAACATGATGGACGGCGCAACTTGGTCAGAGTCCGAATTTGAACGTCATCTGCTCGAAGCGCGTCTCAATCAGCGTTACCCTGTCATTGATGAAATAATAAAGAAGATGGGAAGAACCGCTGATGATTTCGGCAACGACCGCCTAACTGTTGCCGCTGGCGGAGAGTCAATGATCGGACACGCTTCCGGAAGCGATATTGAAGGCATCACGATAGATAACGACATAAACGCACTATTGCCCTCTGAATGGGCTCAATGTGCTGACGATACGTTGGAAAACCTATTCATATACAAATATGTTACAAAAAGCCTGCAGGTATTTCG
>JBMNUW010000047.1:0-20487 GCA_050946475.1 Prevotella sp.
TTTTGCAGCAAGTTACACAATTTGACACTATAATTGTTTTATTCTTGTTTTTAGCAGATAAGAAAACTAAGAATCATATAAATGCTTTTTTCTTATTAATGAAAATTCGAATTGAAAAATAGTAAATGTAAAATGTATGTAGTACAGTTGACAATAAATTAAATATTAATTTTACCCAAAGGAATAGTCAGAGACTAATAGACAAGCTAAATAATTGACAATAATGGTGGAATATGCTTAGCATACACACAATTACGTTCTAAGTCATGTCTAATATTCGTCACTGGCGTACAGATAGGAGAAAGAGGCAAACGATAGTCAAAAATTTCATTGGGAAGGAAGAAACGGCGAATTTCCTTCTCGGCAGTTTCAAGAGAATCGCTGGCATGCACAATATTTTCTTGAAAACTCATGCTGTAGTCACCGCGTATGGTTCCTGGAGAGGCTTTGCGTCCGTTAGTAGAACCAGTAAGTGTCCTCACGGTCTCAACAGCGTCAACGCCCTCTATGCAGAGTGCCACAACCGGGGCGGCCATCATGCTGTTTTTCACTCTTTGGAAGAATGGCTTGTCACTAAGGTGACCATAATGTTCATTTAAAAGATGGTCGTCTAGCTGCATCATCTTCATTCCAGCTAGTCTGAGCCCTTTCTTTTCGAATCGATTGATAATTTCGCCGGCCAACTGTCGTTGCAGAGTGCAGGGTTTCAGTAATACTAAAGTTTTCTGTAAACTCATGTGCGTATCGTTTGTCGGTTTTGTAAATAATAAATGTAGAGAAAAGGTGTTTTTCGTCCTTTTATTCTAGCATGTCGAGTTGCTTCTTCATGCTTTTGAGTTCCTCGCGTACATGAGTGAGGCGCTCTAAGATTTCTGTACTCTTATCTGCATTATCCCCATTGGCATGAAGATATTTCCGAGCTGCAGCAATTTTGAATCCCCTCACTTTGATGAGGTTATAGATTACCTTTATTTGGTCAATATCCTTTTCAGTGTACTGCCTCACCTTGTTGGTCGCTACTGTCTTCGGTTTGAGAGAGGGAAACTCTGTTTCCCAATAGCGAAGTGTGCTTTCGTTCACACCAATGATTTTGGCCACCTCCTTAATGGAGTAGTACAATTTTATGTTTTTATCCTTATTCAGAGCCATATTTGTTGTTTTAATTTGTAAAGTAGCCGTCAATTCAAATCGGCATGGATTTGTCTGCAAACTTACATATTTTTCTTCTATGTAACAAAGTTTTCATCACAAATTTATTTTACCTGTATATTATTATTTCTTTTTGCTTGTTATTGCTAAAGTATTAAAGGGTGATCTGTATGGTTTGACAGCTCCGTCATTCTACGAATTTGATAGAATCAGAAGGGTAATTCCGTATGATTTGCAATTTTTAACCTAATATTACGATGAGATTCTGCTCAAAACGATAAAAAAGATGTACCTTTACAGAACTAAAAATATTCGGAGACAACCTATGGAGCTCCCCCATTTAATTATCTAGAGCTAAAGAAAATTCTGAAATGAGACAATTAAAGATTGAAAGAAGCATAACGAACCGTCAGGGCGAATCGTTAGACAAATACCTAACAGAAATTGGCAAGATACCAATGATATCAGTGGAAGAGGAGGAGAGGCTTGCACGGCAGATCCATCTTGGAGGTGAAGTTGGCGAACGAGCGAAGGACAAGCTTGTGGAGGCCAACTTGAGATTTGTTGTCTCCGTTGCAAAGCAATACCAGCACATGGGACTTACACTTACGGATCTTATTGACGAGGGGAATATCGGGTTGGTGAAAGCTGCTGAAAAATTCGACGAGACCCGTGGCTTTAAGTTCATTTCTTATGCTGTGTGGTGGATTCGGCAAAGCATTCTTCAAGCCATTGCCGAGCAAAGTCGTATGGTTAGGTTGCCTTTGAATCAAGTAGGTGCCCTGACACGCATCAATAATGTGATTTCTCGTTTCGAGCAAGAGCATCAGCGTAAGCCTACTGAGGAAGAACTGATGGAACTCACCGACTTTGACGAAGATAAAATCAGCAAGGCTCTTAGCGCTGATATCAAGCACACAAGCATAGACGCGCCTTATAGCGACGATGACGATAATTCCTTAGCCGATAATCTTGCTGCTGACAACGAGGATGCAAGTGAGATGGTGGAACGAGAATCCATGAGAACTGATATCCGCGATGTGTTGGGAAGTGTGCTTAATAGCAGGGAGCAGGAAATTATTTGTCGAAGTTTTGGCATTGGTTGCCCGGAAGAAGGTGCCGAGGAAATTGGTCAACGTTATGGACTTACTAGGGAGCGTGTAAGGCAAATCAGAGAGAAGGGCATTCAGAAAATAAGACACAGCCAATATGCAAATTTGTTGTCAAAGTATCTTGGATAAGGCAGATAGGGAAGTAAATCTTGCTATAATAATGTGAATGGCAAATAACGGCTCGTTTTATTATTTGACAATATAAATTACGTTACTAACGATACAAATTGTATGCAGCTATTAAGCTGAATAGAAAAGGTAAAACTTTTGAAAGATAAGATTCAGTCTTTCAGAGGTTTTGCCTTTTTTGTTGATGCCTTTCTTTTGGCTTTCTTGTTCTTGGAACGACTGTTTGACTGGGTGTCTATTTTTTTATTTCTGGAGAATAGATCCCGCCAACCGTTGAAATCTTTTTTCAGCACGAATCCGATACCTTGCGTATTGAGTGAGTTCCGAGTAAAATATCGGTCATTTGTCTGATTGTAAACTCGTATGCTGAAATTGCCATTTGGAAAGATTAAATATCGGATATCAAAATCACCGATGAATGATGTCGTGGCATTTGCATTGTCTCTATAGCCGAATTGTCCGTCAACGAGTAGCCTGTTGTTGAACAGACGTCCGCTCAGTAAACCTTCATATTCCGCATTGTTCCATCCTTCGTCGCCGGTGGAGATGTTGGCTCCGAAATTCCAGTTGTTGTTTTTTATGACAGTTCCAAGCACGTTGTTGATTTGTTGGCTGATTTGCCCGCTTAGAATACTTTGCATGGCAAGTGAAGTTTGACTTTGTTGTTGGGCTTCAGCCAATGCATTGTTGGACCCTTGCGAATAGAATCGGCCTACGGCAAGGAGGTAAAGCACTTGCTGGTTCATTTCTTCTTCGCTGTTAAGAATGCTGTAAATCATCTGTTTGGCATCGCTTCCTACAGTGGGCATGTCGAGGCTGAAATCCACCTTTGGCTGCTGCGGCGTTCCCGTGATATTCATCAGACAGTCCACGCGGATGTTGTTGCTCTTGAAGCTATTGCCTAACTGTAAGTCTGCCAGACTGACGGAGTTGATGGTGTAGAGGGCTTGGAGGTTGAGAGCTGCGTCGTAAGGGTTGCCTCCAAAGGCAATTGTACCTCCCTGTTGGAATACGAAGTTGCGGTGTATAATATTCTGCACTGTTAGCTTGTATATGCCATGGTCTACAAGGTAATTGCCGTAGAGCTCTACACCTCCTTTATTATAATATGTCGCACGAATCATTCCTGTTCCGTTAAGGTCGAGATAGTCCCCCGTAGAGGCGTCGGTAATGACCCTTAGTGTAGCATCAGGACGAGCATTGATGTTCATGCTGAGGTGCAAGTCGGAAGGTATGTCTGTCAAATTCTGTTCTTCGATTATAGTAGAGGTATCCTTTTCTACAGTGTCACGAGATGTCCAATGTATGAAGTCGTGTGAACTTACTGCTTCAGGACTAGAAGCGTTGTAGATCACTGTAGACCCTTTTTCGGGAGTGGCTGATACTTCGATGTTTGTCTCGCCGGGCTTACCCTGCAGACGTACATCTCCCGAAGCATAGATTTTTCCGTAGAAGCTGCTTCCGTCAGAGCCGTCCCAGTCGTATGCAAGCAGATTGCGTGCCTTAATCTTAAGGTCATAGCTCAGTCTGGATAGGTGCTGATGAAAGAGTGAGCCTGAAATTACTCCCTTAGCACCGTTATCGTCTGTAACTTCACAGCCGGGGAAGATGATTTCGTTGTAACCAAAGTTTACAGTGTCATTGTCGAGTTGATAGACCGTGTTAAGACTCTTCACGCCTAGAGAACCTTTTGCAATGGCTTGTCCCGTGAGATTTGGATGGCTCAAGTTTCCCCACAATCTTAAGTCGCCGTTGATGTCAAGGTTCATTTTATTGAGGAATTCCTTGCAAAAGCTTTCTAGAAATTCTCCACGGGTGTTATGTGTACCGAAGTTTAGTTCTATGTCGTTTCGTTTGGGAGACACATATCCATAGATAGATGTCAGTCTGCCGTTTGGATTTGTCGCAGTAGAGTCTATGGCTTTAGCATCAATGTCAATTTGCTCCTTTTTGTTATTCCAATTTACCTTGGCATAAAGAGTTCCCATTCTTCCATCTTCAAAACAAAAATCGTTTACGGTAAGATTGGCGCGAGCTTTAGGTCTGGAGAAAGTTTGAGAAAGACTGGCTCGACCATTGGCATATCCGCTGAACTCTACTGTATGGAAACGTAGTAAGTCAAGGATATAAGCCACATTTACGTCATGCAAATCCACGGTGAGAGAGTCATTGGCACTGGCAGATGCTACTCCGTTGACCACAAGTCGCTGGTCGTTGTGCGAAATGGTAAAGCGGTCAACCGCAATACGCTTCTGTTGATAAGTAATTTTCGAGGGAGAAATCGAGAGAATGGTATCGCCTACATTGAAAGCAGAAGGTTGGATGTGGATTTCAGCAGTAGTAGGAGCCTCCTTCCGCTTGTAAAGTTCGGTAATGGTGTGCAAGGTGCCGCGTAAGCGTTGTTTACGGGCATGATTGTCAATTGATACAGAGGTGCGCAACAGGTTGTCACAGGCTGATGCGAGCACGTGATAATCATCGTGGCGAGTTTCGTCACTATATCTGGCAATGCTGGCATCTGCCTTAAGTGTGTCGGAGACTGTTGAGAGAACTAGTCTTGAATTGCGGTAACGTGTGTTGTCATAGGAAAAGTCGGGAGCAGAGACGGTTGCGTTCACTTCCGAAAGCCTGTCGTCGAGACTTCCTTTAACGGTGACAGGGGCATAAAGTTCGAGAGGCACTCCAAGAATCTTACTCAACCAGTCGGAACGATAAAGAATACCGTCTACGTTGAAAGCATTGTCCGGAGTCTCACGGTACCGTATTGACGTGAGTTGTTGTATACTGGGTAATCGCTTCACTAAAAGGTTCTTGAGACTTTGCACGAAGGTGTTATAATCGAAGTTACCGTTCACTGCAATTTGGGCAAAGTCGCCGTTCAATCTTACGTGATGTCCCTCGCTGTCGGTGTTGGCATGAAGATACAATGAGTCAAGATGGTAAGTCAGATCACTTCCAGAGGTCATCTCGAAGTTATTTAGTTTGATGCTGCCATTTCCGTTGTTAAGGTTTCTTCCGGAGAAGTTAGCCTGCAATTTTCCGCTGAAGTTTTTTCCGCTCCATTGGTCGGGTACGGAAAATAGGGCAGAAGGCTTGAAATGTTTTACCGCCAAAACCGCATCGGCTGAAGGCTTCTGTTTTGACAGCGTGACAGTTCCTTTTGCGTCTGCACTTATATTAGGGTCGTTGATGGCAAGGTGTCCGCTTAGTCTGTGGTTAGCTAGACTACCATCCACTATTACATTGCGAAAGTTGTATTTCTTGTAGACAATGTTTTGTATAATTCCCTTGGCTTGGAAAGCGGAGAGATGCAGATTGCCTTGAATGTCTATATTGGTGGCGAGCAATCCGAGATCTTTTTCACCGATAATTTTTCCAAGTTGTAAATTGGAAGTATGAAGATTTCCAGAAAAGCGGCTGTCGACAAGATTGAAAGAAATTTGAGCGTCTCCGGCTCCTGTTTCGATATTTCCTCGAGCATAGAGATTCTTTGTCTTTCCGCCGGCTACGCCCCGATATTTTAGACGTCCGATACGTCTTACAACATCCGGAACTTCTCGGGCAACGAGCTTTAGTCCCGCGTCTGTCCATGAGAGATCCTTTATGTTGGCAAACCAATTTGGAGCATCAGTCCATGATGTTAGAAATCCTTCTGCCAGAAGATGGGCGTCTGAGCCAGACTTCAACTTCGGAGCAGCTCCCTCTCGAGGTAGCGTTACTTCGAGCCGTTTCAGATTGAGACGTGTATAGGTAGCTGAGAAAGAGGTAGCAAGGGCAATGCTTCGTTTCTTGTCAGATAACTTTGGTACAAAGCAGGCCAGGTCTGAGAGCGTTAGATGTGACTCGTCTATCGCTCCTTCTAATTGAAGGGATGGCCATTGAAGTTTGCCGTTGGTCATTTCGTAGGTGGCAGTGATAGCAGTGCTGCTGAGAGCTGATTCTGGCATTTCCAACAGGAAACGACTGAGTTGAGCTTGTTTGCTATCCGCCTTGAGTCTGAAGGTCAGTCGATTTACTTTAAGTCCCGACGCCTCTTCTATGGCTAACGACTTGAGCAGCACGTCTATGGAGTTGTTTGTTAGCTGGCGTAAGACAAGATGTCCGCTGATTTTTGTCAGTGCAAGATGTTTGGGGTTGAATTGATGTGTGCGTGGTGCGTCCAACTGGTCGTAATTCAGGGCACCGTGTCGGATAATGAGACTTGATATAGAAAGGTCTAAGTTGCTTTTTTTCTTGTTGGATTTAGATGAAAGAGAATCGAGGGCAAACTGGTAATTGGGTTGGGAGATGGCAGTAGTTCTATAAAACTTTGCTTTCAATCCGAAGAGTTGTGCTGAGGAGATAGCTATGCGACCCTGTGCAAGTTTTACATAGTCAAAGCTCGCCGAGAGACGGGAAGACCGGAGCATCTGTTTGCCTTGTTGGTCTAGAATGCGAACGTCATCGATAATGACGCGATTGAAAAGTCCTAAGTCTACACGACCCACATACACACCCGTACCTAGCTTCTGTGACAGGGCTCCGGCTATCTCGGAGCCGATAAAGCGCTGCATAAAAGGAAGGTTTACGAGTATGGCAAGCGCGAAATACAGACCTGCTAAAATCCATATAACGGCATTAATGATGTGTTTTATCTTCTTCAATCATCTGCAAAATTAGGAAAAATATATTCAGGCGTGAAATAAAAGCAGAAAAAATATCTCATATTACCAAAAAATAATTAAATTTGCATCGTCATGTTTCAAATTGGAATTATGTGTACTTTTATGCATTTATTATGCAATGGATTTATGGAGTAAGAACATACAATTGATTTCTGAATATCATTTATCAATAAGTTTTTAGTTTAGGTTTTATGGCAAATGTAATCAAGTTACGAAAGGGTTTAGACATTAACCTAAAGGGTAAGGCCGAAAAGACCAGGTCAACGTTGCCGCTGTCAACGACTTACGCACTGGAGCCAGACGCATTCGTCGGAGTTACCCCAAAGGTGGTTGTCAAGGAGGGTGAGCATGTGCTCGCCGGTGAACCCCTTTTCGTTAACAAATTGTGTCCGGACGTGAAGTTCGCTTCTCCCGTTAGCGGTACAGTGACCGGAGTAGTACGTGGCGACCGTCGAAAGGTGCTGCGCGTTTTGCTTGAGGCTGATAAGGAGCAGACTTCTCATGACTTTGGTAGTCAGGATGTTTCTAAGCTCGATGGTCCCGCCGTGGTGCATGCTTTGCTCGACGCAGGTCTCTTCGGCTACATCAATCAGCTGCCTTATGCCGTGTCTACCACGCCCGACACCACACCAAAGGGTATTTTTGTTTCTGCTTTGAGAGACATGCCTTTGGCTGCGGATTTTGAGGTAGAGCTTGAAGGTAATGAGGAGGCTTTCCGCACTGGTCTTTTGGCTTTGGGACGTATTGCTCCTGTACACCTTGGTATCGGTGCAAAGCAGACATCCAAGGCACTTACGGATGTCAAGGATGTAGACCTTAATGTCTTTGACGGGCCTTGCCCTGCAGGAAATGTGGGGGTTCAGGTCAATCATGTCGACCCTGTGAACAAGGGAGAAGTTGTCTGGACAGTCGATCCGACAGCCGTGATTTTCTTTGGTCGCCTTTTCCTTACCGGTAAAGTTAACCTGACACGGACCATTGCTGTAGCCGGTAGCTGTGTGGAGCATCCCGACTATGTTGACGCACTTGTTGGTACTCCCATTAAGGACATTCTTAACGGACGACTTGTGAAAGATGATGACGTCCGCATCATCAATGGTAACCCACTCACCGGCAAGCACGACAGTCTGGAAGGTTTCTTAGGGGCACACACTTCTGAGATAACAGTCATTCCGGAGGGAAGTCATCGTGACGAGATGTTGGGATGGATTCTTCCTCGCACGAAGGAATTTTCTACCTCGCGAAGCTATTTCAGTTGGCTGATGGGCAAAAATCGCGAGTATGACCTCGATGCACGAGTCAAGGGTGGTGAGCGTCACATGATTATGAGTGGCGAATACGATAAGGTGCTTCCCATGGACATCTATGGAGAATATCTCATCAAGGCTATCATTGCGGGCGACATTGATAAGCAGGAACAGCTCGGCATTTATGAGGTGAGTCCCGAAGACTTCGCTGTAGCTGAGTTTGTCGATTCCTCGAAACTGGAACTGCAAAAGATTGTCCGCAACGGACTTCTTACATTGAGAAAAGAGAACGCCTGACGGTAATCTTCATCTTCGTTTTCAACAAAAAAGAATATCATGAGTCTTAAGAATTATTTAAATAAAATCAAGCCTAACTTCGAGCCGGGCGGTAAACTTCATGCCTTCCAAAGTCTGTACGACGGTATGGAGTCATTCCTCTTTGTGCCGAATACGACTTCGAAGAGCGGAGCTAACATACATGATGCCATTGACTCAAAACGCATCATGAGCTTTGTGGTGATAGCGCTTATTCCTGCAATGCTCTTCGGCATGTACAATATTGGATACCAGAACGCCAGACTGGCCGGTCATCTTGCCGATGCCACTTTTTGGGGCATGTTCTTCTATGGTTTCCTGGCTTTACTTCCCAAAATTTTAGTAAGCTACATTGTAGGCTTGGGCATCGAATTTGCCTGGGCACAGTGGAAACATGAGGAAATTCAGGAAGGTTATCTGGTAACGGGTATTCTCATTCCGCTCATCATCCCTGTGAGCACACCTCTTTGGATGCTTGCTTTGGCCGTTGCTTTCTCAGTCATCTTTGTCAAGGAAATCTTCGGCGGCACAGGTATGAATATCTTCAACGTGGCCATTTCCGCGCGTATGTTTCTCTTCTTCTCCTATCCGAGTAAGATGACGGGTGACAGCGTATGGGTACTCGACCACACCATCTGTGGTTTGGGCTTCAATTCGGTTGATGCTCACACCATGGCTACTCCCCTTGGTGAAATAGCACAGCATATTGCCCCGACTTTCTCTCTCAACGATATGATTTTGGGTTTCATTCCCGGTTCTGTAGGTGAGACATCAGTCATTGCCATTGCTATTGGCGCTATCATTCTGTTGTGGACGGGTGTTGCTAGTTGGAAGACCATGCTGAGTGTATTTGTAGGCGGTATTGTCATGTCGCTTATCTTCACATCTACAGGTCAGAGCGTCACTCCCTGGTATGAGCAGATTGTACTGGGTGGTTTCTGCTTCGGTGCTGTCTTCATGGCAACAGACCCTGTTACCTCCGCCCGTACGGAAACAGGCAAGTATATTTATGGTTTCATTATTGGTGCGATGGCCATCATCATCCGTGTGATGAACGATGGTTACCCCGAAGGAATGATGCTCGCCATCTTCTTCGGCAACATGATTGCTCCGCTTATCGACTATTGCGTGGTACAGAGCAATATTTCGAAACGCGCCAAACGTGCTAATAATAAATAAGGAGGTAATGGCATGAAAACAAATTCCAATTCCTATACGATTATCTATTCCTCGGTCATCGTCATCATCGTGGCCTTCCTCCTGGCTTTCGTCTATCAGGCCCTCAAGCCCCGTCAGGATGCCAACGTGTCGCTCGATGTGAAAAAGCAGATACTCAACTCGCTCAACATCCGTGACCTCGACAATCAGGCAGCTGAAGCCAAGTATGCTGAGGTGGTAAAAGAAAGCAAATATGTGATGGACGGTGCTGACACCTTACATTATTATATATGTAATCTCAACGGCGAAACCAAATATGTGTTCCAGCTTCGTGGCATGGGTCTCTGGGGCGGCATCAGTGGTTATCTTTCTGTCAACGCTGACAAGGAGACCGTATATGGTGCCTATTTCAACCATGAGAGCGAGACAGCCGGACTGGGTGCCGAGATTAAGGACAACCGCTCATGGCAGGAGAAGTTCCAAGGCAAGCGCATCTTCGCTACGTCAGACAAGAATCACGACAAAGTGGTTCTCTCTGTTGACAAGAAATACAATGCCGGCGACGCTGATCACACCGTCGATGCTGTGACGGGCGCTACTCTCACCAGCAATGGTGTACGCAACATGCTACAGAAGGATCTGACTCTCTTCAAGGAAGTGCTTACTCCCGCTGCCGGGAACGAAGATAATACGAATAAATAAAATCATAGAACATGGCTTTATTCAGCAAACAAAATAAAGAGGCGCTCATCCAGCCGCTGAACCTGAACAACCCCATCATGGTTCAGGTGCTTGGTATTTGTAGTGCCTTGGCCGTCACCACACAGGTGAAACCGGCAATTGTGATGGGACTGGCCGTAACGGTTATCACGGCTTTTTCCAATGTCATTATTTCTCTTATACGCAAGACTATCCCTCAGCGCATCCGTATCATCGTGCAGTTGGTGGTGGTGGCTGCCCTCGTTACTATTGTCAGCCAGATTCTCAAGGCCTTTGCCTATGACATTAGTGTGCAGTTGTCTGTTTATGTAGGACTGATTATTACCAACTGTATTTTGATGGGTCGTCTTGAAGCCTTCGCTATGCAGAACAAGCCCTGGCCTTCGTTCCTCGACGGCATCGGCAACGGACTAGGCTATGCAATGATTCTTTTCATTGTTGGTACTGTGCGCGAGTTTTTTGGTCGCGGTTCTTTTGCCGGAATCCAGATTCTCCCACAGTCGTTCTACGACGCAGGTTATGTCAACAACGGTATGATGACCATGCCAGCAATGGCGCTCATCCTTTTAGGATGTGTGATTTGGGTTCATCGTTCATTCTTTTACAAGGAGGATAAATAATGGAACACTTCATATCGCTTTTCTTTAGGTCGATATTCGTCGACAACATGATCTTTGCTTACTTCCTTGGCATGTGCTCTTTCCTTGCCGTGTCAAAGAATGTGAAGACATCTCTGGGACTAGGTCTTGCCGTTACCTTCGTGCTGATGGTCACTGTTCCCGTGGATTATCTTTTGCAGACCAAGGTGCTTGGTCCTGACTGTCTGATAGAAGGTGTTGACCTGAGTTATCTCAGCTTCATCCTCTTCATTGCCGTAATCGCCGGTATCGTACAGTTGGTTGAGATGGTTGTCGAGAAATACAGTCCTGCACTTTATTCCGCTTTGGGTATTTTCCTGCCGCTTATTGCTGTGAACTGTGCTATTATGGGTGCCTCGCTTTTCATGCAGCAGCGTATTCTGTTGCCTGAGACCAACACACAGGCCATCACGAGTCTGGCCGACAGCTTCTCCTATGCCATCGGTTCTGGACTAGGTTGGACGTTTGCCATCGTTTCCATGGGAGCCATCCGTGAGAAAATGCAATATTGCGAAGTACCAAAGCCTTTGCAGGGTCTTGGCATCACATTCATTACCGTAGGTCTCATGGCTATGGCCATGATGTGTTTCTCGGGACTTAAATTTTAATCGGGAGGACTAAAAGATTATGAACAGCTCATTTATATTAGCAAGCATAGGAGTGTTTCTTATCACAATACTCCTCCTCGTTGCTATCCTGCTCGTTGCCAAGAAATATCTCAGCCCGAGCGGCAACGTGACTATTACCATCAACGGAGACAAGACGCTCTCTGTGCCGCAGGGTAACAGCCTTATGGCGACCCTCAATGAAAATGGCATTTTCCTGCCTTCTGCCTGCGGTGGTAAGGCTTCCTGCGGACAGTGCAAGGTACAGGTGCTTGAAGGAGGTGGTGAAATCCTCGACTCCGAAAAGCCCCACTTCACTCGTAAGCAGATTAAGGAACACTGGCGACTGGGATGCCAGACCAAGGTGAAAGGCGACTTCAAGATAAAGATTCCCGAGTCTATCCTTGGCGTCAAGGAGTGGGAGTGCACCGTTATCTCCAACAAGAACGTCTCTTCGTTCATCAAGGAGTTCAAGGTGGCGCTGCCTCCCGGTGAGCACATGGACTTCATCCCCGGTTCTTATGCTCAGATTAAGATTCCTGCCTATGATACCATCGACTATGACAAGGATTTTGATAAGGACTTGATTGGCGAAGAGTATATCGGTGCTTGGAAGAAGTTCAACATCTTCTCACTGAAGGCTCACAATCCCGAACCCACGGTCCGCGCCTATTCAATGGCCAACTATCCTGCTGAGGGAGACATTATTACGCTGACCGTGCGTATCGCCTCCACGCCTTTCCTGCCGCGTCCACAGGTAGGCTTCCAGGATGTTCCTACTGGTATCGGCTCCAGCTATATCTTCTCGTTGAAGCCCGGTGACAAGGTGAAGATGAGTGGTCCTTATGGAGACTTCCATCCTAACTTTACCTCTGGCAAGGAGATGATTTGGATTGGCGGTGGTGCTGGTATGGCTCCGTTGCGTTCGCAGATTATGCACATGCTGAAGACCCTGCATACACGTGACCGTGAGATGCACTTCTTCTATGGTGCCCGTTCTCTCACAGAGGCTTTCTTCCTTGAGGACTTCTGGGAGCTGGAGAAGGAATATCCTAACTTCCACTTCCATCTCTCTCTCGACCGTCCTGACCCCAAAGCTGATGCAGCAGGTGTGAAGTATTATGCCGGCTTTGCCGTGAATTGCATCCGCGACACGTATCTGAAAGACCATGAGGCTCCTGAGGATTGTGAGTATTATCTTTGCGGTCCTCCCATGCTGATTAAGACCGTAACTGAGTATCTTGACTCGTTAGGCGTTGAGCCTGAGAGCATCATGTACGATAACTTTGGATAATATACTATAACAGATAAAAAGGGCGATTGACAACATTGTCAATCGCCCTTTTTTATTTCTAGATTTTTATTGCCATAAGAGAATACCCTAAGGAATAATTGATAAATGCCCTCATATAAAGAAGAGGGTAGGGATGCAGAAGTCGGTAAGACGATGCTTATTCTGGATAAACCATATTCTCCGGTTGTATCTTCAGGAGCACTTCGTTAAGAAATTTACGGGCTTCCCACCGAGCCATGGGTAAATCGTGAAGAAGATAGTTGCCACAATCTCGGGGAGCAGCTCCTGGTATTTCTCCTTCATAGTCTGCTATGAACTGAAATGTACGTCGCATTAAGTCCACAATGTCTTCTGGAACCAGATCTCCACGCAGTAGCAAATAGTTGCCGGTCAAACATCCCATTGGACCCCAGTATATCACCCTGTCTTTCCATTCTTTGTCGTTTCTTAGGAAGGTGGCTGCTAGATGCTCAATGGTGTGGATTGCTCCCACATGTAGCACGGGTTCCCGATTGGGCTCTTTCATGCGAATATCAAAGGTAGTAATCACTTCGTTTCCCACCTTGTCTTTCCGCGATACATAAATTCCGCGTAATAGTTTTTCGTGATTGATTCTGAAAGATGGAATTTTAGACAATTCTTCGTTCATATTATGTAGTTCCTGTTTTGATTATTCAATAGTTGTTGAAAAACGAATAGCTTGAAAATCAATGTGTTGTTGCTATATCATTAATGTTGTCAATGAACTTTCGCATTACATTGAAACTTCCTTCTGCCATGCGGTTCCAGAAATCAAAATACTGTGTAGCCTTATTGTCTTTCAATGGAACATCGCTGATGATGCGGAAGGAAACGAATGGTACCTTATAGATGTAGCACGTTTGAGCTATGGAGCAACTTTCCATATCCACAGCCATGGCTTCCGGGAATCGGTCGAGGATGGAACGCATTTTCTCCCTGCTGTCTACAAACCATTCTCCGCTTACTGTCAGACCGCTAACCACATGTGTGGTGCCGTCACACTTCAATGCTTTCTCTACCAGAACATGGGGAGTGCGAAACCTGGCAGGCATTCCGATAATCTGACCATATTCCACTTCGCTGCCACAGTAGGCATCATGGTAGACGCATTCGGTAGCCACAACAACGTCCATGACATTGAGAGACGTCTGAGCTCCTCCTGCCACGCCTGTAGAAACCACAAGGTCTGGCTGATAATTGCGAATCATTTCCACCGTTCCGATAGCTGAGTTCACTTTGCCTATGCCGCATTTGTGAGCCACAATATCTTTCTCACCTATTCTACCGCAGACAAAATCGCTGTGACCCTGACGTTCCGTACGAGCATCGTCGAGCAAGGTCTTCAACTGGGTAAACTCTTTTTCCATCGCAACGATGATTCCTATTTTCATAGTGTTCTTTATTAACTTTAAGTATATGTAAGGATAAAATCAAAATTTAATGGTTTTATCCGTTCTGATTTATTAATTTATTCTTGAGACTGCATTTGTTGTTTCATCGGCAGTCTTTCATTGCTTTTATCGGTGCAAAGTTACGAAAAAATCAACTTACCTCTTAGTTTTGTCGCATAACTTTTCATCTATCAGTGCTTTTTTTACTAACTTTGCATCGTTCCTTGTATAAACGGGTGAAATCCGCTCGAGGAAAACACTTGTGAATAAATCAAAGATTAACATATATGAAAGAAATCAAGAAATGCCTTCCCGACATTCTGGCCATAGTGCTGT
This sequence comes from Prevotella sp., assembly GCA_050946475.1. Classification (GTDB taxonomy): domain Bacteria; phylum Bacteroidota; class Bacteroidia; order Bacteroidales; family Bacteroidaceae; genus Prevotella. The sequence goes on from JBMNUW010000047.1 coordinate 14,780, forward strand.
TTGCCGTGATTTCCTTTGCCTACTTTATGCCGGCAGACTTCGAAGGCCGTATTCTCTTCCAGCACGATTCTGCAGCCGGAAGGGGTGCTGGTCACGAAACTGAGCTTTACAAGGAAAAGACTGGTGAACAGTCACGCTGGACCAATGCCCTCTTCTCCGGAATGCCTACTTACCAGATGAGCCCATCCTATTCATCGACTTCCGTATTGTCTTCGGTGATGAACGCTTACCATCTTTGGCTCCCGGACTATGTATGGTATGTCTTCGCCTATTTGTTGGGCTTCTACATCATGTTACGGGCTTTTGACTTCAGGCAGTATCTTGCAGTGCTTGGTTCTGTGATATGGGCTTTCTCCAGTTATTTCTTCATTATCATAGCAGCAGGTCATATTTGGAAAGTCATGGCTTTGGCCTATCTGCCGCCCATGTTTGCAGGTATAGCACTGGCCTATCGAGGCAAATACTTCTGGGGACTGGTTGTTACGGCAATTTTCACTGCTTTTGAAGTGAAGGCCAACCATGTGCAGATGACCTACTATTATCTGTTCATTCTCTTCTTCATGGTATTGGCGTGGCTGGCCATTGCCATCAAGGAGAAGGCTATGGCTCGTTTTTGGAAGGCTTCTTTAGTAGCGCTTGCCGGTGGCGTCATCGGTATAGCTGTCAACATTTCCAATCTTTATCACACTTGGCAGTATTCGCAAGAGAGTATGCGAAGCAAGAGCGAATTAGTGAAGAAGGATGTCGCCAATCAGACCAACAGTGGACTGGACCGCGATTACATCACTCAATGGAGCTATGGCATCGGAGAAACATGGACGCTTCTTGTGCCAAACGCCAAGGGTGGTGCTTCTGTTCCGCTAAGTCAAAATGAGGTGGCAATGAAGAAAGCTGACCCACAGTTCATGCAAATCTATCAGCAACTCGGACAATATTGGGGCGAGCAGCCCGGTACTTCCGGACCTGTTTACGTGGGTGCTTTCGTATTGATGCTCTTTTTCCTCGGTCTTTTCATAGTCAAGGGACCGATGAAGTGGGCTCTCCTCGCTGCCACTGTACTTTCCATTTTACTCTCCTGGGGACGGAATTTCATGGGCTTTACCAATCTCTTCATCGACTATATGCCGATGTATGCTAAATTCCGTACTGTAGCATCCATTCTTGTCATTGCCGAATTCACCATTCCTCTGTTGGCGATGCTGGCTCTTAAGAAGATAATAGATCAACCCGATACGTTGAAAAAGAACATGAAATGGCTCTATGTTAGTTTCGGATTGACGGGTGGTGTAGCTCTGCTTTTCTATCTTGCGCCGACACTCTTTTTCCCCAATTACATCTCTACAGAGGAAAATATGGCACTTCAGCAGATTCCTGCCGAGTACCTCGGACCGCTCAAGGCCAATCTCATCACCATGCGTAAGGCCATCTTCACAGCCGATGCCCTCCGGTCGTTCTTCATAGTGGCCATCGGAACTCTGTTCCTCTTGCTCTTCAAGGCTAAAAAACTTAATGCCAAATATACTGTGGCTGCCATCACCTTGCTCTGTCTCATTGATATGTGGAGCGTGAACAAGCGCTATCTCAACGATGGTATGTTCGTGGAGAAGAGTGTTCGAGACACACCTCAGCAGATGACTGCGACTGACCAACTAATTCTTCGCGACAAAACGCTCGACTATCGAGTGCTCAATCTTGCGACTAACACTTTCAACGAGAACGAGACGAGCTACTATCATAAGAGTATCGGAGGATACCATGCCGCTAAACTTCGTCGTTATCAAGAGATGATAGAGGCATATATTTCTCCTGAGATGCAACGGCTTTCGCCAGAGTTGAACAAAGCAGCGGGGGACATGACGAAAGTGAATGGTGACTCAATTTTCCCTGTTCTTGATATGCTCAACACGCGTTATTTTATCATGCCTCTGCAGAACGGACAGACAGTGCCTTTGCAAAATCCCTATGCGTATGGAAATGCATGGATGGTTGACAAAGTTTCTTATGTGAACAATGCCAATGAGGAAATTTCGCGTGTAGGCAAGATAGATCTTCATCGTGAAGCTGTGGCTGACTGTAAGTTCGAGTCTGTTCTCGGACCTTCGGTTACTCAAGATAAGTCGTCGCTCGTCAAGATGACTTCTTATGCACCAAATCATCTTACTTATGATGTGGTCTCCGGAAAGGGTGGTGTTTTGGTCTTCTCCGAAATCTACTATCCAGGCTGGAAAGCAACCGTTGATGGTGAGGAAGTGGAACTCGGTCGTGTGAATTACATTCTGCGAGCTCTAAAGTTGAAACCTGGTAAGCACGAAGTGGTGCTTGATTTCCATCCCACATCAATCAAGACTACGGAGGCTGTGGCTTATTCAGCCGAAGTGATTTTGGCCATACTCGTAATTCTGGGCCTCTTCATGCAATGGAAGAAAAACAAGAAGGCGGAAGAATGCTAACGTTTTCATAGAAATGTACACTTATAAATATCCACGGCCCGCCGTAACAGCAGACTGCTTGGTGTTTGCCCGGAAGGGTGACACCGTGCAGTTGCTTCTCGTCGAGCGCAAGAATAATCCTTACAAAGGCTGTTGGGCCTTTCCAGGTGGATTTATGAACATGGATGAGACTGCGGAAGATGCTGCCCGTCGTGAACTCTTTGAAGAAACAGGAATCAAGGTTGGTGAACTGGAGCAGGTGGGTGCTTTCACTGCTGTGGATCGCGATCCGAGAGGCCGTGTCATTACCATCGCTTATTTCACTTGGCTAGACAGTCCTGTTCCTGCTGTAGGCGGTGACGATGCAAACCAGGCACAGTGGTTTCCCATTGATGCGCTGCCGTCCCTTGCCTTCGACCATCATGACATTTTAGAAACGGCAAGGAATAAGATACCCAATTTATAATGCACCTTAAAATCATTTGCTATGGATTTCAGAACAAAGGTGGATGTTCCTGATAGTTCTTGGAAAATCAGTCCTTGCGAGCGCATGCTTTTCGTAGGCTCTTGTTTTGCCGACAACATCGGACAGCGATTTATAGATTGGAAGTTTCGCGCTTTGGTAAATCCTTTTGGTGTTATGTACAACCCGGTCAGTGTCTTCCATAGCGTGAAGCGCTTGCAGGAACTCCGACAGATGCCCTTCACAGCCGATGAGCCTGGTACCGTTGTTATCACTCTAGGTACCAATCATGTCTATGTGCTTCGGGCTACGGGTGAAATTGTTGATAACTGTCAGAAACGTCCTCAGAATCTCTTTGAAGAGCACATATTGGATGTGGAAACTTGTGCCAAGTCCATTTGCGAAGCCATCGACTTGCTCCACCAGTTGTACCCTCAACTAAACGTTCTCCTTACCGTCAGTCCCATCCGTTATCGAAAGTACGGCTATCACGCCAGTCAACTCTCCAAGTCTGTTCTTCTCTTGGCCACCGATGCAGTGGTTAACCACTATAAAGCTTCTTCTTCATCAAGGGGTCATGTGGACTATTTCCCATCTTATGAGTTAATCAATGACGAACTTCGTGATTATCGCTTCTACAAGTCCGACATGATTCATCCTTCCGATCAAGCTGTGGACTATATATGGGAGCGATTGTCAGCTTCCTATTTTTCCGACGACACTCTCCGTTTCCTTCAACTTTACGAACCCATTCGTAAGGCTCTTGCCCACCGTCCGTTTCATCCTGAATCTGATACTTATCGGCAATTCATGAATCAAGTGCAGCAGCGTCTTACTCAACTTCGTGAGCAATACCCGCAAATGCCTGAATAAGTCTTTTGTATAGACAAGACTTTTTGATATTTAGCTTTAATAAACGCTCTTAACTACTTGATATAAAATGAAATGCTTATTTCTTATATATCTTTGTTACCAGCGAAAAATTCAAGTCTTTAATTTAAGAATCCACAACATTTTTATCATGTTAAAAGGTATCTATCATAATGTTACCCACCATCGTTTACAATGTAATACGTCATCCTTTGCGATGTCATCTGTCATTGATGGTGATGTGAAGATGCCTCTTTTACAATGTGATGTATCCTCATTTGCGAAGCAAAGAAGCAAGAATGACAACGAGTCCCACGTGGGGCACGATCTTTTCCCATGTGGGTCTCAAACTTCTCCCACGTGGGGCATGATCTTTTCCCACGTGGGTCTTAATCTTCTCCCACGTGGGGCACGATCTTTTCCCATGTGGGTCTCAATTTTTCCCCATGTGGGTCTTAATCGTTTTTAAGTTGGGTTTCATTATAAATAACCTTCGTTCAAGACGAAATATCATGGCTTACGACGGACGTTTAATATTAGAGCCTCTGTCTCAGGAACCTATGCTTGCTGAAAATTCAAGATATAACTTGCAAATTCTGGTAAAAAATAAATAAACTTTGAATAGGGGTATTTAGAAAAAATCCGTCTATAGGGTAAAAATAAATAGTTGACATAAAATGAAAAAGCACTGCTATCTGTTGGCTTCTCAGCATTGCTCCCGGCTACATGCATTATGCCGATAAAACCGAGAAGACGAAAGGTCATTTCGCAGTTTTCAACAAGAGCTATTTCGCCGCAAAGTTTTCCTTGGGTTACCAAGTAGCCCTCTCAAAGCGCTTTGCTTTCCAGTTAGGGGCGGATGTGCTCACTGCCGCATGGCATGAAAATGAAGATTACATTTTATTGGCCGATCATGAGGACTATTATATCGATAAGTATGGACATGTACAGAAATACGAATCCAACAACTTGTTCGAGCCTTCCCTGACGTTTCTCTCCCTAACGTAGGCATCAGCTATCGGTTCTGAATTGCCACAGGCCTCCATCTCAGTTGAATCTATGAATTCCTTTTCAACCGTTGCAGGGTTGCCGGCAGCTCTTTCGATTTCCTCGTCGGGGGACAGAAATGTGCCAGCCCACATCCGAGTTTACGATGCTTCGTGGACGGGGGCCGGCACAAGGCCGGCAGCCCTGCAATTAGTTCGACAGAGTTAAGAGAGAGCAACTTCGTAATATTATTCTACGATGGCAGAGTTTGGCATTCCGGATTTCTCTATGCGGTCTTTCCGATTCGTCTTTTTCCCGTAAGAGAATGAATATGAGAGGCTTAGAACGAAAGAACGGTGATAGTCATTGCCAAAATACTGAAGGTCATAGTCCACTTGATTACTATGATACAGATTCCTGGTTGTCCGCCAAGAGCCATTGAACAGATTCTTGCAGGTAAACTACGCTACGAAGTTTCCATTTCCATAGGTGAGGGCAACAAAATAGTTTTGAGGCCACTTCCTGGTTTGGAAGATAGAGACGTACTTTGTAGATTTTTCCCATGAAGCACTAACGGCGAGATTTTTGATGTACCAGTTGACCTGACATCTGACTGACAGGGGCCATGTGCCGATTTCTGACGGACCACTCTGCTTGAAATAGTGTTGGGACAACGTTGTATTTAGGTACAAATTGTTGTCAAAGAGCTTGAGAGTTCCGCTTATTCCATAATGGAGGTCCGACAGATAGCCGGCATTAGTATAGCTTCGCACCACTACGGTACTGCCGTTATATTTCATGGGCTCCCAAATATAGGTGGAGGGGTTATCGAAATACTGCCAACGGGCATAAGCATTGAAGCTGGCTCGCTTGTTGGGAATAATATTATAGGAGACTGTTGGAGAAATGAAGTGATAGTTCTTCAGTTCGGAATTGCCTTTGATGGCTGTGAACTGGTC